>JAIMJQ010000004.1:0-24235 GCA_020693165.1 Xanthomonas sp. | reverse complement strand
GTGCCGAACACCGCAAAACTCGGCAGCTTCAAGCTGATGAAGGTCGCCGGCGCCTACTGGCGTGGCGATTCGAAGAACCAGCAGTTGCAGCGCATCTACGGTACGGCCTGGCTGAACAAGAAGGACCTCGCCGCCTACCTGATGCAACTGGAAGAAGCCGAGAAGCGCGATCACCGCAAATTGGCCAAGCAACTCGATCTGTTCCACATGCAGGACGAGGCGCCGGGCCTGGTGTTCTGGCATCCGAAAGGCTGGGCGCTGTGGCAGGTGGTCGAGCAGTACATGCGCCGCGTCTACCGCGACAACGGCTACCAGGAAGTGCGCGGACCGCAGATCCTCGACCGCACGCTGTGGGAGAAGTCCGGCCACTGGGAGAACTTCAAGGACAACATGTTCACGACGCACTCGGAGAACCGCGATTACGCGGTCAAGCCGATGAACTGCCCGGGACATGTGCAGATCTACAACCACGGGCTGCACAGCTATCGCGAACTGCCGATCCGCTTCGGCGAATTCGGCGCCTGCCACCGCAACGAGCCGTCCGGCGCGCTGCACGGCATCATGCGCGTGCGCGGCTTCACCCAGGACGATGGCCACATCTTCTGCACCGAAGACCAGATCCAGTCCGAGGTGTCGGCGTTCATCGCGCTGCTGCGCAAGGTCTATCGTGACTTCGGCTTCGACGAGATCCTCTACAAGCTGTCGACGCGGCCGGCCAAACGCGTCGGTTCCGACGAGATCTGGGACAAGGCCGAGGCGGCGCTGCAGACGGCACTGGAGTCCGAGGGTATCGACTACCAGCTGCAGCCGGGCGAAGGTGCCTTTTACGGGCCGAAGATCGAGTTCACGCTGAAGGATGCGATCGGCCGCCTGTGGCAATGCGGCACCATCCAGGTGGATTTTTCGATGACCGCGCGGCTCGGAGCGGAGTACGTGGCGGAAGATTCCAGCCGCAAGACGCCGGTCATGTTGCATCGCGCGATCCTCGGTTCGCTGGAGCGTTTCATCGGCATTCTGATCGAGAATCATGCCGGCGCGATGCCTGCGTGGTTGGCGCCAGTGCAGGCCGTGGTGATGGGAATTACCGACGCCCAGGCAAATTATGTCGAAGAAGTGGCCAAAACCCTTGCCAACCAAGACTTTCGGGTCGTTTCGGACTTGAGGAACGAGAAGGTCGGCTATAAAATCCGCGAGCACACGCTGCAGAAGATCCCTTACCTGCTGGTCGCGGGCGATCGCGAAAAGGAGTTGGGGAGTATCTCGGTCCGCCGTCGTACGGGGGAGGATCTCGGCGTCATGACGGTTGCGGAATTCGCTGATCGCTTGCGGGCGGAAGCGCTGTCCTGCGGTCGTTGACGGTGCCGATGCCGTTTCCATCGGTCTGATTGCCAAGGAGTCGCAGCCATAGCTGTCCTGGAACGTCCCACCCGGAAGAATGAAGATATCCGTGTCCCGCAGATTCGCGTGATCGGCCCCGATGGCGAACAGGTCGGAATCCTGGCTCGACTCGACGCTCTGCGCATGGCGCAGGATGCCGGGCTCGACCTCGTGGAGATCCAGCCGAATGCCGAGCCGCCGGTCTGTCGGATCATGGATTTCGGCAAGTTCAAGTTCGACCTGCAGAAAAAGGCCAATCTGGCCAAGAAGAAGCAGAAGCAGGTCGAAATCAAGGAAATGAAGTTCCGTCCGGGTACCGACGACGGCGACTTCCAGGTCAAGATGCGGGCAATTCGCCGCTTCCTGGAAGAGGGCGACAAGGTCAAGATCAACTTGCGGTTTCGCGGCCGCGAGCTCGCCCACATCAATATCGGCGACGCGATGCTGACGCGCATTGCGCAGGAAGTGGGTGAGGACGCGGTGGTCGAGCAACGCTCGCGGGTCGAGGGTCGGGTGATGAGCATGATGATCTCGCCCAAGAAAAAGGTAGTGCCGGCCTGATCGCCTGCTCTACGGCATCCGGTTAGTCTCGCCGGCTGCTGCAGCACCCCCGCCAGGGATCTGGCGGGTTACTCCTCCGGGCAACCGGGTCTACGCAGTCAATCGGGTACGGATCAGGAAAGTACCGGCGTTGCTCGCATGAGCGACATCGGTCACCCGCTGGCTCAATCAAGTGAGTGAAGGAAAGACAATGCCAAAGATGAAAACCAACCGGGCGGCGGCCAAGCGCTTCCGCAAGACCGGCTCGGGCAAGTTCAAGTGTGGCCACGCGTTCAAGAGCCACATCCTGACCAAGAAGTCGACCAAGCGTAAGCGTGGTTTGCGCGCTCCGAATCATGTTCGGGCGGAAGACGCAGGTCGCGTCGCACGCATGCTGCCGTACGCATAAGGGAGGACTTCGAAATGGCACGAGTCAAACGTGGTGTAACGGCGCGTCGGCGCCACAAGAAGCTGCTGTCGCGCGCGAAGGGCTACTACAACGCCCGCCGCAGGGTTTATCGCGTCGCCAAGCAGGCAGTGACCAAGGCGCTGCAGTACGCCTACATCGGCCGCAAGCTGAAGAAGCGCGAATACCGCTCGCTGTGGATCGTCCGCATCAACGCTGCCGCGCGCATGTGCGGCATGAGCTACAGCCGCTTGATCAATGGTCTGACCAAGGCCGGCATCAAGATCGACCGCAAGGTCCTGGCTGATCTCGCGGTGCATGACATGGTGGCGTTTGCGGCAATTGCCGATCAGGCCAAGGCAAAGCTGGCGGCCTGATTTGCAGGTCACGTTGCCCGCAAGGGCTACGTGACACGCAGCCGGGTTGGGCGATACGCAGCCGAATGTCACCTGGCTCTGCAGGCAACGCGAACGTCGGATCTGCGCTGGTTTCGCGACCAACGTCATCGCTGGTACCGGACGGGGAGAAGCTTGCTTTTCCCCGTTCTCGTTTCTGCGGCATCGATCTTTGGGCAAGACATGAACCTCGAGCAAGTTCTCCGCGATGCGCTGCCGCGCATCGACTCCGCGTCGGATCCCACCGCGCTCGACGCGCTGCGCGTCGAATTCCTCGGCAAATCCGGCAGCGTCACCGCGCTGTTGAAGTCTCTTGGCACTTTGTCTCCCGACGAGCGCAAGCTGCATGGCGCCGCAGTCAATCGCTTGCGCGACGCCATCAGCGAGGCCATGAATGCGCGCAAGGCGACGCTGGACGCACTGGCCCTGGCCGCCAAGCTTGAACGCGAGCGCATCGACATCAGCCTGCCGGGCCGCCAGATCGGTGTCGGCGGCCTGCACCCGATCACTCGCGCGATGGATCGCATCGTCGGCATCTTCGAGCACCTCGGCTACACGGTGGCCGACGGCCCCGAGATCGAGGACGACTGGCACAACTTCGAGGCCTTGAACTTCCCGCCGGATCATCCGGCGCGGACGATGCACGACACTTTCTATTTTCCCGACGGCCGGCTGCTGCGTACGCATACCTCGCCGGTGCAGATCCGCGTGATGCTGGAGCAGCAGCCGCCGGTGCGCGTGATCATTCCCGGCAAGGTCTATCGCAGCGATTCGGACCAGACGCATTCGCCGATGTTCCATCAGGTCGAGGGCCTGGTGGTGGGCGAGGACATCAACTTCGCTGATCTCAAGGGCACGCTGCTGAACTTCGTGCGTGCGTTCTTCGAGCGCGAGCCCAAGCTGCTGTTCCGGCCGTCGTACTTTCCGTTCACCGAGCCGTCCGCCGATGTGCTGATGAACTGGGAACTGCCGGACGGCAGCGAGCGCTGGCTCGAAGTGCTCGGCTGCGGCATGGTGCATCCGAACGTGCTGCGCAACTGCGGCATTGATCCGGAGCGCTACACCGGTTTCGCCTTCGGCCTCGGCGTCGAGCGCTTTGCAATGCTGCGCTACGGCGTCACCGACCTGCGCGCGTTCTTCGAGAACGATTTGCGCTTTCTGGGGCAGTTTGCCTAACGCGAATGGTTCGCTCGTGGGTGGAATTGCATGTAAACCCGATAAATGCCTTTGGTCCGCAAAGGCGCAACGAACGTGAAGAGACGCATGAAAGCCTCTTTTGCAATCAGCTCTACTTTGCGTCCTTTGCGTCCTTTGCGTCCTTTGCGGACGGCTCTTGATGCCTGTCCGGGACGTCTTGACAGTAGAGAGCCACAATGAAGTTCTCCGAGAATTGGTTGCGCGAACTGGTTGATATTCCTGCAGATCGTGCGGAGCTGGCGCATCGGCTGACGATGTGTGGCCTGGAAGTCGAAGCCACCGAGGTGCTGGGCGGTTCGCTGGCCGGTGTCGTCATCGGCGAGATCATCGAAGCGGTGCAGCATCCGAACGCTGATCGCTTGCGCGTGTGTACCGTCAACGTCGGCACCGATGCGCCGTTGCAGATCGTCTGTGGCGCACCGAATGCGCGCGTCGGACTCAAGGCGCCGTTGGCGACCGTCGGCGCGACGCTTCCCGGTGGACTCGAGATCAAGGCCGCCAAGCTGCGCGGCGTCGACTCCTTCGGCATGCTGTGTTCGGGCAAGGAACTCGGGATCGATGCCGATGCCTCCGGCCTGCTTGAACTTCCGGGAGATGCACCGATTGGCGCTTCGTTCGCCGCCTGGGTGGGATTGCCCGATGCGGTGATCGACCTCGGACTGACGCCGAATCGCAGCGATTGCCTCGGCATGCGCGGTCTGGCACTGGAAGTGGCCGCCGAATTCGGTACCACCGCGAAGCTGTCGCCGATCGCCCCGGTGGCGCCCGCCCATGCGGAGCAACTGGCCATCGAATTGGCGCCCGGAGCCGGTTGCCCACGCTATTGCGGGCGCGTGATCCGTGATCTCGACAGTGCCGCGCGCACACCGGGCTGGATGGCCGAGCGTCTGCGCCGCGCCGGCCTGCGTCCAATCAGCGCGCTGGTCGATGTCACCAACTATGTGATGCTGGAGCTCGGCCAGCCGTTGCATGCTTTCGACGCCGATTGCATCCGCGGCAGGATCCAGGTGCGGCGAGCGGCACAGGGCGAACAATGCACCCTGCTGGATGAGCGCGAAGTTGCGCTCGATCCTGAATTTCTGGTCATTGCCGACGATGCGGGTGTGGTGGCACTGGCGGGCGTGATGGGCGGTTATGGCTCGCGCATCACCAGCAGCACGCGACGCGTATTCCTGGAGAGTGCGCACTTCGCGCCGACGGCGATCAGCGGCCGTGCACGCAGACTGGGCATGCATACCGACGCCTCGCATCGGTTCGAGCGCGGCGTCGATCCAGAACTCCCGCGGTTTGCGCTGGAGCGCGCGACCGCGCTGCTGCTGGCGATCGCCGGAGGCAGCGCCGGGCCGGTCGTGGAGACGACCATTCCTGGCGAACTGCCGGTGCGTGCGGCAGTGCGGCTGCGCCATGCGCGGCTGGCACGCGTGCTCGGCATCGAGATTGCGGCGGCCACGGTGGAGTCGATCCTGTGGACGCTGGGCATGCAGCTCACTCCGTGCGCCGAGGGTTGGTCCGTGGTGCCGCCGACCTGGCGCTTCGACATCGAGATCGAGGAGGATCTGATCGAGGAGGTCGCGCGCATCCATGGCTACGATCAGATTCCGACGGTGGCCCCGCGCGGCGAAATCGTTGTCGCGCCAGTCAGCGAATCGAGACTGTCGCTGATCCGCCTGCGCGAACGCCTGGTCGCGCGTGGCTACTTCGAAGCCATCACCTTCGCCTTTGTCGGGGAATCGGAGCTGCAGCGCTGGCGCATGGCCAACGACACGCTGGCCCTCGCCAACCCGTTGTCCAACGATATTGCGATCATGCGGACCTCGCTGCTGCCGGGCCTGATCGCAGCCCTGGTCCGCAATCAGTACCGTCAGCAATCGCGCATCCGTCTGTTTGAGCTTGGCCGCAGTTATCGCGCGGGCGCGAACGCGCCGGTCGAGACCGAACTGTTGTCGCTGGTTGTCAGCGGCGATGCCCGTCCTGAGCAGTGGGGCGAAAAAGCGCGCCCGGTCGATTTCCATGATCTCAAAGGCGATGTCGAGGCGCTGACCGAGGGGGTCGGGCGCTGGGTTGCTGGCGGACCGGAATGCCTGCATCCGGGGCGTCGGGCGCAGTTGATGGTCGGTGCACAGGTGGCAGGATTCGTCGGTGCCTTGCATCCAGAGCTTGCACGCCAGCTCGATCTGACCGGCGAGGTACTGGTCGCCGAACTGAACCTCGAATGGGTGCGCTCGCGGCCGATGCCAAAGCCCGGCGAACTCTCGCGGTTCCCGTCGGTGCGTCGCGATCTGGCGCTGGTGCTGCCCGAAGCCGTCGATTTCGCCAGTCTCGATCGGTGTGTGATTGGCGCCGCCGGAGACCTGCTGCGCGAACTTCGGTTGTTCGATGTTTACCGCGGTCCCGGCATCGAAAACGGCTGCAAAAGTTTCGCTATCGGCTTGATTTTGCAAGACGATTCGCGCACTCTTGGCGATGCAGATGTGGACCGTCTGGTGGCCGCGGTGGTTGAGCGGGCAGCTGCGGAACTCGGGGCTCAGGTGCGGAGTTAGGGGATGGCGCTGACCAAGGCCGAATTGGCCCAACGACTGTTCGAGGACGTAGGGCTCAACAAGCGTGAGGCCAAGGAGTTCGTCGACATTTTTTTCGACGTCATCCGTGAAGCGCTTGAGAAGGGGGAGAACGTCAAGCTCTCGGGCTTCGGCAACTTTGACCTGCGCCAGAAGAATCAACGGCCGGGACGCAATCCGAAGACTGGCGAAGAGATTCCGATCTCTGCGCGGCGCGTGGTGACGTTCAGGGCAGGGCAGAAGCTCAAGGCGCGAGTAGAGGCTTATGCTGGATCCGGGCAGTAACAGCGAACTTCCGCCGATCCCGGCAAAGCGCTACTTCACCATTGGTGAAGTCAGTGAGCTGTGCGGCGTAAAGCCGCACGTATTGCGCTACTGGGAGCAGGAGTTTCCGAGCCTGAAGCCGGTCAAGCGCCGTGGCAATCGTCGCTATTACCAGCGCCACGATGTGCTGATGATCCGCCAGATTCGTAGCCTGTTGTATGAACAGGGGTTCACCATCGGTGGCGCGCGCCAGCGCCTGGACGGGGAAGCCAACAACAAGAGCGAGAAGTCCGACAAGTCGGACAAGGACGATTGCAAGGTTCCCTCGGAACTGATTCGACAGATGCGCGTCGACCTGGAGGCGGTGCTCGAAATCCTGCGCGCTTGAGAGCGATGCGGGTTGCTGGTTGCTGGTTGTTGGCAGCAGAGCAAAGTGCGGTGGCATTGCGCGAGGTCGCTCCTGCGGAATCCAGACTTTGAACGCAGGCAAGCGCGAGTGCGATGCGCGACGCTCCGGATTCCTGCCGCGCTTTGCCGTGCTCTTTCCAACAACCAGGAACCAACAACCAAGAACCGACACCAGCCTACCCAGCGCCCTCACAATCCTGTAGCCTCGCTCTCCTTCGGTCGGGGCGTAGCGCAGCCTGGTAGCGCACTACAATGGGGTTGTAGGGGTCGAGAGTTCGAATCTCTCCGCCCCGACCAATTTGAGATTGAACGCGAACGGCGACCGGTAACCCCGCGTCGCCGTTTGTGTTTCTGGACCTGGAAGGGAGCAACACCATGGAACGTCGCCAGCTCTATCCCGAAATCGAACCCTACGAGACCGGTCGACTTCCGGTCGGCGATGGCCATGAGTTGTACTTCGAGCAGTGTGGAAATCCGACCGGGAAGCCGGTGGTGTTCCTGCATGGTGGTCCTGGTGCCGGTTGCAACGCCAAGGTCAGGCGCTTCTTCAATCCTGACAAGTATCGGATCGTGCTGTTCGACCAGCGCGGCTGCGGACGTTCGACGCCGCACGCGAGCCTGGTCGCCAACACCACCTGGCACCTGGTCGCCGATATCGAGCGCTTGCGCAAGCACCTCGGCATCGAGCGCTGGCAGGTTTTTGGGGGCTCCTGGGGTTCCACCCTGGCGCTGGCTTACGCGCAGACTCACCCGCAACAGGTCACCGAACTGGTGTTGCGCGGCATCTTCATGCTGCGGCGCTGGGAACTCGAGTGGTTTTACCAGGCGGGTGCGGATGCAATCTTCCCGGATGCCTGGGACGACTATCTCGCCGCGATCCCCGAAGTCGAGCGCGGCGACCTGATCAGCGCCTATCACCGTCGATTGACGTCGCTGGATCCTGCGGTGCAACTGGAAGCGGCGAAAGCCTGGTCCGTCTGGGAAGCGCGCACCAGCTTTCTGTACCAGGATCCGGGTCACGTCGATGCGTCGGCTGCCGATCTGTTCGCGTTGGCGTTTGCGCGCATCGAATGCCATTACTTCGTCAATGGCGGATTCTTCGATCGCAACGACCAACTGCTGGCGAATGCCTATCGCCTCAAGGGCATCCCGGCCGTCATCGTGCAGGGCCGCTACGATGTCGTGTGTCCGATCCGCTCTGCCTGGGATCTCAAGCAGGCCTGGCCGGAAGCCGATCTGCGCATTGTTGCCGACGCCGGCCACTCGGCGCTCGAGGCGGGCAATACCCACGAGCTGATCTGCGCGACCGATCGCTTTGCGGGCTGAGTCGAGCGCGCGGATCGGCGCCCGGCTTGCTTGCCCATTCGGCGATTACCGAGTATTGGCTGGATATTGAGGGGGTCGCAGGCCGGGATTCCGCGGGAGGCATCCAGAACAGGCCATGACCGATGACGCGGGAAGCGCGCATGCAAGTGTCCAGAGCCTGGTTGTGGTTGGCCGCGGCGGCCGTCGGTTTGCTGCTGGTCGCCACCATGGCGTTCCTTGCCGACGCCGACCACGGTCTGATCGCGCTGATGCTGGGCCTCCTCGCCGGTGGCCAATGGATGCTGTGGCGGTCCTGGAAGGCGCATGTGATCGCCGCGATGGCGCGCGATGGTGACAGGCGCGCGCAACTGGCGGCGACCGTATTCCAGCAGAGCCGTGAAGGCATCATCATCACCGACGCCAGCCACAACATGGTGATGGTCAATCCAGCCTTCAGCGCCATCACCGGCTATTCCGAAGCCGATGCGCTCGGCCGCAATCCGCGCATGCTGTCGGCCGGCCTCCACGACGCCGGGTTCTACCGGTCGATGTGGGAATCCATCGATAGCCAGGGCTGCTGGTACGGCGAGGTCTGGAATCGCCGTCGCGACGGCACGCTCTATGCCGAGAGCCTGTCGATCACCCGGGTGCTCGGAGCCGACGGCAAAGTGCAGAACTACGTCAGCATTTTCTCGGATATCACCGAACAGAGGCGCGCGGCGGAGCAGATCCAGAAGCTGGCGCACTACGACGTCCTGACCGGCCTGCCCAATCGGGCGCTGCTGATCGATCGAGCAAGCCAGGCGTTGAGTCTTGCACGACGTTCGCAGGCGCCGGTGGCACTGATGTACCTCGATCTCGATCACTTCAAGACGGTCAACGACACGCTCGGCCATCGCATCGGCGACCTGCTGCTGGTCGCCGTGGCCGAGCGTCTGCAGGCCGCCGTGCGCGAGCACGATACGGTATCGCGCCAGGGTGGCGACGAGTTCGTGATCGTGCTTCCCGGAACGGACGCCGACGGCGCCGCGCATGTGGCCGACAAGATCCGTCAACTGCTGGCCGAGCCGTTCTTCGTCGAGGACCAGGAGTTGCGGGTCACGACTTCGATCGGGATCGCGATGTTTCCGGACGATGCCGACAATTTCGACATGCTGGCGCGCGCCGCCGACGCCGCCATGTACCAGGCCAAGCAACAGGGCCGCGATCGCGTCTGCCTCCATCACGCGCGCGCTGCGACTCCGTAGTCGTCGCAGGCTCGCGCGCGCCGCGGCGGTTCCGGCGCCGCCCGGCTATTCAGGCGGCCTGGGCCGCTGGGTGGCTCATTCTCGGACCTTCGGTGAGCGCCTGGCGCACGCCGTCGATCAGCAAATCGACTTCGTCCGCGCGGATACCGAAGTAGGGCGTGAAGCGCAGGCTGTTGACACCGCCATGGATGACGCCGATGCCGTGTTCGCGCAGGTACTCCTCGGTGCTGTCGGCGCCAAAGCACTTGAAATCCGGCGCCAGCTCACACGAAAACAACAGGCCGGTGCCCTGCACGGCCGTGATCATGCCCGGGAGTTCGCGCGCGAGTGCTTCCAGTCGGCGCACGAACTCGGCGCCGCGCTCGCGGATGTTGGCGCGCAACGCAGGCGTCAAAGACGCGAGCACGCGGCAGGCCACATCCATCGCGCGTGGATTGGTGGTCATGGTGTTGCCGTAGATGCCTTTGCGGTACAGGGCTGCTGCGCGTTCGTTGACCGCGAGTACCGACAGCGGGTACTGACCGGCATTGAGGGCCTTCGAGTAGGTCTCCATGTCGGGCGCTTCCAAGCCTTCGAAGCCTGGATAGTCGACAATCGACAATACCCCGTGCGCGCGCAGGCCGGCCTGGATCGAATCGACCAGCAGCAAGGTGCCATGTGCCTTGGTCAGTTCGCGCGCGGCGGCGTAGAACTCGGGGGTAACCGCACGGCCCGGATTGCCTTCGCCCATCACCGGCTCCAGGAACATCGCCTCGATGTGCCAGTCGTTGGTCTCGGCGCTGGCGAATGCCTGGCGCAGATGCTCGACGTCATAGGGCTCGACGGTGATGGTGTGGTTGTGGTGGGCGAAGCTCGCCAGGTGCTCGGCATAAGCCTTGCGCGAGGAATCCGAATACAGTGCCGGCAACTCGGTGCGGCCATGGAATGCGCCCTTGACGGCGATCCGGCGCACTTTGCGGCCGGCATGTGGCGCGCCGGGGTCGGTCATCTGCTTGCTCAGCACATCCGCCAGTCGCCCGGCCAGAGTCACCGATTCGGAGCCAGAATTCAGGCACAGGAATCGCGCGAACGGGCAGCCGCCGCGGCTATGTCCGATCTCGCGCCGCAGCGCCTGATCGAAGCGCAGATGACTGAGCGACGGCGTCATGATGTTGGCCATCACCTGCGGACGTGCCATGGCGTCGATGATGGCTTGCGGCGCGTGGCCCGCCCCGAGCATGCCGTAGCCGCCGTTGTCATGCACCACAGCGCCCTTCAGCGTCACCACCCAGGGGCCGCGACCGGACACCGCGATGTACGGGTTGACGGCGTCTTCGGCGTAGAAGTTGACGAAGCCCGCCTGTACCGCCTGCAGTTGGGCGTCCTCATCCAGCGCGATGATTTCCGGAAACTCTGCGCGCGCCGTTTCGAACGCTGCAAAGCCCTCGTCGATAGCCTGCGCCAGTGCAGGATCGGACTTCAGAAAGCGCTCGATGGTGGCATCCGACAATCCCACCGTTCGTCGGGAACCGCCAGTCTGGCGCATCGTGTTCAGCTTCTGCAGGGCATTCATGACACCTCCTCCCGCACCAATCGAGTGCATCGAAGGTGCTAAGTGCTTGATATTTCGAGTGCGCGAATGCTATCACGGCGAGCCTTCCGCGGTAACCCCCGAGAGCCCGGTGTTGGTGCTGGTTGTTGCTGTTGGTTCAAGCCGGCCCCTCGCCCGGTCGCGCTGGTTCGCGGTCGGGGCTCACTGAACCCGACCTGCAACACCGGGCCGCGCTTTTGGCCAACACCGACACCAACAACCAACACCAGCCCCTACCATGCGCAAACAGGAATTCGACTACGAATTGCCGCACGAACTGATTGCCCAGGCGCCGTTGCCCGAGCGCTCGGCGAGTCGGTTGCTGGTGCTCGATGCGGCGACGCGGTCGATCACCGACAGCACGATGCGCGCGCTGCCCGACTGGCTGCGGGCGGGCGACCTGCTGGTGTTCAACGACACCCGCGTGTGGCCGGCGCGGCTGCGCGGTCACAAGGAATCGGGCGGGGCCGTCGAACTGTTGCTGGAGCGACTGGTTGCGGCCGACCGCGGCTGGTTCCACCTCGGCGTCAGCAAGAAGCCGAAGGCGGGCGGCATCATCGTGGTTGCCGAAGACTGCCGCTTCGAAGTGCTCGGGCGCGACGGGCCATTGTTCCTGCTGCGCAGCGTCGACGGCAACGACATTCCGGAACTGCTCGCGCGCCACGGCCATGTGCCATTGCCGCCCTACATCGAACGCAGCGACGACGCCGGCGACCGCGAGCGCTATCAGACCGTGTTTGCCCGCGATCCGGGCTCGGCAGCGGCGCCGACGGCCGGATTGCACTTCGATGCCGCGCTGCTTGCGGCTTTGGCCGAACGCGGCGTTGCCTGCGACTACGTGACGCTGCACGTCGGCGCCGGCACCTTCCAGAACCTGCGCGAGGATGATCTCGACCAGGTGGTGTTGCACCGCGAGTGGTGCCGGGTGTCACCGCAAGTGGTCGCGCGCATCGACTCCGTGAAGGCAGCCGGCGGTCGCGTCATCGCCGTCGGCACCACGGCGACACGCACGCTGGAAAGCGCCGCGCGCTCGGGTACGCTGCAACCTTTCGAAGGCGACACCCGGTTGTTCATTCGTCCCGGCTTCGAGTTTCGGGTCATCGATGGCCTGATTACCAATTTCCATCTGCCGCAATCGAGCCTGCTGATGCTGGTGTGCGCGCTCGCCGGTACCGAGTTCGTGCTGGGCGCGTATCGTCATGCGGTCGCCGAGCGCTATCGGTTCTTCTCTTATGGTGATGCGTGCCTGATTGTCCCCTGAGGTTCAATGCGCCTCCGGGCGCCTTTGCTTCTGGAGGGCCACCGTCCCGGCGGTCGCTTTGCGTGCTTGCCGGCGACCACGCAAAGCGGCGGCCGGGGACGGCCGCCCTGCAAATGCGCAATTCGGACAGCCTGCAATGACCCTCGAACGCTTCGAATTGATCGCCGAAGACGGACGTGCACGCCGCGGGCGCCTGCATTTTCGTCGCGGACTGGTGGAAACGCCGGCCTTCATGCCGGTCGGCACCTATGGCACGGTCAAGGCGATGCGACCGGAGGATCTGACCGCGCTCGGCGCGCAGATGATCCTCGGCAATACCTTTCACCTGTGGCTGCGTCCGGGCACCCGGGTGATCGAGGCGCATGCGGGTCTGCATCGATTCATGAACTGGCAGGGACCGATCCTGACCGACTCCGGCGGCTTCCAGGTGTTCAGCCTCGCCAAAATGCGCAAGTTGACCGAGGAGGGCGTTCACTTTCGCTCGCCGGTCGATGGTTCCAAGGTGTTTTTGAGTCCGGAGGAATCGATGCGCATTCAGCGTGCACTCGACTCCGACGTCGTCATGCAGTTCGACGAGTGCACGCCGTATCCGGCCACCGAGCCGCAGGCAGCCGAGTCGATGGAACTCAGCCTGCGCTGGGCTGCGCGCAGCAAGCGCGCCCATGAAGGCAACCGCAACGCGTTGTTCGGCATCGTCCAGGGGGGCGTTTATCCGAGGCTGCGCGAACGCTCGGTCGCTGGCTTGGTCGAGATCGGCTTCGATGGCTATGCCGTTGGCGGTCTCGCCGTGGGTGAACCCCAGGAAGAGCGCGAGCACACGCTGGACGAAACGCTGCCGATGTTGCCGCGCGAGCGTCCACGCTATCTGATGGGCGTCGGTCGGCCCGAAGACATCGTCGAGGCGGTACGCCGCGGCATCGACATGTTCGATTGCGTGATGCCGACACGCAACGCCCGCAATGCGCATCTGTTCACGCGCTTCGGCGTCGTGCGCCTGCGCAATGCGCGGTATCGCGACGACATCGGGCCGATCGATCCCGAATGCGCCTGCTACACCTGCAGGAACTACAGCCGGGCCTACCTGCACCATCTCGACCGCTGCACCGAGATGCTTGGCGCGCACCTGATGACGGTGCACAACCTGCACTACTATCAAGAGTTGATGCAGGGACTGCGCGCGGCGATCGCGGCCGGGCAGTTCGAGGATTTCGTCGCCCAGTTCTATCGGCGGCGGACGTAGCGCGTGGCCTCGGTTCTGCCTTCTGAACCACATTGAGGCGAGCCTGGCTCTACGGAAGCGCGCCGGTTGGATTTGGCGCCGGCTTGCGCCAGCGTCCGAGCATGATGGTCAGCAGACCGAGCAGGATCTCGTCGATGAATGGAAGGACATCGGGGATCGCCAGATTCATGCCGAACAGCACGGCGGTTACCAGCAGCAGCCACGGGAACCGCAGATTCTCGGCCCAGCGCAGGAGTCGTCCACGCACCCAGCCGATCATGGGGCGGTCTCCATCGGGCTCGCCGGAAGCAAGCAACGGCGCAGCGGAAAGTGAGTGGTGCGGGACATGCGCGATGACCCCTGTATTCGAATGCGATTGGGCACGCTAGGACGATCCGGGTCGACCCGCAAGTGCGCTGCGACAAGGCATAATTCGCCGGAGCATTCTGGAGACCATCACATGCGCGGAGCGGGCGGCACTCCCGGCGGACTGGGTGAATTTCTCCTTGGCCTCGGCTTGATTGTGGCCGGCGGCTACCTGCTGATGAAACAGGTGATGGTGACCAGTGGTGGCTGGAGCCTGTACGGCTACGATGCTTTCGGGTTGTCGCTGCTGCCGTTCCTGATCGGCCTCGGGATCGTGTTCTACAACGGGAAATCGATCATGGGCTGGTTCCTGGTGTCGGCCGGAATCCTGATCATCCTCGCCGGGATCATCGCCAACCTGCGCATCCATTTTGCCCCGACCAGTCTCTACAACACGCTGATCATCCTCGGCATGATCGCTGGCGGCGTTGGTCTGGTGGCGCGCTCGGTGCGCGAGCACGAGGCGGCGCAGCCATCGGATCCCGGGTCGGGCAGGGCGAATCCGGGTTAGCCGCTTTCTGTAGCGCCCATGCGGTTGCCGCTGGCAGTGCGCCTGTTCGCGCCGCGTTAGTTCAGTCGATAAAACCCGTGGTCGCCGATCACATGCAGGGGTTCGCCCACCGACCAGTCGGCGCTGACGCGCTGGTAGGCCAGAAAGTGGTCAGCGCCGGGTACGATCAGGCGTCGCTGCGGTTCTGGCAGTTGCCAGTTGCGCAGCGCTTCCATCGTCACTTTCCAGGACTGCCGGTAAGCCTGCCATTCGGTGATCTGCTTCTCGGGAGATACCAGGGTCAGGGCAAATTGTTTGGGTTGCAACAGCACTTCGCACAACTGGTTGCCGTAGCGGCCGCTGTCGCGCCGCCGCAGGGCTACCTCGGCGATGGCCCACTGGCCGTCGACGGATTGGTTGCGCGCTTCGAAGTAGATGGTCGTGGCCAGACACATGGAGTCGGCCAACGGTGTAGGGGATAACGAGCTTAGCCAAAGTATCCAGGCCAACTTCATGCGGATTCCTCCGTTCGAGCATCCTTTCGCGGCGGCATGGTCGCGATCGCAAACTGCGAACCAACCTTGTCTACGCCAGGGACCAGGGAACGTATCGACGCCGATGGGGAGATCACCCATGGCAGCGGTTCACCGGTAGTTGTTCATGGCCCGCGCGAACGATCGTGGTTCGCGGGGGCCAGATTGGCCATCGCGCGGCCAACGCGATGGGAAGCACAAGGTGACGGCGATCACACTCAGGCCGCCTCTGAATTCTCCTCGGTGGTTTTCGGTAGCAACAACCGTACCGGCTTCAAACTAGAGCCAACAATCGAAAGCGAGTGCCAGATTCTCGCCACAATTGGCACAACCTCAGCTGACTGGACCGAGCCAGCCCGCATTTCTCACGCCGGTGTGGGACATTCGAGCCAGGGCCAGAATTGTTCCCATAGCCCGGTGACCGCGCATCAGCGCGTTCAGTGCGGGTGCTTGCGGGGAGTCCGCGCCGATGATCAGTTGCGCGATACACCGGCCCACCGGAGCCCGCATGAACTGCCGGCTCAAGGATCCTTGATCACCAGCAGGCGGATTTCGGTCATGTCCTCGATCGCGTAGCGCAGGCCCTCGCGGCCGAGGCCGGAGTCCTTCACGCCGCCGTAGGGCATGTTGTCGACGCGCCAGGACGGCACGTCGCCGATCACCACGCCGCCGACGTCGAGCACGTCCCAGGCGCGCATCGCATGCGACATCGAGTCGGTGAAAATGCCGGCCTGCAGGCCGAACATCGAATCGTCGACGCGCTCCAGTGCCGCATCGAAATCGTCGAAGGGTTCGATCAGCGCGACCGGGCCGAAGGCCTCCTGGCAACTCACTTCGAGCGTCGGGCCGGCGCCTTCGATCAGCGTCGCGCGCAACATCGCGCCTTCGCGCTGACCACCGCACAGGATGCGCGCGCCGGCGGCGCGCGCGGCTTCGATCCAGCCGTGCAGGCGCTTGGCCTCGCCCTCGGAAATCATCGGGCCGATGAAGGTGTCCTCGTTGCGCGGATCGCCATGCACCAGCGCCGACACCCGCGCGACCAGCTTTTCCTTCATCGCAGCGTAGAGCGAGCGATGGATCAGGATGCGCTGCACGCTGATGCAGCTCTGGCCGGACTGGTAGAAGGCGCCGAACACGATGCGCTCGGCGACATGGTCGAGGCGATGGCCCTGGTCGGCATCGACGATGCAGCCGGCGTTGCCGCCAAGTTCCAGGATGACTTTCTTCTTGCCGGCGCGCGACTTCAGGTCCCAGCCCACCGCTGGCGAGCCGGTGAATGACAACAGCTTGAAGCGCTCGTCAACGGTAAACAGGTCGGCCCCATCGCGATGACACGGCAGGATCGAGAACGACCCTTGCGGCAGATCGGTTTCGGCAAGCACTTCGCCGATGATGAGGGCGCCAATCGGCGTGCGGCTGGCCGGCTTCATCACGAACGGGCAACCGGCGGCGATCGCCGGCGCGATCTTGTGTGCGGCGAGGTTCAGCGGGAAGTTGAACGGCGAGATCAGCGAGCACGGGCCGATCGGCACGCGCTTCCACATGCCGCGATAGCCGCGCGCGCGCGCCGAGATTTCCAGGTCCATGACCTCGCCGCCGATGCGCACCGATTCCTCGGCGCCGACCTGGAAGGTGTCGATCAGCCGCGAGACTTCGCCGCGCGCATCCTTGATCGGCTTGCCGGCCTCGATGCACAGCGCCAGCGCCATCTCCTCGAAGCGCTCCTTGAAGCGCTTGACGCAATGCTCGAGCACTGCCTTGCGCTGGTAGGGCCGGAAATCACGCAATGCCTTCTGCGACTTCACAGCCGCATCGATGGCGGCATGAATCGCCTTGGCATCGGCCTGCGCGACGCGCGTCGCCACCTTGCCCGTGTACTTGTCGGTGACTTCCAGATCGGTGTTGGCCTGGACCGCGCGATTGGCGAGGTAGTAGGGGTAAGTGTCGCGAAGCATGGGAATCTCCCTTCAGTGCGGAACGTTGACGTGGATCCCGTCGAAGCGCGGAAATCCCGGTCGAAACTGGCAACTCGCCCGCCATGTGCGAGTGCGATCGCAGCGATTGGTGCATCAGTGGTCAAAGTGCCACCCAATCGGGCCTCACGAAGCAGTCGCGAAAACCCCGGATAGCGCTGTGGCCCGTCAGCGAGCGAGCGCAGGCTTTCGGCATTGCCGAGCAATCGTTCCGCGGCGCCAAGTGCCTGGTCGATGGTCAACGGCCGTGCCCGCACGCTCGGCAGGGTACAAATGCGGACCATGGCGAGCAGGCAAACCCACGGTATCCCGAGAACTTCGCCGGTATCTACTTGACGTTGCATCCATGTTGTCGCGACGGCGTGCCGCGGTGCGTCGATGTCGACCACGTTGGTCAGCAGGTTGGCGTCAAGAACGATCATCGTCCCGCGAGCAACTTCTGCCGCAGGTATTCGTTCTCGAGCATCGCGTCCAGTTGCAGCGACTTGTCGAGGTCAATCCCGGGCAATGGGCCGCCGCAGCTGAACGAGGGCAGGTCCAGCATCCGTCGCCCACCCGATGGCGCCAGGCCCTTGCGGATCGTGTCGTTGACCGCCTGCTTGAAACTTGCCCCGCGGCGCTGTGAGAGTTCTTCCCGCCGCGCCGCGAGGTCATCTTCAATTGTAAGCGTGGTACGCATTGTGATGCTCCACACATCAATCTTGGCGCATCGTAGCACCAGGCTACAATTTTGCGCTCAACTCCTTGATTTCCTTGTTCAGGATGGCATGGTTCTCGGAGTAGTCGATCATCAGTTCGATGACATCGACGCCCGGTTCGGCGAGCGCCTGCCTGAGCATCGACTGGAACTCGGCGGTGCTGTTCGGGCGCCAGCCACGCGCGCCGTAGGCCTCGGCGAGTTTGACGAAGTCCGGATTGGTCATGTCCATGCCGAAGTTCGGGAAACCCATGCCGGCCTGCTTCCACTTGATCATGCCGAAGGCTTTGTCGTTGATGATGATCACGACGATGTTGAGGTTGAGACGGACCGCGGTCTCCAGTTCCTGCGAGTTCATCATGAAGCCGCCGTCGCCGGCGATGGCGACGACGTTGCGATCCGGATAGACCATCTTCGCCGCCATCGCACTCGGCAGCCCGGCGCCCATCGTCGCCAGCGCGTTGTCGAGCAGCATGGTGTTGGGCTCGTAGCAGCGGTAGTAGCGCGCGTACCAGAGCTTGTACATGCCATTGTCGAGGCACACCAGACCGTCGCGGGAGACTTCCTGGCGCACGATATCGACCATGCGCACGGGGTGAATCGGGAAGCGATCGTCGTCCGAACGCAGTTTCAGATGGTCGTTCAGCGCGTGCCGGACCTGGTCGAAATAGGCGAAATCCCAATGTGACTGCGGCTCCAGGCGCTGCTTCAGGCGCCAGATCGAGTTGGCCATGTCGCCGACGACCTCGACCTGCGGGAAGTACACGGTATCGACTTCGGCGGAGAAGAAATTCAGGTGGATCACCGTGCGCAGGCCGGTGCGCATGAAAAACGGCGGCTTCTCGATGACGTCGTGGCCGCAGTTGATGATGCAGTCGGCCTTCTCGATCGCGCGGTGCACGAAATCGCCGTCGGACAGTGCGGCATTGCCGAGCCACAGCGGATGGTGTTCGTCGATGACGCCCTTGCCCATCTGCGTGGTGAAGAACGGAATGCCGAGCTTGTCGACGAACTCGGTCAGCATCTTGCTGGTGGTCTTGCGGTTGGCGCCGGCGCCGACCATCAACAAGGGTCGCCTGGAATTGGTGATCGCCTCGACTGCGTAGCCGATCGACTTGTCGTCGGCGACCGGCCGGCGCGCGTGACTGGCCTGGAGGACGAATGCCTCCGTCTCTTCGTCGGCGATGTCCTCCGGCAGTTCCAGGTGGACCGCACCGGGACGTTCTTCCATCGCGCGGCGAAAGGCTTCACGCACGCGCGCCGGAATGTTGTCTGCGGACACGATCTGCCGCGTGAATTTGGTCAGCGGCTTCATCATGTCGACGATGTTGACGATCTGGAAATGACCCTGCTTGCTCAGCTTGACTGGCTTCTGGCCGGTGATCATCAGCATCGGCATTGCGCCGAGCTGCGCGTAGGCCGCCGGCGTGACGAAGTTGGTGGCGCCGGGACCGAGGGTGGCGAGACAAACGCCAGGTTGCCCGGTCAGGCGGCCGTAGGTCGCGGCCATGAAGCCTGCACCCTGTTCGTGGCGCGTCAGGATCAGTTTGATCGTGCTGGTGCGCAGCGATTCCAGGAAGGCGAGGTTTTCTTCGCCTGGAATGCCGAAGACGTATTTGACGCCCTCCGATTCCAGTGCGCGTATGAACAGATCGGAAGCCTTCATCGTGCGTCTCCTGGCGAGGGGAGTGGCGATTCTGGGCGTCAGGTACGATTCAGGTCAATGCGCATGATTGCGATTCATGATGGTAACGGATTGGCTGTCCAAGGCTGATTGGCGAGGCCGCGGCGTCTGGCGGGTGACGGCTTCGCGCAGGCGATGGCCTATGCTGGCAAAACCCTGGTCCGGACCGAAAAAGCGTGCCGATGCCCGACGATGTTTCTGCCGCAGTCGCAGCTCTGAAGCGTGGCGAACTGGTGGCGATGCCGACCGAGACGGTCTACGGGCTGGCAGCCGATGCCCGCAACACTGATGCCGTCAAGCGCATCTTCGCAACGAAGGGACGGCCGGCAGATCACCCGATTATCGTGCACTTGGGGAATGCCGACGCGCTGGATGAGTGGGCGCGCGACGTGCCGGACAGCGCGCGCCGCCTGAGCGCGGCGTTTTGGCCCGGGCCGCTGACGCTGGTGCTGAACAAGGCGCGCTGGGTCGATCCTGTCGTCACCGGGGGCCAGGACACCATCGGATTGCGGATGCCGGCGCACCCGGTCGCGCTGGCGCTGCTGCGGGCCTTTGGCGGCGCGCTTGCGGCGCCTTCGGCCAACCGTTTCGGGCGTATCAGCCCGACCTGCGCGCAACATGTCCGCGACGAGTTTCCGAGCGGCGTGGCGGTGATCCTCGACGGCGGCGCGAGTTCGGTTGGACTCGAATCCACGATCGTCGACCTGTCGGGTGCACGGCCACGGCTGCTGCGTCCGGGCAGCATCGGCGCCACCGAGATCGCGGCGCTGATCGGGCCGATCGAGCAGCCGGGCGATGCCGAAGGGCCTCGTGCCAGCGGCCGGCTGGCCGCGCACTACGCGCCAGCCAAGCCCCTCGACCTGGTCGATGCCAACCGCATTGACCAGTATCGCAGCGCCTGCCCGGAGGGCGTCGGCTGGCTGACTCCGGGCCCGCTTCCGGCGGGTTCGACGGGCATCGCGCTGCCGGCCGACGCCGCCCAATACGGCCAGCAGTTGTACTCGGCGTTGCGCGAACTCGATGCCGGCCCGTCCCGGCGCATCGCCGTGGTGCGGCCGCCGCAGGACGATTCATGGGCTGCAGTCCACGATCGACTGGCGCGCGCAGCGGTGGGTAGTGGAAGCGACAATTCGTGATCGCTTTCACCCACTGCTGCAGGCGTGCAGTTTCTATACTCGGTCCACTTGCGGGCTTGTCGGCCCGCGCAAACCCAACCGGAGTCAATCCATGAAGAATCTGCGCCTCTGCTCGCTGCTGCTCGCCGTGAGCCTCGCCCTTTCCCTGTCCGCGTGCAACACCGTGCAGGGCGCAGGCAAGGACATCAAGAAGGCCGGCGAGACCATCGAGGACGCAGCGAAGAAGTAGCTGCCAGCTTCGTCGCAAGCCGGCGCGATGCACGGCGATTTGCCGTCGTGCAGCGCGTGCACATGCCAGGTGCGCGGGCAGCGGCACACCGACTGGCCCGGTCGCCGAAGCTTTGCACAGTCCTACCCAGGTCGACGGCGCAAACTGAGGCGCACCGCATAAACGCAGATTGCAACCGACAGCAGCAGCCACAGGCCACCCCATAGCCAGGTGCCGCCGCCGAATTCCTCGGCGAGCATGCGTGCGTCCGAGCGCAGGTGCGAGCGTTGAATGGTGTCGCTGAAGATGTCGCGCGGGACATACAGCAGGCTCATGACGCCGATCAGTCGCAGCGCGTAGTCGCTTGCCAGCGGCGGCAGGAAGCGGGCGATTCCGAGCAGCACCAGCGCCATGCCGAGACCGTAGGCGAGTCCAAACAGGTTGCGCATGAACAGCACCGTCGCCAGCGCCATGAATGCAGCGACGACCGCCAGGATGATCTGGTCTTGGCGGCTGCGCATGCCAGCGACCAGCAGACCCGCGCCGATCAGCAGCGATCCGAGATAACCCGCCGTCAAGATCCAGAACCGGTTGCCGCCGTCCGACAGCACCTCGCCGCCGCGTTCCACCGTGACCTGCATCGAAACAACCTCGCCGCCGGTCGCCAGCGTCATCAGGGCATGCGCGGACTCGTGGAAGAACACCACCAGAATTTCGAGTGGCGCCGTCCATGGCGTTCCGCCGAGCCACATCAGGATGGACCCCAGTATCACCAGCCCGAACAGGCTCGCCACGGGATGGGCTTCGGGCATGGCCGGCGTGGCTGCGCTGGACGACTGCATCGGCTGCTCGGGGTCTGCGGTCGGCGGCGACCTGGAGCGGGCGCCGGATCGCTGCATGCTATCGCTCCGACCGGTCGATGTCAGGATCGTCTGGCGGTCTTTCATCCGAGCAAGCACAACGGCCGCAAAGATCGACAGCCAAAGAGCCCCGAGCGCAAAGCGGCCGCCGTCTCCAGCGGCCGATTCGGTACGGAACTAGGGGGCCAGCGAGCGCGCGACCAGCGTCTCGCCGGGCAGGTTGTCGTGTTCGCGAACCTGGCGCAGTTCGAGCTGGCCGTTGCCGAGGTTGACCAGCGGCGCTTGCGGCGCACCGTCGATCGACAGCTCGCCGGCCACGTTCTCGGAAATGACGACATCGTCGATCTGGGCGGTGCCGTAATTCAGCACCGTCGAGGCCAATGCCACGCCCTGATAGCGGCGCGACAGCTGGTTACCCTGGAAGTTGGTCGAGCTGAGAGACAGCTTGCCCCAGTTGACGATGGTGCCGGCATCTCGCGAGGCACCTGCGACCGTGTTGAAGCTGACTTCGCAGTGAGTCAGGCTCATCTCGCCGTAGTTCTCGACGATCGCCGAGGCACCGCGGGCAGTGCTGTCGACCAACGCAACCCGCCGCAATTCGGTCACGCCGTGGTTGCGGATCGCGCCAATGGAACCTTCGGCGAGCACCACCTGCTCAAGGCGCAAATGACCGTTCTTGCTGACATGGAACAATCGGAAATCCGCATTCGAGTAGCGGCGCAATTCGGCGCCATTGCCACGGATCACGATCGGCGTATCGATCGCCGGCAGCGCCGACTGATGCAGTTCGGAGCTCACCGAATCGAGCACATACAACAGGCGTTCCATCGAGATGATGTCCGCTTCCGGCGTCTCGTTCGCCAGGTTGATCGCCGCGATCAGTTGCTCCGTCGATTCGACCGGAAACACCGTGGCACCCTGGGCCGAAAAGCTCGCGGTGGCACCAATGAGGGCAGCTGCTAACGAGGCGCGTTTGAGCGTCATGGAGTAACCCCTTTCAAGAGATGCGGTGTGTGAATGCATCATGAACCACGAGCGCTAGGTCGTTCTACCTAATTGTCTCGTGTTGTGATGTCGGTCTCGTGAAAACGGCAAAAATCAGACGAACGGTGCCTGGTCGGCGGTCTTTCGCGCCATGAACCGCCACTGCAATCAGGACAGTGATGTCCCGCAATGGGGCTCATGAAGACTCGCCAGTTCCTTGAGTTGCTCAAAGCCAACGGCGCTACCGTCGACACGGGCCGCGGCCAGGGCGGCAGGTGCTGGTGACATTGAAAAGAGCGCCGGGCGACGCTGCCGAGCGATGGCGATACCGACTTCTATCCCGATTTTGTCGGCGACATTTGCAGGCAGCTTGGAACGCGCCTGCGGGAGCTGACACGATGAGCCTGGTTTACCCTGTGGACCTGATGACCTACGCCAGCGGCCAGGTCGGCGCGCGATTTCCGGATGTTCCCGGGCGATGACGGCGGGATCGAGCGAGGCTGCGGCGCTCGCCGCTGCCGAAGACGCGTTGATCGTTGCCCTTTCCGGCTACATCGACGGCGGGCGCCAGCTTCCCCGCGCGTCCTACGGCTGCCGCCGGTCAGCGGGTGGTTGCGCTTCCGGCGCGCATCGCGCTGTAGTTCGCGATTCACGCGGCCATGCGTCATACCGGAACGACGCAGGCGCAACTGGCCGAGCGCCTCGGCATCGATGCGCGTCAAGTGCGTCGCATCCTCGACCTCGATCACCAGTCGACCCTCGCGCAGATGGAGGCCGCGCTCGGCGCCCTCGGGCGCAGGGCGTCCGTCACCGTGTCGAAGATCGCGCGCGCCGAGGCGCAGGCCTGACCGCTCAGCGCCAGGTCGGTCGCGAAGCTGCGTTCGAGTGTCGCGTGGAGTAGTGCGGCGTTGACTGCGCGGATGCCCCGCTTGGCGGCGACAGATTTGGCGCTTGCTCAGCTCGCGTATTCTTCCCTGAGCGATATTCAGGCAGTGGCAATTCGGGTTGGCCCTGGTTCGGATCATGATCCAGTCATCAGGCGAAAGCCGATGCCCATGAGCGGCGCGATAATTGTCGATGGACTCAGATACAAATGGTCAGCCGGTATCGCTCAAGTTAATCAACTTCGATTAACACCCGGCGCTCCAGGGCTTTATGACGATTGCCAGGTGCTGAGCGCCCGCTCGGGGTGCCCCGGCGCCTATTGCAGCCCGGCCTACACGCCGCCGAGCTGTCCCTCGGGCTGGGACGAACTGGCGCGGCCGCGCCTGTGCGGTTCGGGCGGCACGGATGTCACCAGCACCGATGTCGGCGTCCTGGTCTCCTCGTCCGTGCGGGATACCACGCAGAGCGGCGCGAACGTCGGCGCGAACTGCAGCCTGTTCCGCCAGACGATCGAATCGGCGATCGCCTCGCTCAACGGCGCGCAGATCTTCACGGAAGCCTGCTCGCAGACAACGCTGACGTCGGCGATGGTGTACAACCCGGTCACTTTCCAAGACGTCTGCACCACGAGCACCTTCAGTGGCCCCACGCCCGAGCAGATCAATGTGGTCG
>JAIMJQ010000087.1 GCA_020693165.1 Xanthomonas sp. | reverse complement strand
AGAGGAGCGCAGCGACGAAGCAATCCAGCGACTTTGCCTCTGCTCTGGGTGTATCGAAGAAGAGGCGCTGGATTGCTTCGCTGCGCTCGCAATGACGATTCAATGACTTACGACATGGGTTCATGGAGAGCGTAGCGAAGCAATCCAGTGCCACTGCCTGGTTTTCCTGCGCGCCAGTGCAGAGCAAAGAAGAGTCGCTGGATTGCTTCGTCGCTTCGCTCCTCGCAATGACGAATCAACGACTTACGATATCGGCTCATGGAAAGGAGCGTAGCGACGAAGCAATCCAGCGACTTTCGCTTTTCCTTGGTGGGTGTCAAAGCAGAGGCACTGGATTGCTTCGCTGCGCTCGCAATGACAAGGTTCATGGCCCTGGACACTTTCGGGCCGAAAAAGGAAGCTCGCAATAGCCGCTCGCCGGACTTGTTCAGAGATTCCCCGGAGTGCTTCCTGCGCACCGTCAGGGCGCCAGGCGTTCCCTGATCCAGACGCCGGCTTCCAGGCGGTAACGCAGGCGGTCGTGCAGGCGGCTCTTGCGGCCCTGCCAGAACTCCCAGCGATCCGGCTGCAGGCGATAGCCGCCCCAGTGCGGCGGGCGCGGCGGATGCAGCGCGTAACGCGCCGCGACCTTGGCGACATTCGCCAGCAGCACGGCGCGCGAATGGATGACCTGGCTTTGCGGCGAGGCCCAGGCGCCAAGCCGCGAATCCAGCGGCCGCGTGGCGTAGTAGGCGTCGGATTCCTCCGCGCTGGTCCGGGTCACGCGACCCTCGATGCGCACCACGCGCTCAAGCTCCACCCAATGGAACTGCAATGCGGCGAACGGCTGCTGCGCCAGTTCCTGCGCCTTGCGGCTCTCGTAGTTGGAGTACCAGACGATGCCGTCGGCGGCATAGCCCTTGATCAGAACGACACGGGTGGACGGCCGGCCATCGGCACCCACGGTGGCCAGCGTCATCGCGTTGGGCTCAGCCAACTCGGCATGCAGGGCCTGCTCCATCCAGTGCCCGAACTGCGCCATCGGGTCCGCCAGCGACGCCGATTCGTCGAGATGGTCGCGCTCGTAGCTGATGCGCAGGTCGGCGATGTTCATGCAGACTCCGGGGATCGTGATGGATCATGCTCCACCGCATTTTCGGGGCGCGCGACCCTGGGAACAAGTCGTTGACCACACTCAACTGTCCTGGATGTCGCCGGTCCTGGATGTCGCCGGTCCCGGATGTCGCCGCCGGATGTCGCCGGACGCGGCTTCTGCTTCGGCCCTGGTGGGTTCGGACCGTGTCCGAACGCTTCTTCTCTTTCCAGAGCGCTTTGCTGGGGCCGGACTGTTCCGGACGCTGGGGTTGCGCCCGCGGGGGTGCATAGTGAAGCCGGAGCGAGAGCAGAAGCGTTCGGACATAGTCCGAACCCACCAAAGCGCTCGGGCGCGAAGCCGTGCCGCTTGTCGCCTGAAGCGAATTGCGCCACGCTATTGCTTCGATTCGTTCTCAAGGAGGTGCATGTGCGTACTCGCGGTTTGCTGTTTCCGGGATTGCTCGGGATGTTTCCGGCATTGGCTCTGGCGCTCGGCATCGAATCGGTGACGCTGCGGGCCGATGATGCGGGCGAGCCGGGCGAGGCGGTCGAGGTGTTCCTGCCTACCGACAAGAAGCTGCATTTCGACATCGCGCTGGATGAAACCGAACTCGGCAACCACGAATTCCTTGTCGAGTACTGGGCCGTGGATACCAGCGCCGGCAAGAACATCCGCGTCGGCGATTTCAAGGCGAGCGCGCTGGTCGCCAACACCATCAACGCGAGCCTGACGCTGCCCAGGGACTGGCCGACCGGCCTGTACCGACTCGACGTCAAGATGGATGGCGAACTGATCGGTTCGCATGAGTACGACGTGGCTGAGCCGGAGTAACCAGCCTGCGTGCAGGATGCGGTTCGTTTCGCACACCGCATCCTGCGGGTGGCACAACGCCCGGCGCGCAAGTGCCTGCTCTGGAACAGGAACCAAGGCATGGACCACGACGCCCTGCGCGCGCGCATCGATCATCTGTTCAACTCGCAACTGCAGGGCGTGCTGGCCACGCAGCAGCATGCGCAGCCTTACACCAGCCTGATGGCGTTCGCGCATACGCCGGATCTGCGCTACCTGATTTTCGCGACGTATCGGGACACGCAGAAACACGCCAACCTGCTGCTGAATTCGGCGGTGTCGTTCCTGATCGACAATCGCAGCAACGATCCGGCCGACTATCAGCATGCGGTCGCCATTTCGGTGTGCGGTTGTGCGCAGGCGGTTCCCGACGCCGAGCGCGCCGCGTTTCTCGCCATCTATCTCGCCAGGCACCCGACGCTGCGGGCGTTCGCGACCTCGCCGGACTGCGCGCTGCTGCGCGTAGCGGTCAGCTGCTATCGCGTGGTCAGCGAGTTCCAGGCGGTCGAGTTGCTGTCCATCGAGCCGGGTTGATGCGTCGATGCGGCGGCGATCGCCACCCGCGCAGTTGAGACGCGACTCACTCGGCAGCGAACTGCGTGGCGTTGCGCCCCTTGATGGTCGCGTAGAAGCGCTTGATGACGGCCATGTCGGCCTCGACATCCCCGGTGGGCTGGAACACTGGGCCGAGACCACTGACCTTGCGTTCGTAGTCCATGTAGGCCAGCACGATCGGCACCTGTGCGGCGCGGGCGATATGGTAGAAGCCGGTCTTCCAGTGGCGCGTCTTGCCGCGCGTGCCTTCGGGAGGGACCACCAGTTGCAACGGACCGTCAGCAGCCTGGATTGCTGCGGCCGACGCTGCCACCAGATTGCGCGACTTCGAGCGGTCAACCGGGATGCCGCCGAGCCATTTCATCAGTGCGCCGAAAGGCCGTTTGAACAGGCTCTGCTTGCCCATCCAGTAGACCTGCAGGTTGAGCGCAAACGCCACCATCAGCGTGTAGGGCAGGTCCCAGTTGCTGGTATGCGGTGCTGCAATCAGCACGCACTTGGTGGCGTTTGCCGGGAGCTCGCCCTCAACCTTCCAGCCGGCAAGGCGCAGGAAAGCAAGCGACAGCGCGCGCAGCACGGTGTTGACTACAGGGGTGTGGAACAGGGTCAGGTGCATCGCGGACGTTGCCATGAAGTTCGGCGGAAGCGTCGACGCTGAGCGCGAGATTCCCGGCCAGATTGCAACAGCATAGTGTTGACGCGGTTTGCCAGGTTCGCGTGGTCAGTACTCAGCCCGGGTGACCACCGGAAAGGTGCCGGCGGCCTTGTCGATCAGCCCGAAGAAGCGTGCGAGGTCGATGCGGCTGCCCTCGATCGCGGTCTCGTCCGACATCAGCAGCTCGGTGGCGCCGGCACTGCCGGCGATCATCTCCAGAAAGAATGCCTTGGTCAGTGTCAGCGTGGCGTCTGCTTCAGGGTCCGGCGGTCCCCGGCGATGATGCAGTACGGCGTTTTCGATCTTCAATACATGACTCTCGCCGAGGTCGGAGAACAGCAGATTGATG
Source organism: Xanthomonas sp. (assembly GCA_020693165.1). Lineage (GTDB taxonomy): Bacteria > Pseudomonadota > Gammaproteobacteria > Xanthomonadales > SZUA-5 > JADKFD01. The sequence goes on along the minus strand of JAIMJQ010000087.1, from coordinate 10,531 downwards.
ACGAGGTCTGCTTCGGCCGCCTTCGGGCCATTCAACGAGGCCGCCATCGCATCGAGGAAACGTTCGATCGGCGCGTGAGCCTGACGCACGCTCGCGGTCGCATCGCCGCTGGGCACCGTGCTCTCCGGGCTTGTGCACCCAGCGAGCGAAGCAAGCAGCGACGCCGCCACGGCAATGGCGACCCCCAGCCGCAGTCGGCGCCTGACAGTCAGCATCATCTATTCCTCTGAACGCAGCCGCGAACCGCCCGATGCTGGCCGATCGCAGTCGATGCGTCCAATCTGACGCGATGGAAGCAGCCGACCGCGCCAGCCTCGCCCGCTCAGCGCCGCGTGCGCCGCTCGTGGGTCTGTGCCTTGGTGGCGATGTCCACGAATTCCGCGGCACGCTCTGCCAGCAACTTGACCGCGTCGTCGAGCGTGAATACGCCCACCAGGCTGCCGCTGGGGTTGACGATTGGCAGGCGCCGCACGCCATGTATGTGCATGCGCTCCACGCCAACCGCCGTGTCCTCGGTTTCCTGGGCGATCACCAGCTTGGTGCTCATCACCTGCGCCACCGTCGTTTGCGACGGGTCGAGATCGTTGCCCAGCACTTCGACGACGATGTCGCGGTCGGTCAGGATCCCGGCGGGGATGCGCCTGCCGTTCGGTTCGTCCACCACGATCAGCGCGCCGACGTGGTGTTTACGCATCATCTGGGCCGCCTCGATGATCCCGGTCTCGCGGCCGCAGCACACCACATCGAGCACACACACTTCCTGGAGCAGCATCTACTTCCCCTCGTCGGAACCAAAAAAACTCCACTCAATACTGGACGAAATGCAGCGACATCGGGCTATCCGCGTCGTCGAGCGCATTCGATTATCGCCAAACATTCAGTAAACCCTGCATTCTGGCGCTATGCGGATGTGCCTGGCAGCGCGCGTCGCCAGCGACGGGTTTACTTCAGCATCTCCTGCGTGACCAGCACCACGCCGCGTTCGGTGATATGGAAACGCTCGCGGTCGCGGGCTGGGTCGAGCCCCACCCGCAGCCCATCGGGCAGCACGCAACCCTTGTCGACTATGGCGCGCCGAAGCACCACGTTGCGGCCGATGCCAACCTCCGGAAGCACCACCGAATCCTCGATGTCACTGCCCTCGGCGACACGAGCGCCGTAGAACAGGATCGAGCGACGCACCAGTGCGCCGCTGACGATGCAGCCGCCGGAAACCAGTGAATCCACTGCCATGCCGCGCCGACCGGCATCGTCCAACACGAACTTCGCCGGCGGCCGATGTGGCTGCCTGCCGAGCATCGGCCACGCTTCGTCGTAGAGATTCAGTTCGGGCTGCACATGGGTGAGGTCGAGGTTGGCCTCCCAGAAGGCGTCGAGTGTGCCGACGTCACGCCAGTAGGGTCGATCGCCAACCATGTTCACGCAGCTGTCCTCGAACCGATGCGCGTACACCCGAGCCGCATGCACCAGCCTGGGGATCAGGTCTTTGCCGAAATCATGGCTGGAGCAGGGGTCAGCCGCATCCAGTTCGAGCTGCTCGACCAGAAAATCCGCATTGAAGGCATAGATCCCCATGCTCGCCAGCACGCGGTCGGGCTTGTCCGGCAACGGCTTAGCGTGCGCCGGCTTCTCGTCGAAGGCGACCACGCGCTGCTCCGAATCGATGGTCATGATGCCGAACTCGGACGCGTCAGCCAGCGGCACTTCGAGGCAGGCCACGCTGATGTCGGCGCCGCGCTCGACGTGCTCGGTCAACAAGACGCCGTAGTCCATCTTGTAGACATGATCGCCGCCGAGCACCACCACATATTTCGGGCGCGATTCTCGCAAGATGTCGAGATTCTGGTAGACCGCATCGGCGGTGCCGGTGTACCAGCGTTCGTCGCGCCGCTGCTGGGCCGGCACAATATCGACATACTCGCCAAGACTGGCTTCGAGAAAGCCCCAACTACGCTCGACATGACGAATCAGGCTCTGTGCCTTGTACTGCGTCAGCACGCCGATCCGGCGCAAGCCGGAGTTGACGCAGTTGCCGAGGGCGAAATCGATGATGCGCATGGTGCCGGCAAAGGGCACCGCCGGCTTGGCGCGGTGATCGGTCAACTGACGCAACCGGCTGCCGCGTCCACCGGCCAGTACCAGGGCATAGGTGCTGGAGGTGATGGCGCGTATTGGATCACTGTGCATGATGCTGACCTCGATCAGGGTAGCCGGACGTGGAAGCCGGGGTCAGACCCGCAAGCTCACCCGCACGCCGACCGCGCCTCGAGCGCAGCCATGTCGCACGGGTTCCCCCTGCACGCCATTGTATCCATTTGTCATGATGCACCCACAGGCATGAGCCATCGGTTGACAGGCATCAAGCTTGCGCAGCGGCGTCGACCCCGGTGCGCGGCCGGCCGGCCCAGGTGCTCTGGCCCGCATTTCTCGCAGCGGTCGCGGATCACTGCGCCGGGATTTGCCCCCAGTCACGAAAGCCAACCCGGCGCGCCGAGCAGCCTCTTGTGACCGGTGCATGCCGTCAGCGCTCATTCGCCCGTCTGCAACCGCCACAGCCGCGCGTACTGGCCATCGCGCGCCAGCAGTTGCTCGTGGGTCCCGGATTCGACGATGCGACCGTTTTCCAGCACGTGGATGGCATCGGCATGGCGCACGGTGGACAGCCGGTGCGCGACCACGAGCACGCTGCGACCGCGCGCGGCGTAAAGCAGCGAATGCGCGATCGCCGCTTCGGTCTCGTTGTCGATCGCGCTGGTGGCTTCGTCGAGCACCAGGATCAGCGGGTCGCGATAAAGCGCGCGTGCCAGTGCGATGCGCTGGCGCTGGCCGCCGGAGAGCTCGGCACCGCCCTCGCCCACCGCGTGCGCATAACCGAGTGGCAGCGCGGCAATGAACTGATGCGCTTCGGCGGCGCGCGCGGCGGCCTCGATGCGCACCGGATCGGCGGCGCGGTCGCCGTAGGCGATGTTGTCGGCAACGCTGCCGTCGGTCAGGAACGGCTCCTGGCCGACATAGGCGATACGCGCGCGCAAGCTCGCCGGATCGATACCGGCAATGTCGACGCCATCGAGCAGCACGCGCCCCCGCTGTGGATCGATAAAGCGCAGCAGCAGCTTCAGCAGCGTGCTCTTGCCGCTGCCGGTGGTGCCGACCAGCGCCACCGTGGCGCCGGCCGCCACCTCGAAGCTGACGTCATCCAGGGCCGGGCGCTCGGCATGGGCGAAGCGCACATTCTCGAATCGCAGTGCGCCGCGCAAGGGCTTGGGCAGCGCACCGGTAACACGCGGCGGCGCCGGCGTGTCGATCAGGTCGAGCACGCGCTGCACTGAGGCCATCGCGCGGTTGTAGAGGTCGGTCATGTCGGCCAGCCGCGTCATCGGCCACAGCAGGCGCTGGGTCAGGTACACCAGCGCCGAATAGCTGCCGACGCCGAGTTGTCCCTGCAGCGTCAGCCAGCCGCCGTAGAGCAGCGTGGCGACGAAGCCGATCAGGATGGCGATGCGGATCACCGGCGTGATCGCCGCGGCGAAGCGGATCGCCTCGGCGTTCCTGGCGCGGTAGCCGTCGGAGGCGAGCCGCAGGTGCTCGGCCTCGAAGCGCTCGGCGGTGTAGGCCTGGATCGTCGCCATGCCGCGCAGGTTGTTGTCGAGGCGCGCCGACAGCGTCGCCGCCGCCTCGCGCGCCGCAGCGTAGCGCGGGGCGAGGCGGGTCTGGAACCAGAACGCTCCGATCACGATCAGCGGCACCGGCAGGATCGCCAGCAAGGCCAGCGTCGGCGTCATCACGAAGAACACCGCACCGACCAGGATCGACGAGATGAACACCTGGATCAGGTCGTTGGCGCCGGTATTGAGAAAGCGTTCGATCTGGTTGACGTCCTCGTTCATCAGTGCCATCAACCGCCCGCTCCGCGCGCGCGTCACCGTGTCCGGCGGCAGTTGCTGCAGGTGCTCGTAGGCCGCCTGGCGCAGCCCGTGCTGCAGGTCCTGTGCGAGACCGCGCCAGTTCACGGCGTACAAGTATTCGAACAGCGATTCCAGCAACCAGATGACCACCGTCAACGCGGTCAGCAGCCACAATTGCGTCATCGGCTCGACAAAGCCGAGCTTGGCAAGGAACGACTCGCGCTGGTTGACGACGACATCGACGGCGACGCCGATCAGCAGTTCCGGCAAGACGTCGAAGAACTTGTTGAGCACCGAGTAGATCGATGCGCGAATGCCGCGCGCGCGATGCGGCGCGGCGCAGGCATACAGGCGGCGCAGCGGGTGGACGGCGGACGGGTCGGTCACGAGGTCGGCGATTGCCAGCCTTCCGGCTTCTCGATCAGATCGAAATCGATCTGCAAGCCTTCCAGCGACGACAGCGCATGCACGCCGACGCCAAGCATGACTTCCGGCCGGCCAAATCCGCCTTGTTCGCGCCGATACAGATGCAACAGGCGCGTGTCCGGATCGAACCGCCAGTACTCGCGCACGCCGGCGGCTTCGTAAAGGCGCCGCTTGGCAATGTGGTCGCGGCTGCTGGTGCCGGGACTGGTCACCTCGAGCACGAAATCCGGCGCGCCGAGCAGACTGCGCTCGCGTTCCTTGCTGCGATCGCAGACCACGAACACATCCGGCTGCCGATCAGTTCTCAGCCGCCACCTCGATCATCGCCTCGTTGCGCCTCAGCAGCGGCAGCACCCAGGGCGCGTTGTAGCGCGCGGTCCACGGCGCGCCGACCGACGCGATGCCAGCATCGACCAGGGCCTGCGCAAGTTCGGCGGTGCGCTCGGCGAACTGCTCGGCGGTGCCGCGGCCGGAGAAGCGCAGCGCTGCGACCCGCCGACCCGGCACGGTACGCAATGTGACGCGCGGATCGAGCGGCGTCGGCAGCGTTTCCAGCGTGTACTCGACGGGCATGTAGAAGGCGACGCGCCAACCGCCGCCGTCGCGCTCGGCCGCCACCGGCGCCGTCATCGCGATCTTCTGACCCTGATCGGGCGCCATCGCCACCGGCGCGGTCATCGCGATCTTCTGCTCGCCGCGGTTGTCGCCGAAGATGTACCCGGCGAGGCGACGGAAACCCTCATTGCCGGCGTCGCCGTAGGTGCCGGATTCGATCACGGTTTCGGCGATCACGGTGTCGCCGTAGCGACGAATCTCGACGCCGGAATCCAGCGTACGCTCGACCGTATACGGGACCTGCTCGGTTGCCACTGCCACCTCCGCTCGCGCGCCCAGGGTCAGCGCCAATACCGCAACTGTAATCGTCTGCCAGCCAGCCATGTGGATACCCGGAAATTCGCTGCCCCAAGCATCCACGCATGCATGTGTGCATGGCGCATGGAAGCAGACTCCAGGATTGAGCGCCAATTCCGGCGCCGCCCGCCGATTGGCAACCTGAACGCACTCGGCTAACCTCGGCTCGGAACGAAAAATATGGCTGGCGTCCATCCGCCTACCCTGCCGATCGCCTGGCGGTCGCCCACGGCACTCTTTGGAATCGTGCTCATGATCGGGACGCCCGCACCAACCCGCCGCATCGGCCCGCTGCTCGCAACCGTCCTCGTCGCGGGGAACATGATCGGCTCCGGCATTTTCCTGCTGCCGGCGTCGCTCGCAAGAATCGGCTCGTCGACGGTCATCGGCTGGATCGTCTCACTCGGCGGCGCCCTGCTGATCGCCGCCATGTTCGCGGTGCTCGGCGCCACTCGTGCGAATCCCGATGGCCTGGTGCGCTGGCCGGCTGAAGGCGTGCATCCGATCGCTGGCTTTGCCTCATGGGCTTCCTACTGGACCACCGGCTGGGCCGGCAATGTCGGCATCGTGGTAGCGGCGGTCGGCTATCTCAGCCTGCTGTTCCCGGCGCTGAAGACGCCGACAGCCGCGTTGTTGATGACACTGGCCCTGATCTGGGGATTGACCGGCCTGTGCCTGTTCGGCGCGCGCGCAGTCGCACGCTTCAGCGGATTGACGCTGACGATCGGCCTGTTGCCGATCTTCGTCGCCATCGTGCTCGGCCTGTGGGCGTTCTCGCCGGAAACCTTCAGCGCCTCCTGGAATGTGACCGGCAAACCTCTGCTGGACACCGTACCGCCGTCGCTGCTGATCATCTTCTGGGCCTTTCTGGGACTGGAAAGCGCCACGGTGGCGGCGGCCGTGGTCGACAACCCGCAGCGCAACGTGCCGATCGCCGCGCTCGGTGGCGTCGGCCTCGCCGGCGTGATCTACATCGCAGCCTCGGTTGCGGTGATGGGCGTGATCCCGGCGACCGAGTTGCAGACTTCCACGGCACCCTTCGCCGATGTGGTTGGGCGCATCGCCGGCACCAGCGCCGGCGCGCTGATCGCCGTGTGCGCGATCGTCAAGATCTGCGGCACCGTCGCGGGATGGTTCCTGGTCAACGCCGAATGCGGCCGCAGCGGTGCCGCAGCGGGCTATCTGCCGGCCTTCATCTCCGAATCGGACCCATCCCGACTGCCACGCCGCGGGCTGATCGTGCTCGCAATCCTGATGAGCGCGGTCGCGCTGGCGACGATGTCGGCGACCATCAATGCCCAGTTCAACCTGTTGCTGAACGTCGTGGTCGTGCTGGTGCTGGCGGTCTACGCCCTGTGCGCGCTGGCGCTGCTGCTCGATCGCCGACAACCTTCCGGCTACCGGTTGCTGGCGCTGGCGGCGGGGCTGTTCAGCCTCTGGGTGGTGTACGCCTCGCCGTTGAGCGATACCGGGCCGGCGCTGGTGTTTCTCGCGCTGTGCGTGCCAGTCGGCTGGTGGTTACAGCGGCGCCGGGACCTTCTGCAGAGGGCCACCTGAGAGCGTAGCGTGGTTTTGGCGGGCCCAGACTCTGCCGGCGTTGGATAACGGGTGATTCCGCAAATGTCGATCCTGGTTGCACAAGTCATGGTTGCCCTTGTCGCCATTTACCTGATCGGGCTGGGTGCGCTCGCGATGGCTCGCGCGGATGCTGCGAAGAGATACTTGCTGGCCCATGCTACGTCTCCAATCGCGCACTACCTGGAGCTCTTCATAAGGGCCACATGCGGTTGGGCCATACTTACAATGTCGCCTTGCATGCTCGCGGGTCGACTATTTGAAACAGTCGGCTGGGTGATATTGGTGACAACTGCTGTCCTGTTCATATTGCCGTGGCGGGTACACCAAAAGTTTGCCGAATGGTCGGTCCCGCAGGCGATCCAGCACATGCAGCTGATTGCAATGGGTTCGATGCTGGGCGGCTTGACGATGGCGTATGCGCTGGTAGCTGGCGCGGCTATTGAACCTGCAAACTCAATGTCCGGAACTGCTGCCCAATGCGGCCAGGAAGGTCTTTGCGCGCGCGGCGGTGGCCTCGGGGTCTTCTTCGTGCGGGATGTGGCCTGACTCGGGGAACACGGTCAACTCGCTGCCGACGATATCGGCGTGAAAGCGTTCGCCATTGTCGGGTGGAATCAGGCGATCGCGGCCGCCCCACAGAATCAGCGTGGGCGCACGAATCTCGGCGATGCGCTCGCTCATCGCGCCATGCGCGGCCACACCCTGCGCAAAGCGATCGATCAGCGCCTGACGATTGCCTTTGCGCAAGGCCAGCGCGTAGTACAGATCGATTGTCGCCTCGCTCACTTTGCCGGGGTCGCCATAGGTCTCGCGCACGCTCTCGGCGACCACGAAGCGCGGCAGCAGATTGCGCACGATCGGCGCCATGTCGGGATCGAGCGCGAGGCGAAAGCCCAGCGGAATCGACTCGGGCACGAACGGATAACCGGCGGCATCGATCAGGATCAATGCGCCGACCCGCTCGGGGTTGAGGATCGCCGCCGTCCACGCGACCTGGCCGCCGAACGAATTGCCGACCCAGACTGCGCGCTTGACGCCGAGGCGATCGAGCACGCGGGCCACGTGCGCGACATAGCTTTGCGTCGAGTAGTCGCCACTCGGGCTGGGCCCGGTCAAGCCGAAACCCGGCAGATCGATGCGGATCACCCGCCGCGCGGGCGCCAGCGCCGCGACCCAGCCGTCCCAGGTGTGCAGACTCGCGCTGGTGCCGTGCAGCAGCAGGATCGGCAGCGGATCGTCGCGCACGCCTTCGTCGCGCAGATGCACCTGCATGCCGTCCACCGGGATGAATTGCGATGGCGTCGGAGCGAACTCAGCCTGCAGCGATTCGACGCTGCGATCCGGCGCGTAGCTCAGGCCAACGCCCACTGCGGTCAGGGCGAACAGGATGGCAAGGGAGGTCAGCAGTCGGCGCATGGTCTGTCGCCGGGACGCGGCGCGGTTGGCTATCGATGCGCGATGTTAACCCGCATGTCTCACACCGGTCGCGGATGATGGCGTGGGGATTTGTGCCGATGGCAAGACGCGAGGATCGGTGCACCTTTTAGCGCCGGTGCGAGACATGCGGGTCAACCCGAAGCGGCGCCGTCGCTGGCCCGTTCCGCCCTGCCCGGCCGTCGCGTCTGCTCCAGCCAGGCACGCAAACTCGGGCTGGGCGGAGCGGGCGCCGGGCCATCGAGCTCGTCGTGCAGCGCCTGTTCCAGCAGAAACAACCAGGCCTCGCGCGCCAGCGGCTCATCGGGCGCATGACCGGCGTCCGCCTCCACATGCAGTTGCACCGCCTTGCCCAGGTTGCGCAGCGTCGCCGCGTAATGGGTGACGCTGCGAATGGCGACGCGTTCGTCGCGGCCGCCGGCAAACAGCAGCACCGGCCGCTTGAGCAACTGCGCGTTCGCCAGCGGCGATTGCACCTGCAGTCGGTGCATGGCAGCGGCATCAAAGGGATCGACCCCGAGCAGCTTGAAGCGGGTCGCCAACGGCGTGCCCAACTGCTCGCGCAGGTCACTCTGGCTGATCGCCCAGCGCAGCGCCCAGCCGAAGTCGCTGGGCGGCACGCCGGCGATGGCTACGCGATACAGATCTGGATGAAAGGTCACGCCCTGCAGCGCGGCATAACCGCCGAAGGACGCGCCCTGGATCGCCACCCGATCGCGATCGCCGATGCCCTGATCGAGCAGATAGCGGGTGCCATCGACGATGTCCTGCAGCACGCGACCGTTGCCGAAATCGCCGTTGGCGGCGAACAGGTAATCGCGACCGAGTCCGGTCGAGCCGCGGAAATTGGGCTCGAACACCGCGTATCCGCGATTGGCGAGGAACTGCGTGATCGCTGAATAACCGGGCTTGCTGGCCGACCATGGCCCGCCATGCACGCTGACCACCAACGGCAGGGTGGCCGGATCGCGGCCGCCCGGAACACTCAGGAAACCATGCAGGCGCTTGCCGTCCGATGCGGTCCAGGCGATCGGCCATTTGCGCACCAGCTGTGCGGATTCCTGCGGAGGCGCATCGGTGGCGTCCTGCAGCAGCCGACGCAATTCGCCACTGCGTGGGTCGTACGCGTGCCAAAGCGCCGCTGGCAGCTGGCTGTCGCGCTCGGCGATCAGCCACCGGGCGTTGGCACCGTGGCCGACCTGGATATCGAGATCCCGCTCCGGCAGCAGTCGCTGCAGGCGTGCCAACTGCAGCGCCGCCTCGCGGGTCAGGCCGAGCAACTGCGGGATGGTGCCACGGTAGCCCGCCAGCAGCGGCTCGCCGCTGATCGGATCGACGACGATGCGATCGAGGTCGGACTCGCCGCGTGGGTCGACGTGCGCCGCGGTGAGGTCGCCGTCGGCAGCCAGCCGCTGCAACCGGCTGAAGTTGCCATCCAGATCCGAGTTCATCCACAAGGCGTGGTCGGGTCCGGTCACGCCGATGAATTGACAGCGCTGCAGATTCTCACAGCGCGCGACCTCGACCGGCGTGCCACCCGGACGCAGTCGCAGGATCGCATGGCGATCGGCTTCGATGCGCCGCAGGTACAGCACCTGGCCGTCCGCCGACAGTGCGGCATCGCCGAGCGGCAAACCATCGACATGCAACTCGGACTGCCCGCCTTCGGCATCGATGCGCAGCAGGCGCGAGCGCGGGTTTTCCGCGCCGGGCAGGCTGTACTCCAGCACCAGCAACGCGGCCGACTGGCTCGGATCGACCCCGACCACCTCGTGGAGCAGGCCTTGCCCGAGCCGGGCGATGCGACCGGAGCCGGGTTGACCGTCGACATTGAACACCGATAGCTGGTCCGCGGACACCAGGAACAGGCGCCGGCTGTCGCGCGACCACATCAGGTCGTCGGCAGCGACTTTCGGCAGCAACCGGCGCGGCGCCGGCTCGTCCAGTCGCTGCAGCCACAGGCTGCGCTGGCCATTGATCTCGCGCAGGAACGCCAACTGCCGGCCATCAGACGCCAGACGCACCAAGCGCAAGCTGGCTTGCACCAGGAATGCGTCCCGCGGCAGCACTTGTGCGGCCGGCTCGGTCTGCGCAGCGGCGCGGATCGGCGCCAGCGCATCAGCGCGCGCGGCGCAAGGCAGAACGATCAGCATGGCGGCGAGCAGCAACTGGTCAAACGTGTTCATGGAGAGCCTTCAGTTTCACCAAAAACTGCGCGGTGACCTTGAACCTCGTTTCAGTTTCACCAAAAACTGCGCGGTGACCTTGAACCTCGT
>JAIMJQ010000086.1 GCA_020693165.1 Xanthomonas sp. | reverse complement strand
GCCGACTTCGTGATGGAGAGTCACAACGCCTATCCCGGCATCGAACTGGCGATGCCGGACGGCGTCAGCGAGCGGCTCGGCGAGTTCTTCGCCGTGCACATCCGCGAGCGCTTGGGCGCACGCCGCATCCAGCGCTCCCACAGCCGGCTGTCCATGGTGACGCTGGCGCCTGAGAAATTGCAGCCGCGACAGTGGATCTGCCATCGCGACCGCATGGGTCTCGGACCCGAGCACCGGATCGGCGCCTCGGTGTTGTACCTGTTCAAGGACCCGGCGCTCGGCGGCACCCATTTCTTCATCCCGAAGCGCCCGGCGCGCGACATCGACCTGCTGGTGCACGAATCCGGCACGCACGACTGCGACGCCTTTGCGCGCAAGTACGGCATCGCGCGTGGATACCTGACCGAGTCCAACGACTGGTTCGAAAAGGTTGCGAGCATCGAGCCCCGGTGGAACCGGATGATCTTCTACGATGGCACCCTGTTCCATTGCAGCGATATCCCGGCGCCGGAGAAGCTGAGCGCGGACCCGGCATGTGGTCGGCTGACCTTGAACGGCTTTTTTCATTGCACGCGCAAGGCGGTGTAGCTGCGCGCGACCGGCCGCATCGTGCTCGGAGTCCACCAACAGCAACTGTTCAACGACGTTGAACGGTTGATCGGGGCTAGCAGCCTGTCGGACTTGAAAGGAATCGGCTGCAAATCCGCCTGGACGGTCCATATTTCGCTGCTTTTTTGGGCAATAGAAGAGCTATTGCCCTGCAAAAGCATCAAAATCTGGCCTCGCCCAGTCGAATTTTCGCTTCGATTTTTCAAGTCCTACAGGCTGCCAGGCCGCGACAGATCGCCCCGACGTTCGCGCTGTATTCGTTTGCAGCACGCCAGCGCCGCCGGCGCATCCGCATCGACTCGACTAGCATCGGCCGATCGCCACACCGGGGATCGCCATGCGCCTGCCTGCGCTCGTGTTGACCAGTGCGCTGGTCGCCGTCCTGCTCGGTTGCGCCCAGCAGCCCGAGCGCCCGAATCCAGCATCAACACCCGCACCCACTTCCACCTTGACCGGCAAGCCAGTCGTCTACCAGGTGTTCACCCGCCTGTACGGCAACCAGGCAACGACCGACAAACCCTGGGGCACAATCGCCGACAACGGTGTCGGCAAGTTCGCCGATTTCAACGATGCGGCGCTCGCCAGCCTGAAGACCTTCGGCGTCACCCACCTGTGGTTCACCGGCGTGCCGCGGCATGCGGCGATCGGCGATTACGGAAAGTACGGAATTCCGGCCGACGACCCCGATGTGGTCAAGGGCCGCGCCGGCTCCCCGTATGCGATCACCGACTACTACGATGTCGATCCAGACCTCGCCACCGATCCGGCGCGGCGCGTCGACGAGTTCAAGGCACTGGTCGGGCGCACCCATGCGCACGGGCTCAAGGTGGTCATCGACATCGTGCCGAACCATGTCGCGCGGGGTTACCGTTCGATCGCCAGACCCGCCGGGGTGCGCGACTTCGGCGAGGACGACGACCGCAGCGTCGACTACGCCCGCGACAACGATTTCTACTACATCCCGGGACAACCGTTCCGCGTGCCCGAATGGCCGGCGGATTACCGCCCCCTCGGCGGCGAAAAGCATCCTCTGGCCGACGGTCGCTTCGACGAGAACCCGGCCAAATGGACCGGTAATGGCTCGCGCGCCGCGCAGCCGAAGTTCGACGATTGGTACGAAACGGTGAAGATCAACTTCGGCGTGCGCCCCGATGGAAGCTACGACTTCGAGCGCCTGCCTGCCGACTACGCCTTTCGCGGTGTTGCCGAACATGCCGCCTTCTGGAAACAACGCGACGTTCCCGCCTCATGGAAGAAATTCAATGCCATTGCCAGCCATTGGCTGGCAATGGGCGTGGATGGTTTCCGATACGACATGGCGGAAATGGTGCCCGTCGAGTTCTGGAGTTATCTCAATTCGTCGATCAAGGCGATCAAGCCGGACGCTTTTCTGCTCGCCGAGGTCTACAACCCGGCCGAGTACCGCAACTACATCCGCCTCGGGCGCATGGACGCGTTGTACGACAAGGTCGACTTCTACGATCAGCTGAAACTCGTGATGCAGGGCAAGTCCGGCAGCGCAAAGCTGGCGGAGATCCAGCAGCGCTACAGCGACATCGACGCGCATCTGCTGCGCTTCCTCGAAAACCACGACGAGCAGCGCATCGCCAGCCCGGACTTCGCCGGCGAGGCCGCTATCGGCAGGCCGGCAATGCTGGTGTCGGCCACCATCGGCCGCGGCCCGGCGATGTGGTACTTCGGCCAGGAAGTCGGCGAGCCCGGCGCCGGCGACGCCGGCTTCGGCAAGGCCACGCGCACCACGATCTTCGACTACTGGGGCGTGCCCGCGCACCAGCGCTGGATGAACGGCGGCGCCTTCGACGGCGGCGCGTCGACGTCCGCGGAACGCGAGCTGCGCGCCTTCAACGCCGCCCTGGCAGCGTTCGTCTCGAGCGCTCCGGCCATGCGCGGCGCCTACGCCGATCTGCACCAGCACAACCTTGCGGCAACGCCCGGCTACCACGACCGGCTGCACGCGTTCGCCCGCTGGAATCCTGAGCAGCGGCTGATTGTCGTCGCCAATTTCAGTCGCACCGAAACGGCCAGCTTCGACCTCGCCATTCCCCTCGACATCAGCGCCAACTGGCACCTCGATGCCGGCCAGTACACGCTGGTCGACCGGCTCGGCAGCGGCGTCGCCGTGGCGCTCAACGTGATGCCTGATGGCGCCATGGCGCCGCTCACCCTGCCGCCGCGCGCGGCCTATCTGTTCGAGGTGCAGTGATGTTGGTGGGGAAAAGGGAAAAAGGAAAAGGGGAGAAAGAACAGCGGCGCATCGGGCCGGTGCCCCGCTTCACCCTCGCGGTGCTCGCGCTGCTTCTCGCCGCAAGCGCCTCGGCCGCCACCTACGTCCGCCACGACCTCAGCGCCGACGGCCTGAAGATCACCAGCGACGAAGCGACGCTGACGCTGCGCTTCCACCAGCCGGGCGCGATCGAGGCCTTTTACGAGCCGCCTGGCGTCAAGCAGCTGCCATCCTTCAGCATCGCCGGGCCACCGCTGGCGGTGTCGGCCGAACTGAGCGCAACCGCCGACGAGCTGGTCTACCGCACACCGGCACTGACTGCGCGAATCCAGAAATCGCCGTTGCGCGTCAGCTACTACCGCGGCGACCAATTGCTGGTGGCCGAAGAGCAGGGCGGCTATGCCTTCGAGACCATGCGCGGCTTCCGTTTCCGCCTGAGCGACGGCGAGAAGCTGATCGGCGGTGGCCAGCGCGTGCTTGGCATGGACCGCCGCGGCCACAAGCTGCCGCTCTACAACAAGCCGCATTACGGCTACACCACCGAGTCGCAGCAGATGTACTTCTCGATGCCGGCAGTCTTGTCCAGCCGCAAGTACCTGCTGCTGTTCGACAACTCGGCCAGCGGCACGCTCGATATCGGCAAGACCGAGCCGGACATCCTCGAATTCCAGGCGGTCGGCGGTCGCACTGGCTATCTGCTGTTTGCCGCGCCGGGCTACCCGGAACTCATGCACGAATACGTAAAAGTCACCGGCAAGCAACCGCTACCGCCGCGCTGGGCGTTCGGCAACTACGTATCGCGCTTCGGCTATCGCTCGGAAGCCGAGGTGCGTGAAACCGTGCAGAAATTCATCGATCTCGCCATTCCGCTCGACGCCGTGGTGATCGACCTCTACTGGTTCGGCAAGGACATCCAGGGGCACCTTGGCAAGCTCGACTGGGATCGCACCACGTTTCCGACGCCTGAGCAGATGCTCTCCGACCTGAGCGCGAAGGGGGTCAACACCATCCTGGTGACCGAACCTTTCATCCTGACCACATCGACGCGCTGGCAGGAGGCCGTCGAATCGAAGGTGCTGGCGCTGGACGTGGCCGGTCGACCGAAGACTTTCGATTTCTATTTCGGCAACAGCGGCCTGATCGATGTGTTCAAGCCCGGCGCCGCGCAGTGGTTCTGGAACATCTATGCGGGCCTGATGCGCCAGGGCGTGGCCGGCTGGTGGGGCGATCTCGGTGAGCCGGAGGTGCATCCGGCCGACACCGTGCACGTCAACGGCATCGCCGACGAGGTGCACAACGCCTACGGCCACACCTGGGCAAAACTGGTCTACGAAAACCATGTCCGCGACTATCCGCAGCGACGCCCGTTCATCATGATGCGCGCCGGCGCGCCGGGCTCGCAGCGCTACGGCATGATCCCGTGGACCGGCGATGTCGACCGCAGCTGGGGCGGCCTCAAGCCGCAGGTGGAGTTGGCCTTGCAGATGAGCCTGCTCGGCATGGGCTACACCCACTCGGACCTCGGCGGCTTTGCCGGCGGCAAGCGTTTCGACCGCGAACTGTATCTGCGCTGGTTGCAGTTTGGGGTGTTCCAGCCGGTGTTCCGCCCGCACGCGCAGGACCATATCCCGTCCGAGCCGGTGTTCCACGACAAGAAGACCATCGACCTGGCGCGCCAGGCGATCCAGCTGCGCTATCGCCTGCTGCCGTACCTGTACACGCTGGCGTACCAGAACAGCACCACCGGCATGCCACTGATGCGCCCGCTGTTCTTCGGCGACGAGACCGACCCCAGCCTGATCGACCGCAGCGATGCCTATTACTGGGGCGATGCGTTTCTGGTGCGGCCGCTGACCGACCCGCGCGTGAAGCGCGTCGAACTCGCATTGCCCAAAGGCGTCTGGTTCGATTTCTTCGACGGCACCCGACTCGAGGGTGGGCGGTCGCTGACCCTGAAGACCCGGCCCGACTCGATCCCGGTGCTGGTCAAGGCGGGCGCGTTCGTACCAATGATCCCGCCAATCCAGAACACCGCCGAGTACTCGACCGCGAAGCTGCAGTTGCACTATTGGGCCGATGCCTCGGTGAGTCAGGTCGGCGGACAGATGTACGACGACGACGGCGCCACGCGTACCGCAATCGAGAGCGGCGCGCATGAATTGCTGGACTTCGTGGCAACGCAGCGCGATGGCGCGCTGACCATCGACCTCAAGCGCGCCGGTGGCGAGTACCGCGGCAAGCCGGCTGAGCGCGAGATCGAGCTGGTGGTGCACGGGTGGAGCCGCGCACCGGGCTTAGTCGTGACCGTTGGCGAAACCGTGGCCGTGAGCAGCGATCGCGAGGCATGGGAGGCCGGCGCGGCGGCGGCGTACTACGATGTCGAGCGCCAGCAGTTGAGGGCGCGTTTCACTTGGGCCGGGGCGGCGTTGAAGGTCGAGGTGAAGTAGGCCCAGTTTTCTGTGGGAGTCCCGTTCGCCCCTGTCGGTGCGCTTGTTCGCGCAACGAACAAGATCAAAACGGGGCAGGGGGCAGGAGGTCGAGACCGCGTCATGGTCGAACCGTGCGGCGAGGTTGGGCCCCTGCCCCTTGCCCCGCTCTTGAGCTCTTCATAAATCAGTCGTTTACGCATGTTCGGTGAGAGTCCCGGTCGCCCCTGGCGGTGCGCTTGTTCGCGCACAGAATATCCTATATAAATCAAAGACATGCGAGATGTTCTGTGAGAGCGAATGTAACTATTCGGTGGACCCGTTGCGTATTGCCGGTCCCACGCGGATGCGCGGACCTCGGCCCGATCCAGCGCCAGAACCGTTCGTCCTGAGCGTTTCCCGCGAGCCCTGCGAGCGGGAAACCGTCGAAGGACGCCCGCCGCACACCCGCCCGGCTTGCGCTTCGCGAACGCTCAAAGCAGCGCCAATGGCGCAAAGAGCGCTGGGTGCATCGAACTCGGCACGCCCGCGTCCTTCGACGGTTTCCCCCCAAAAAGCACGGGGGAAACGCTCAGGACGAACGGCTTCGCGATAGGTTTACCGAATCGCGATAGGCTTACCGAATAGTTACAGCGGGTTTATCCCGCGAGCCTTTGGCTCTGCTCGCAGGAAGGCTGCTCCCGAAAAGCGCAACAAGCTCACGGGATAAACCCGCTCCCACAGTGGCCTGAGCAGTTTCTCCCTACCCGATCCCCGCCAGCGGGGATCGGGCGGCACAGGTCTTCGCAATGTACTCGGCATGCTGCGGCAGCACCGACGCGGCATTGTCCAGCACCGCGCGCGTGCCGTCGACCATCTGCGCGAGTTCGCTGTCGGAGAGCAAATCGACCATCGGGTGATACGCCTGCGGCACCACGCCCTGGCCGATCAGCACCTGCAGCCAGCTGACTGGGGTGAACAGTTCCTCGTGCTCGCGGTGGATGCGCGCGCTCGACCGGAACAGCTCGATCTTCTGCGCCAGCGTGTCCGGGATCGGCATCTGCCGGCAGCGCCGCCAGAACTCGCCGCCGCGCTGGTTGGCCTTGTAGTGCAGGATGATGAAGTCGCGGCTGCGCTCGAACTCGAACTGCACCTGGCGGTTGTATTCGGCGATCGCCACCGGGTCGAAGCGCTTGTCCGGGAAATACTCGACCAGCTTGGCGATGCTCGACTGGATGAAGTGGATGCTGGTCGATTCGAGTGGCTCCATGAAGCCGCTGGAAAGACCCACGGCAACCACATTGCGGTTCCAGAACTGCTTGCGCATGCCGGTGACGAAGCGCAGCGGCCGCGGGTCAGCGAGCGCCTCGCCGTCGAGGTTGGCCAGCAGCGTTGCCGCGGCGGTATCGTCGCTGACGTAGTCGCTGCAATAGACATAGCCGTTGCCGGTGCGGTGCTGCAACGGGATACGCCATTGCCAGCCGGCCTCGCGCGTGGTCGAGCGCGTGTAGGGCGTGAAATCGGGTGAGGACGCGCATGGCACTGCCAGCGCGCGGTTGACCGGCAGCCAGTGGCTCCAGTCGTGGTAGCCGGTGTTCAGCGCCTGCTCGATCAGCAGGCCGCGAAAGCCGGAGCAATCGATGTAGAGATCGCCGCGGATGCGTTCGCCGCTGTCGAGTTGCACCGCGTCTACGAAGCCGGTCTCAGGGTGCAGCGCGACGTCGACGACTTTGCCCTCGGTCCGCCTGACGCCCGCCTTCTCGCACTTGCCACGCAGGAAGCGGGCGTACAGCCCGGCATCGAAATGGAAGGCGTAGGCGATGCTGCCGAGCGGCGAGTTGGGTCGGTCGACCGGGCGCATGAACTTGTTCTTCAGCGCGGCAATGCTGTTGAAGGTGTAGGCGCCGAGCTCCGCGGCGCGGCCGGCTTGCCTGAGCTTCAGCCAGTACTGGTAGAACTGCACCAGGCCGAGGTCGCGCCCGCCGACGGCGCCGAAGGCGTGGATGTAGGCATGCCCCTCGCGCAGCCAGTCGACGAACTGGATGCCGAGCTTGAAGCTGCCCTGGGTGGCGCGGATGAACTCGTTCTCGTCGAGGCCGAGCGTGCCGTTGTAGTTGCGGATCTGCGGGATGGTCGCCTCGCCGACGCCCACCGTGCCGATCTCGTCGGACTCGATCAGGCGGATGTCGAGCAGCGGCCCGAACAGCTTGGAGAGCAGCGCCGCGGTCATCCAACCGGCGGTGCCGCCGCCGACGATGACGACGGATTGGATGCGGTGGTCGGTCATCTGTGGGAATCCGTGGTGGATGGGTCAAGCATAGGCGGGGCACCGGACATGGGGCACGGGAAAGGCAGGCGCCGTTCGGGCCTTTGTGGGTCCAGACTTGTCTGGACGCCTTTACCGCTTTCAGGATCAACAGCGTCCAGACAAGTCTGGACCCACTGGAAGCATGCGATCTGCGAGCCTTTCTCGTGCCTCGTGCCTCGTGCCTCGTGCCTCGTGCCTCGTGCCTCGTGCCCCGTGCCTCGTGCCCCGTGCCCCGTGCCCCGTGCCCCGTGCCCCGTGCCCCGAAAGAAAAACCCCTGCCGATCTCGCGATCGGCAGGGGCTGGAGTGGTGCTGCAATACCGCTGTGCTCAGAACGTGTAGGTGGCGCCGAGCAGGTAGGTGCGGCCGTACTCGTTGTAGGAGCGCGGGCGATCCGGCGTGTTCGGGTCGCGGAAGTACTCCTGGTACTCCTCGTCGGTCACGTTGTAGACCTGCAGCACGATCGACAGACCATCGAGGCTGCCGTTGAAGGCGTATCCGGCCTGGAAGTCGACCAGGTGCTCGCCCTCGATGTAACGGGTCTCGCGGTCAGCACCGAAGCCCTGGATCTCACCGACGAAATCCGAGCGCGTGCGCTGGCTGATGCGCGTCGAGAAGCCGTACTTTTCGTAGTACAGCGTCAGGTTCGACACATAGCGCGACAGGCCGGGCAGCGGCTGGCTGGTACCCGGACCATTCGGGTCGATACTGCTGCGGGTGTCCGAATAGCTGCCGAGCATGCCGAAGCCGTCGAGCCATTCGACCATTTCACCGAACGGTACCGAGAACGCGAACTCCCAGCCATTGATGCTGCCGCCCTCGCCGTTGTCCGGCCGCGTGAACGGACCGATCGTGGTCGGCGGCAGTGGTCCGGTGAACCCGGACAGATCGTAGACGCTGAAGTCGTAGTTCTCGTCCACCCGGTCGTAGATGTAGGTCGACAAATCCTTGTGGAACACCGCCGCGCTGACGTAGCCCGCACCGTCGTAGAGGTAGTACTCCCAGGACAGGTCGTAGCTGGTGGCACGCCACGGCTCGAGTTCCGGGTTGCCGCCGCCGCCCGACCACTCGTTGCGCGTCTGGTCGATGCCGAAATTGTTGTTGGCGCGCATCTGGTCCATGCGCGGACGCGCGAGCTGCTCGGCGGCACCGAAGCGCAGCGTCTGCTCGTCGGTCAGCGAGAAGATCAGGTTCAGGCTCGGCAGGAAATCGGCGTAGTCGGTGCCGCCCTTGAACGGCTGCGCCGCGGTGGCGTTGCCGCCGGGAACCGCGAAGCCCTGCGATTCCTGGTCGGCGCTGACGTACTGGAAGCCGAGGTTGCCGCGCACCGGGATATCGCCGACCATGCCGTCGATGTTGAGCTTGAAGTGGGTCGTGATGACCTGCTCGTCGACGTTCCAGTCCTTGTTCAGGATGTCCGGATTGACGTTGGTGCGGAACTGGTAGACGCCACTGTTGAACAGACCCGGCACGTTGTAGCTGAGCACGCCGGGAATCCCGGTGAAGCCGAGGTGAGCGGCGCCCTGCAGCAGGTTCGACGGCACCGGCACCGGATTGCGGCCGTTGACCAGGTCGAGGAAGGACTCGGCCACGGCACGGCTCTTTTCGCGGTCCGCGTAGATCACGCCGAAGTCGATGCTGCTGAACAGCGCGCTGTCGAGCGTACGCGTCGCCATCATCCGCGCCGAGAACAGTTCGTCGTCGAAGGCCGGGTACTTGACGTAACCATCCTGGCCCCAGCCGCCCGGATCGCGCAGGCTGATGACGCTCGGATCGGCATAGTTGATGCCGAAATCGAGCTGCGGCAATCCGGTACTGCGATTCAACGTGAAATCAACGGTGTCGGAACCGGCGGCGCCGGTATAGGTCTCGAGGATGCGCTCGTCGCGCTCGGCCTTCGACCACGCGATGTCGGCCATGCCGGTCCAGTAGTCGCTGAACACGAACTCGTTCTTGAAGCCGACTGCAGTGAGGTCGTCCTCGCGGCTGTTCTCGTCGTTGCGCAGCACCGGGCGCACGCCGGTGTAGGTGCCGGCAACCAGCACGCCGTTATCGTAGACCGGGTTGCTGAGCGTGCCACCGGACCAGCCGAGGCCGGTCTGCAGGCCGCGCGTGGTTTCGGTGCGCTCGAACTGCGAGTAATAGAAATCGAGCGACCCCTTGTAGGTGTCGCTCGGCTCCCACTCGACTACCGCCATCAGGCCGTCGCGGGTGTTGTCGGTGGAGGTGCCGAAGGTCTCGCTGCCGCCGAGGATGAAGTTGCCGTCGCCGTCGGTCGGATAGCCCCAGGCATTCCAGCGCTCCGCCTGGCCCGGCGAATCGAGGTGCGCGTAGCCGATGGCAACGCCGATGGTGTTGTCGGCGAACTGATCGATGTAGGAAGCGCTGAAGCGGTAGCCGTTGTCGTCGTAGCCGGGATTGACCTCGCCGAGCGAGTTCTCCTCATAGCGGCCGCTGACCGAAATCACGCGCTTGCCGATGTCGAGCGGACGCACCGTCTGCAGATCGACCGTTCCCGAGATGCCCTGGGCCACCAGATTTGCGTCTGGCGTCTTGTAGACGACGACCGAGCTGATCAGTTCGGAGGGGTACTGGTCGAACTCGACGCCACGGTTGTCGCCGCTCGACACCTGCTCGCGGCCGTTCAGCAGCGTCGTCGAGAAGTCCCCCGCGAGGCCGCGGATGCTGATCGTGGTGGCGCGGCCGGCAACGCGCTGCGAAGACAAGCCGGGCAGGCGCGCGATCGACTCGGCGATGCTGACGTCGGGCAACTTGCCGATATCTTCGGCGGAGACCACTTCGACGATCGAGCTCGCCTGCTGCTTGACCGCGATCGAGCTCTCGATGCTGCGGCGGATGCCGGTCACTTCGACCACATCCATCTGCTCCGCCTTCGCCTCCGCTGCGGCCTTGCGCTTCGCTTCGCGCTCCTTGGCGGTCTCGCCGGTGGCCGCGGTCTCCGCGGGTTCATCCGCGTCCTGCGCCCAGGCACCTGCGGAAACCATCAAGGTCGCCGACGCCAGCGCCATGAACAACATGTTGCGCTTCAGTTTCAACATCTCCCCCTCCACTCTCGGGTATCTCGGTGTAGTTCGAAGCGCGCGGGATCAGGGATACCGCGCGCATTCAGACCGGCTAACGTCGGTGGCGACCCCCGCCCGACAACGTGGCGAAAATGGTAGCCGCAGCGGCCATCTGTTAAGGACTCGTTGTATACGTATTCATGCGGATTCCCGAGCCCCTGCCCTACCGATTGTCGTGTCGATGCGGCTAAAAGGCCCTTTCGACTACTGTGTCCCGCGGTTGAAAGCGCAACGCAGCGAGGCCCGATGAGCGCAGCAAAATTCGTAGTCACGCTGCTGGGTGCAGCAATCGCCGGATGTTCGGCCACGCCTGCGCAGCGCATCGCGCGCGAAGCGCCGGCGCCCGTCGCGGCGCGCCATGTGCCCTCGCCGGATTGGCGCGATCAGGTCATCTACTTCGCGATGATCGACCGCTTCGACGATGGCGATCCCGGCAACAACGATCAAGGCGCCGGCGAGTACGATCCGGAACACGGCTCGCATTACAGCGGCGGCGATCTCAAGGGCCTCGAGCGCCGGCTCGACTACCTCCACCAGCTCGGCGCGACCACATTGTGGATCACGCCGCCAGTCGCCAACCAGTGGTGGAACCCGACCCGCCAGTACACCGGCTACCACGGCTACTGGGCCGAGCACTTCAAGGAGGTCGACCGCCATTACGGCACGCTCGCCGACTACCAGTCGCTGGCTGAGGCGCTGCATGGGCGCGGCATGTACCTGGTGCAGGACATCGTGGTCAATCACACCGGGAACTGGTTTGGCTACGACGAGGGCTTCGCGGCGGGAGATGCGGTGCGGGGGTACGTCAGATACAACGAGGGCACGAGGACACGAGGGCACGAGGGCACGCAAGAGCAGGCCACTGACACGCCCGAGTCGCCCTGCTTTTCACATGCCCTCGTGCCCTCGTGCCCTCGTGTCCTCCAGGCACTCGCGCCCTCCCAACCCCCCTTCCACCAGAACGACCCGCGCGACCCCGCTCAACTCGCCGCCGCGATCTATCACTGGACGCCGGAGATTCGCGACTACCAGGACCCGAACCAGGAGGCCAACTACCAGATGGCCGGCCTCGATGACCTCAACACCGAGAACCCGCTGGTACGCCAGGCGCTGCGCGACAGCTACGGTTACTGGATCCGCGAGGTCGGTGTCGACGGCTTTCGCGTCGATACCGCGTTCTACGTGCCCGCGGAGTACTTCGAGGACTTCGTCCACGCCGATGACCCGCAGGCGCCCGGAATCGATCAGGTAGCGCGTGCGACCGGTCGCGATGGCTTCATCAACTTCGGCGAGGGTTTCGCACTCGACGCGCCTTACGCCGAGATATCGGCGCGCAAGATCGACAGCTACCTGCGTGGCGAGGACGGCAGTCCTCGCCTGCAGGGGATGCTGAACTTCCCGTTGTATGGTTCGCTGGTCGACGTGTTTGCGCGCGGACGACCGACCGCAGAGCTGGCGCACCGGATCGAGTCGATGCAGCGCGTGCATGCCAATCCGCACCTGCTGCCGAGTTTCATCGACAACCACGACGTCGACCGCTTCCTCGCCGGTGGCAGCGAGGCCGCGTTGAAGCAGGCGTTGCTGGCGCTGATGACATTGCCCGGCATGCCGGTGATCTATTACGGCAGCGAACAGGGATTCCGCGAGCCGCGCGCGGCGATGTTCGCGGCCGGCTATGGCTCCGGTGGGCGCGATCATTTCGATGTCTCGGCGCCGCTCTACCGGTTCCTACAGCAGGCGATCGCGTTGCGCCGGGACCATCCGCTACTTTCGCGCGGCACGCCGGAACTGCTGCACGGCAATGCTGGCGGCGCCGGCGCATTGGCGTGGCGGATGCGCGATGGCGACCAGCAACTGATCGTCGTGTTCAACACCGCCGACGAGGCAGTCTTGCTGGACCAGCTGCCGACCGGTTTGGCGGCCAGTACCGAGTTGACCGAGCTGTTTGCAATCGAGTCCTCGGTGGGAGCGGGTTCAACCCGCGACAGCGACGCCGCGCGATCGCGGATAAAACCCGCTCCCAGCAGAATCAGCGCCGATGGATCGCTGACCCTGGTATTGCCGGCACGCAGTGCCTTCGTCTGGCAACCGCTCCACGGCGGAGCAGCGTCCGGACAAGGTCCGGACCCACGGGCTTGCGGTGATTCTGGTGGGTCCGGACCTTGTCCGGACGCTGCTCCCACGGCCACCCTTACCCTCGATCCCGTCACCGCGACCACCTACGCCGGCGACTTCGAACTCGCTGGCAGCGCCATCGGGCCGCGCCGCGTGCAACTGGTGGTCGACGGACGCGTCGCCGCTGCGCAGACCGTCGATGTGGCGCCCGACGGACGCTGGCGCGCGCAGGTCGACACCCGCTCGATGCTCGATCCGCAGCTCGAGCATCGACTGGTGGTCCGGGATGCCGACAGCGGCGCGCTGTCGGCGCCACTGACTTTCCGTGTGCAGCGGCAGTGGCAGAAGCTTGCGGAAATCGTTGATCCGCTCGGTGACGACCATGGACGCGACGGCCGCTACCAGTACCCGACCGACCCCGCCTGGCGCGAACAGCGCCCGAACGATATCGAGCGCGTCACCGTGCACGCCACCGGCGGCGCGCTGCGCATCGAGCTGACGCTGCGCGAGGTGCTGGCGACCTGGAATCCGCCCAATGGATTCGACCATGTCGCCTTCTCGATCTATGTCGAGTTGCCATGTGGCGACGCCGACCCAGGCTGTTGTGGAGCGGAGCTTGCTCCGCTGCCTTTGACGGTCGCCGCCGAAGCGAAAGGCAGCAGAGCAAGCTCAGCTCTACCAGAGCAACGCAACAGCAGCGGAGCAAGCTCCGCGCTGCAGGCGCAAGGCAGGTCCGCGTGCTTGCCCCAAGGTAGCCGGTCGATGCCGCTGCAATTCGCCGAGCTCCCTGGTGACATGCGCTGGCACTACCGCATTCGCGCACACGGCTGGTCCAACGCGCTGTTCAGCGCGGAAGGCGCCAGCGCGATGGACGACGGCACGCCGGTGATTCCGACCGCGAGCATCGCCACCGACGCCGCGCGGCGCACCATCGGTTTCACGTTGCCGAGTGCGGCATTGGGCAATCCCGTCACGCTGTCCGGCACGCGCATCTACATCAGCACCTGGGACTACGACGGCGGCTACCGCGAGCTGGCCGCCGAAGCCGGCCCGTACACCTACGGCGGTGGCGCGGCCGATTCGCCGCGGGTGATGGACGAGGTACTGGTCGAGTTGCCTCAGCCATAGCTCCTGTGGGTTCGAACCTTGTTCGAACGCTTCCCTGCGCGCACCCCCAAAAGCGGGCCCAGGCGGGTCCAGACTTTGCTCTGGTGGATCCAGACTTTGCTCGGGTGGGTCCAGACTTTGCTCGGGTGGGTCCAGACTTTGCTC
>JAIMJQ010000138.1 GCA_020693165.1 Xanthomonas sp. | reverse complement strand
CCGAATCCACTCGCCGTTTATGCGCGGTTCTTTGTAGCCGCTAACACCGGCAAGTCCACCGGCGCCAGCCCGCCCTGCGCCGACAGCAGATCGCTCAGCCGGCTACAGAACAGCGGCCAGTGCTCCGCCGGCAGCTCGAACTGCCGACCCAGGTTGAGCAGGGTGATCTGCTTCACCCGACCACCCACGCGCTCGGTCCGCACCAGGCGGTGCGTGAAGTAGGGCTCACCGGACAGGCGCGAGCGGGTCTGAGTGCGGCGTACGAACATGCCGGCGACCGTAGCATGCCGGGCGAAGGGGCGCAATATGTCAAAACACGATTATGGCACTACGGTAGAGAGTTGCGAGTGACGAAGATGGGCTAGCCAACGCAAGACATTGAGTACGAACTGCTTCCAGTCGTAGCCGGCGGAATTCATGCCCAGCGCCTTTGAGGTCCCGTCTTCCTGCTCGAAGAGCATCGCGGTAAAGCCGTTCGAATCGCCGAAGGCCGCAACCCTGCCCTTGCCATAGGCACCGACGAGGGCTTGGGACTCGCCCATACCGATGGGCCCCACACCGGTCGGGTGCCGTCGGTTTTCAGCCGTCGGAGCCAGACGAAACAGCGAGGTGTAGCCCTTGCCCGTCAGCGCGCTACCGCCAAAGGTGATCACCCTGCCGATGGATTCCGTTTCGTTGCGGCCGCGCACGATGGGGTGCTCCAGGTTGAGCAGCCCGTTCTCGCCGGAGTAGACAATCCAGCCATCTCTCCCGAGTTCCTTGTCGTAGTGCTCAGGATCTCCAACGGTGCCCACACTCGACGTGATCCCGAAGCGCTTCAGCAGCGGATTGATCGCCTGGTCGAATGGCGCATGCTCGCTGAACACCAGCAACGAGCCCCCCGCAGCGACCCAATCGTGGACCGCCGTGAGCTCGGCATCGGTGAAGGTCGTCTCCGTCGTGACCTCGGTTCTGGTCGTGAAGTCGAAGGGCAGCGCGGTGATGATCATGACGATGTCAAAGCGCGCGAGATACCCGGGCGTGAACAGCTCGTCGCCAATGACCGGTTGGAAACCATTGGCCTTGGCGAGATTGCGAAACGGATCGATGAAGCCCCACTGCACGAAGAAGTTGTGATGGGCCTTGTCGAGCAGGATTCTGGGCCCTTCGGCCGGCGGAAATGCGGGACTCTGGACGCTCGCATCGAAGGCGGGGTCGTTCGACATCGGCCACTCTTTGGCGGCCAGGCCAGGTGCCCGGAGCAGAAGGAGCAGCGCGCAAGCGACTGCAAGACTCAGGCTGCTCTTCAGCGCGCGCCACGGCAGGAATCGTTGCCGGGAAACGGCTTCTGGGACAGGCATCGGGCAAATCAGCATGACGGATGTTTCCGGGAACCTGGAGCAGCGGGACGGGGCTAGGATGAATCCGCCTGAAAAGGATGATTCCACCATGACGATCAACATCAAGGACCCCGATACCGACGCCAAGATACGCGATCTTGCCGCCTTGACCGGCGAGTCCATCACCGTGGCCGTGCGCACCGCCATCGAGCAACGGTTGCGCCGGGAGTCGGCGCGTCGACGCGCCGGCGTCGCCGCCCGCCTGCTCGGCCTCTCCCTGGCTGCGGGCGGAAGGAAACGTTTCGACGAAAGCGCTGATGCAGCCATCGGCTACGACGACAACGGCCTGCCAGGATGATCCTCGACACCTCCGCCGTCGTCGCCATCCTCGCCGGTGAGCCCGATGCGGCGCACTACGCCCAGTTGATTGAGCAGGACCCGACGCCGCGCATCGGCACGCCGACCCTGTTCGAGGCCTCCGTCGTGCTGACGCGCTGGTTCGGCGAAGCAGCCGACGCGGCTCTGGATGCGTTCGTGCGGGAATCGGGGGCCGAGATTGTGCCATTCGATCTGCCGCAGTTGCGCGCCGCGCAGGACGCCTACCGGCGCTTCGGCAAAGGCCGGCATCCGGCCGGTCTCAACTTCGGCGATTGCATGAGCTACGCGCTGGCCCGCGTGTGCGATGAAGCGCTGCTGTTCACGGGCGATGACTTCGCCCGGACCGATATCCAGTCGGCCGGCACACGCCCGTGAGCTTTCTCGCCGAACTCAAGCGCCGCAACGTCGTCCGCATGGCCGGGCTGTATCTGGTCGGGGCGTGGTTGCTGATCCAGATTGCCGAGACCCTGTTGCCGATCTTCCACACGCCCGATTGGGCGCTGCAGGCGCTGGTGGTGTTGCTCGCCATCGGTCTGCTGCCGGCGCTGGTGGTGTTGCTCGCCATCGGTCTGCTGCCGGCGCTGGTGTTCTTTCCATGAACCCATATCGTAAGTCATTGAAATTATTTAAAACCGCTCACCCTGAGCAGAGCATCCCAGCTTCATCGGGATGCGACGTCGAAGGGCGCGCGTGTGCCAGGAATCCGCGCGTCCTTCGACGTCGCGTCCTGGAAAAGCATCGGACGCTCTGCTCAGGATGAGCGGGTTCAAGGTCACCGCG
>JAIMJQ010000085.1:9551-14458 GCA_020693165.1 Xanthomonas sp. | reverse complement strand
TGCGATCTGCGCCGCGTAACGCTGCGCCATTGCTTCCACCGTCGCCGGCAAGTCCACCGGCGCCAGCCCGCCCTGCGCCGACAGCAGATCGCTCAGCCGGCTACAGAACAGCGGCCAGTGCTCCGCCGGCAGCTCGAACTGCCGACCCAGGTTGAGCAGGGTGATCTGCTTCACCCGACCACCCACGCGCTCGGTCCGCACCAGGCGGTGCGTGAAGTAGGGCTCACCGGACAGGCGCGAGCGGGTCTGAGTGCGGCGTACGAACATGCCGGCGACCGTAGCATGCCGGGCGAAGGGGCGCAATATGTCAAAACACGATTATGGCACTACGGTAGAGAGTTGCGAGTGACGAAGATGGGCTAGCGTTGTGCCTTCGACCTTGTGGAAGATTCGAATCGCTTCGGATTCGGTGAGGCTCGCCACCGCGTCCACCGCAAAGCGCAGGCGCTGCAGCCGGTTCCAAGTCGGGTCGATCAGACCTGCCATCGCCGGCGGGAACATTTCCGCCTTGATGGGGCCACAGTCGTCGTCAACTTTCGGTATTCCAAGACTTTTCGCGAAGAACTCAAACAAGGTCCTGACAATTCGCTTCTGGCCGGTTTGCTGCTGAGCCAAGCGTGGGTTGAGGATCACGTAATCCCAGATCAGTTGCTTGAGCGCAGCCTGCTGCATCTCGATTGGACCCGGGACGTCCAGCGCAAACCCGTGCTCGGTCTGGTGCAGTGAGACCGACTGCAGAAAATTGGTGATCGCAGCAGATCTGAATTCTGCCAGCATTGCTTCCTGCGTCCGCCAGCCATGAAACCCATCCGCCCCGGCGTCTATCATGTAACCGAGGAGAGACTCAAGCGCGACGAAATTGGTGTTGCTATCGAGATAGGCTCCAACGTCAGGCTTGCGTCGCCTCACCCGGTCTACGAATCTGTTTCGATACGCTGGTTCGTTGATTAATCGCTCAATCGGAATCAACCCAGCGCGAAAGAAATCCTCAATGTCGTGGACACTAAACGTCACGTCATCGGCGAAGTCCATGATTTGCGCCTCAAGCGACTGTGCAGGCGCGCGAGACTCGTCGACCCAAGCGTAGGTATCCGCGTCCTCGTCATACACACCGAACTTCGCGTATTCCTTCGCGCCCTTGTCCTGGCCGCGGACCCAAGGGTACTTGAGTGATGCGCGAAGTGTGGCTCGGGTCAAGTCCAAGCCGTCGCTACTTTCCTTTCGGTGGACCGCCAACCTTGTCAATATTCGGAATGACTGCGCGTTTCCTTCAAAACCGTCGCGCAGCCCCCATTCGCACGCGGACTTGTCCAGCTGGTGTTCGGCAACATGCCCAAACGGCGGATGGCCCAGATCGTGCGCAAGCGCAGCCGCCTCGACAACGTCGGGGTTGATCGAGGCTTCAGCGAACTCCGCGTGAAGTCGTTCAGCGAGTCGTCGGGCGACTTGAGCGACCTTCAGAGAATGGATGAGCCGGTTGTGACAGTGCTCCCCATCCGCGGCGCTGGCGACTTGGGTTACTCGCTCAAGTCGGCGAAAGTACTCGGAGTAGAGGATCCGATCTCGATCAACCTGGGCACCGGTTCGATGGTCGCCCGCCTTGGGTAAGGTTAACTTCCCGCTACGGCGTGCTTCGCGATCCATCAACCGGCGGCCAAACGGACCTTCCAGTTCGTGTCGAACTGCGCTTTACCCTGCCGCACCAAACTGAACACGGCGAACTTGACGTCCGTGCTGTCGCTCTCCGGAGCAACACCTCGAACCGCGTCGACCAGCGCGCGAAGAGGCTTAGGCTCCGAATTCCGACGAATCTCTTCAGCCACGAGTTCCTCGACAGATCTCGACATTGCACTCTCCCGATGTTTCGCCACAAGGCGTACCCCCAACGCAAAAAGTCCCCAACATCCAGAGCTTGCGGAACAAAGCTAAGGAAATGTCGAAGACCTCACTCGCTCGATCATAGGCCCAACAAAGTTGGCCTAACAAGCGCTAATTGGGGGAATCCGTCGAGCCACTCACGCTTCCGCAAGGTTTGCGACGGGTGTTGGGCTCAACCGGGAGGAGATTGGGATGCCCGGGCTCGATGCTGCAGGAGCCCAGCTTTCGCCGCGATTTCGAGTAGTTACCGCATCTAAGGGCCATCACGCAGCATCCCCGCCTCCTCCCCTCGCCTCACCACCAACCCCTTCAGCTTCTTGCCGTCCGCATAGACCCATCGAAGCATCCCGAGCTTCGCCTGTTCCGAATCCGCTGGTCGATCCGGCAGGGTCACGTGGATAGCGAATGTGCGCTTGACTGCCTAGAAGTGGCTGTTGGTCCGGTAGAAGCTCTCGAAGTGCGGATCTGGCGGCGCCCATCACCCCTTTTCAGATCGCAACGCCACCGCTGCGTCGTACTCCTTCCCGAAGTCGATTCCAGCATCAACGCCCGGATCGATCTGCCTGAAACCGGTGTACATCAGCGCCAGCAGTTCCAAACCGCTGAAGTTGCCCGGCAGTGACCGCAGCGTGTACTTCTGCGTCGGGTCGTTGATGTCCAGACCATTCATGCCGAGGATGGCGATCTCGGACGTGATCTGCCTGGTTCGCTCGATGCCCGCGCGCGCGAAGGTGCTCAGCGCGTCGGCGATGTAGTAAATGACGTCCGGACGGAGCCCTTTCACCGCCCGGTCTCGCATGGTCTTCTGCGCCAGCGCCGTTCGCGCATCCTGTGCCAGTTGATCGAACTGTGTGCCGGGGAACTGGCGAATGATCTGGACGTAGAGCTGATCGGCTTCCTGGAGCTCCTGCGGGCCACCGATCGAGTTCAGGCATCGAGCCAAGCCATAGGCCATCGCCGGATCATCGGGCAGGGCCGATCTTGCGGCGCGCAGATGCGGCAGGGCGGCTGCATGTTCACCGCCCGAGCCGAGCACGGCGCCCAGATTTCTATGGGCGTAGGCATTGGTCGGATCGATCTCGATGGCCCGTTGCAGGTGGGTAGCTGCCAGTTGGCTGTGCCCGAGTCGTTGGTAGGCGTAGCCAAGGCCGATCAACGCGTTGGCGTGATCCGGATCGAGGTCGATACATCGTTTCAGCCGCATGACGGCGTCCTGGAATTCGCCGATCTCGCTGTAGGCGATGCCCAGGTTGTAGAAGAGTTCGGGGTCGTCCTTCCGCTGGCGCGACAGGCTCTCCAGAATTGGCAGCGCGTCCCGGATTTTCCCGCTGTGCAGCATGCCGAGCGCCAGCTCCATCGGATCCCGCACCGATGCCGGGAAGGCCACGACATGAATCTCTTCGTCGTCGACGGAGACGATGGCGGTCCGGTCGCCACCGACGTACTTGTCGACGAAATAGCGCATCACGGCGTCCTGAAACTCGGACGAGCCGACGGTGCGGGCTCCCGGCGGCAGCAGGTTGACGTCGAACGCTGCAACCGGAATCGCGAACTGCTGAATGTCCATCGAGTTCATGCCGAGTAAGGGGCCCATCGGTACCAATCGGAAACGCCCATCTGCGCCGCCCAGGCGTCGACCAGATCTCGGTCCGACGCCGGCGTCGCGGGCACGTTATCAAAGCTGCGGATCAACGTGCGGCCCTGATCGATGAAGCCCATGGCTTCGAACGGAATCGAGTAGCTGGTGCCGCCGAGCAGCCGATCAACGAATAGCGCATAGGCAGCCGCGGGACCGGCCAGTGCCGCCGGTACTCTGAAATTTTGTTGCAGGTTGCGCAGACCCGTCAGGTTGAGGTTGTTCTGCTCGCGCACGCCGGCCATGAAGCTACCGCGCAGCGCCGGCATATCGCGGAAGATCGCCTGATCGATGCGCATGCCGATCGGGTTCGAACGGGCGCCGGCCAACGTCCACTGCAGGATGCTCTGGGAAACGGCTGCCCGGCCTGCGGCACCCAGCGTCCGCTGCGGCAGCAACAATTCGTCGACCAGTGTCGCCGCATGCTGTTGCGCTTGCGGCGTGATCAAGAAGTCGCAGCGATCCTCCGCGGGCAGCGCAAACAGCCGCGTCAGGAACCCGAGCTGGTTGGCGACGGCATAGTCCGCCGCCGGTCCGGGTTTGACGACGAGAACGTGATGGCTGGCGCCGTTCCGCGCGAACTGGATGCGCGCCGAGATCGGTAGATCGACATCGTGGACGAGCTGCACGGGCATGCCTGAGAGCGACTCGGCGTTGCGGAGCAACTGTTGTACGACTGGATTCATCGGGCGCACCGGTGGTCGGGGCAAAGATACTCGCAGATTGCTGGAACAGCGTATTCAGGGCGACGGGTCGACAGCTGGCCCAAAGCGTCGATTACTGGGTGGTGGATGCCATCTCCCTGGCCCACGTTTGCAGCGCCCTCAGTTGCTCCGCTGTCTCGTGGCAGGTCTGGTAGTTGGTGGCGACAGTTGCGGCGACGGTAGAGAGCGCAATGTCTGCGGCGGCCGCATCAGCATCTCGGGCGGGCTCGGGCAGTGCACCTGCGGCGGCAGCGTCGTGCAGGCGCACAAAGCCACGGTTGATAGTGCAAGCAGCATCGGCTTGTACGGGCACATAGACGGGTACCTCCTTAATGATGGTGTCGCCCTTTTCGTGAACGACACGAATGCGGTCGACGTATTCGGTGATGACCTCGACGGTGGCTTTCGCCTGCTCCTCGCCGACAGTGGCGGCCTGCAGAGCTTGTTGCTGGACGGCGGCATCCCACTGCGCTTGAACGTGGCCCGCGCCCTTGACCCAGCCGAAGCCGACCAGGGTGAGGCCTAGCGCCGCCAAGGCCAGCAGCCGGTACGGCCACGGAATCACGCTCACAATGCCTCCCCTATGCACTGCCGATATTCGGCCTCACGCCGTTTGGCCAGTCCGCCGCACAGCCGCGCATTGGCGGGCAGCGCGCAATCCTTGCCTTGGAAAAATCGCCAGCGCAGCA
>JAIMJQ010000085.1:9024-9543 GCA_020693165.1 Xanthomonas sp. | reverse complement strand
CACGCCTCGGCGTAGTCCTCGGCGTTGAGTTTCTTCACCAGCGTGGACTGGCAGAACGCATGGCTGCCGACGTTGTAAGAAAAGCTCACCAGCGCGTCGTACTCGTGCTGAGCCAGCGGCACGGTCACGCATTGCTTGAGCGCGCCCTCGAACTGCTGCACATCGGCTAGCGCCCGAGCCAGCGCCTTCGGTGGCGTCGTGGTCTCGCCAAGCTTCACTCCTGTGGTGGCGCCGAAGCCAATGGTCGGCACATCGCCTTTGACCGGGATCACCGCGCGGTCGGTATAGCCCTCGTGCAGCAAGATGCCGACCAGGGCGGCGGCGGACAGGCTAAGACCGGCCACCGTCCTTCGCACCGCTGGAGTTGGCGGCGGGATCATCGGTACATCCCCGGCTGCGCCACGATGCGGGCAACCGTCGCACCGATGCTGCAAGCAAAGGCCAACAGCACAAACGCGCCACGCGGCAGCACGTCGCCGAACAGTGGCACCACCACTTCCGCCGCCGTGAGGGCGGCCG
>JAIMJQ010000085.1:0-9010 GCA_020693165.1 Xanthomonas sp. | reverse complement strand
CGGATGCTCCAGGCACGGCGCAGAACCTGCCGCCAGTCGTGGAGCAGGCAAAGCTTGGGTTTCATTGCGCGCCTCCCAACAGCTTGAGCTTGATGGCAGCACCGACCAGCAGCGCGGCCAGGATGCCGGTGGTGATGACCTTCACCGTGGTTTGCCACGCTGTGCGACGGGCATCGCGCCACGCTTCCAAGAGGTCGCGCAGTTCGCGGATGTCCTTCGCCGCGTGTCCGTTTTCCAGCCCAAGATGGGCGAGGCAACGCTCCGCGCCTCGTTGGGCAGCGATGTTCAGGAGCTCATCAAAGTCCTCGTGCCGCAGCAGCAGCGTGGATTCGATGGGCGGTACATCAGTTTCTTCGGTCATCGTCGGTCTCCAGAAATGACGAAACCCGGCCAGCGGGAGCCGGAGCGGGTTTCAGGGGTGAAGCGGAAGGGGTGCGGCTTAGATGTCGATGACTTCCAGCGGCAGAGATGGCGCTTCGCCTTCGAGGCGACCGTCGCGGACGAATACCCGCGTGCCCTCGGCAGCGATGCCGGCGGCACGCAGCAGGCCGCCGTCGAGCAACTGGACGCTGACCGTGTGGTCGACGTGGGTCGCCACGACGGTGCCGATCAGCGTGACGCTGGTCGGCAGCAGGTCCTGGAACTGGCGCCAGAGATTGGGCATGGGTAGCGGACTCCGATCTCAGTACGCCAGATGCCGCTCGACCTCGACGGTCTGACGAACGATCAGGCTCTGACTCCAACTGGCGGACACCGTGGTGCCGCGCACTAGACCACGCCAGCTTTGGCCACTTTCGCCGACGGCAATCAGGCGGCCGGGATCGAGCAGACCAATGCTGGGCAGCATGGGCAGTTCGAGGGTCACCAGTGTTTGCCGGCCGACGTCCGCCAGCACCGCGCGGCCGCGTTCGCGAGCGGCATCGGCGTGGGTGATCAGCGGATCGACGATCATCGGGGCGAGCAGATCACCTGCCGTTCCGCTGCGTACCACGCGAGCCACCAGACCGTGGCGCTCGCCGGCGACGAAGACAGCGTTGAACGCGGGCTTCTCCTGCCAGCGCGCACTGAGGGTCTTGACGACATCGATCGGCAGCGTCCGATGCGCGACCTGGTCGGCCCATTCCCACGGCAAGCTCGGATAACGACTCTTCGCCATCAGCCGACGCAGGTGCGGATGGGCATTGAGCGTGCCGCCGACGGACTCCACCAGTCGGGTGATGACCTGGACCGGCGCCAGGGACTCGTAACTCCACGCGCCTGCCGGGACCAGCCAGTCTGGCAACTGCCAGTCGAGGTCGAAGCCGGTGATAAGGCCGGCACGCTCAAGTTCCAGTTCCGCCAACTGCCGCGCAGTGAACGCGGCGGTCGGCGTGAAGCTGCGCTTGGGCGCATACGGATCGGCCAGCCACGCTACGGACGAACGACCCCGAATGCTCGCCTCGCTCGATCCGAACTCGCGCCGAATGTCGAAGCCTTCGACCAGCATCACCCAAGTGATCCCGTTGATCGTGATCTCGATCTCGGTCGGCCCGGCGGCGGTGGGCTCGACCATCTCGATGGCCGAGTACGGGATGGCGGCGGTGAAGCCCCAAGCCCAGCTGTCGGCGTCGATATTGAGGTTGATCGACTTGATCGGAATAGGCTCGCGCCCCGGCAAGCGCACGACGTCGACGGAGTTGCTCACGAAATAGACCCTGAGTGCGGGGATGACCACGCCGGTGCCGATACACGGCTGCCGGGTGAAGTTGAGCGTCAGCGCCGGTCGCCAGCGCAGCCCGCCCTGAGTGGCCGGGCAGCAGAAATCGAGATCGGGGTGCATCCGAAAGATCGGCGGCGGCTCGATCGGCGGATCCACCGGAAGTGATGAACGCCCGACACGCGGACGGCCGGCTTCGTCCCAAGGCAAGACTCGCGTGATCCGTCGACGCATCCCAACCGAATGCGCGCTCAACCAGAGCGTGCTTACCGGCGAAGTCGTCTGGTGGCCGAGTCGGACCGAGTTGCGGGAACCGATCAGGAGCACGAAGTGATCGGCGATTGACTGCGCGATCGGAGCGGCTTGCTCAAACCCGATGCGGGTGCCGATTCGACAGGAACTCAGCGGCTTGAACTGATCCTCAACCTGGTTGGCGACGGGACGCGCAGCCCGCCAACCGATCGATGCGTCCTGACGTGATTGCCCCAGCGCGCGCATCCGACTGTCGATTGTCGCCGGCGTCGGCGATGCCGCAGACCAGCCATCCACCACGGTCTGCCAGGCGCGCAGCGTGTTGCGCCAGTCCGCCTTGCTTCCCACGACTTCCGCACGCGCGCCGCGCCACAGGGCGCCCGTGCGCGCCACCGTGGGACGCGAGACGCGCAGGTCGTGGCGTGCTCGCGCGCGCAGGCCCGGCGCGCCCAGAACGCCACGTAGCGCGCCAGTGCTGACCACCGGCGCCGGCCCGGTTGCTGGCCGGAATTCCAGCCGCAGGTCGGCAGGGCTTTGCGTGCCCAGGTTCTGCCGAAAGTCGAGATCGCTGCTGCTCACGGCTCATGGAATTCGATCGAAGTGATGCGCACCGCGCCACCAGCCAGCAGATCGACCTGATCCAGTTCCAGTTCCGCACCGCTGCCTTCGAGGCCCACATCCGCATCCAGTACGGCCCGCCCACTGCCATCGAGCATTCGTGCCCACGCGGCCCGGCCCGAGCGCACACACAGCCGATCGGGCGGCGCGACGAGTGTCATCACGCCTTCCGTCAGACTCAGCAGACACGGGCGCGCGAGGTGCAACTCGACCAGCAGCATCTGCCCATTCAGCGGGCTGCCCGGGTCGGGCCGCGGACCGGTGTAGATCCGAATCTGACCGCCCTGTGTGCCCGCATCGAGCGACGTCGCGATGGCCTGGAGCCGAAGGTGGCGGACGGCCTCGGCAAGGACGATCACGCGCGCCGCTCGGGTCGTACCCAATCGGCGATGACGGCGTTGAACTGCCGCTCGTGGTCGTGGGCCAGCACGATGTACTCGCGATCCGCGTTGATGGTGTCGAAGCGGTAGCGCCCGTCTGCCGCTGACCACACCTCAGCAATGATCAGGGTAGTGCGCCCGTCCAACAGACGAACCTGGCGACTGGCTGGCACGCCTTCGATGGTCACCGTGCCGGCAACGAAGCCGGTGCCGAAATATTCCAGCGTCCGGCGCGCGATGACTTGGTTGCGCGGACGCGGGTCTATACCCAGGTGCTCTGCCGTGGGCGATCGGTTGTGGAAGACCCGCGCTATCGGCGGACCTGCATTCGCCGCCGCCGTTACGCGCGATACGCCGTGGAGGACGATCTGGTTCGGCATGTCAGTCCCAGGGGCCGGTCAGATCGAATGCCATCCGCGCCGCGCCGTTCCCTTGCGTCCCGGGGACGATCAGTAGTTCTCGCTCGGTACCATCCAAGACAAAGCCTGGATATCGCGTGGGCTGGTCCGCCGCAATGCTGTGAAGAGGCGTCAGCAGACCCGGCAAGCGGCCACGCAAGCTGGGCCCGGCGCCTTCCTGGATCAGCATCGGCATCACGTAGATGCCGTTGTCGCACGGGTTTGGGAACGGAATGCCGGTCATACCCATGCCAACGCCGGTGGGATAGCCGACCCCGCTCACCCATAGGACGGACGCCGAACTGCCAAGCTGCGTGTGCGCACGAGGAAGCCAGGCGCCGTTGCCGGCGAACGACGTCCCGACCGCCGCAACCCAGTCCAGATACTGGTTATTGGCCGGGTGGTGGTGGTTGTGCCCCAACTCCGTGTAGCCGCCGATCAAGTAGTTGTAGGCGTCGCCAGCCTTGAAGGAGCTGAAGCTGCCGAAGAAGTTCGGCATGTAGATCTCGCCGTAGTACTGACTCCATGCGACGCAAAACCAGAAGCGCTTGCTGTCACCCACCAGCAACCAGCGACGAGCTTCGCCGTTCTCAAGGTCGCTCTTGCGCCAGTAGGTCTGGGTCAGACCCAGGCCATTGTCGATATCGGTGAGCGACTCCCACATCTGCGCGGCGCAAGACAAGGTGCCGCGGCCGTAGCTCACGTCACCCGGTAGCGGCGTCTCGTCGATGCGCAACTGGATCGTCGATGCGCTGGGATCACGCGAACGGTAGACGGCCCGGTCGTTGGCGGCGAAAGGTTGCTCCCAGTTGATCGGCGCAATCTTCGCCGACAGCGATCCGGTGGCCGGGGATTGCGGTTCGCCTTCGACATCGAACTGAAAGCTGTTGGTGGTGACCGCGCGGACGCGCTTGGGTCCGTTGTAGGCCACCTGGTTGGCGCCGGCGATCAGCACAATGTCCTTCTCGCGATAGCCATGTCCGCCGTCGGCGGTGACCGTGGCGACATTGCCGTCCCGGCTGATGCCGGTGAGCGTGCGCAGGTTGAAGCCATTGATCAGGCAAGCGTTCAGGATGGCGATGACGCTGCCGCCGAGGCCCGTGAGTTGCGGGGCGCCGGCTTGGGACGATTGGAAGTAATGGATCATGGTGGCTCGAAGTGATTACCGATCCACGTCGCCGCGGATCTGGACCTGGAAGGAATCGCGATCTTCGGTGGCCGGGCCCTGCAGTACGGTGCGGGCGACCCAGACCGGAAAGTTCGCGGCGGCGGTGTTGAAGCGCAGCACGTTGCCGGCGGACCAACCGGCGCCCCATCCCATTGCGCGCAGGCGAAAGTACGGAGCCTGCGTCTCCGGGTTGATCGGCGCGAGATCGTTGGTGGTGTTGCCGATGGCGATCTGGCCGACCGATTCGCCGATCACCCGGTACTCGGTGGTGCCGGTGAAGATCAGGGCCCAGCGTTCCTCGATGGCGCCGCGGTTGCTGACGGCGATCGGGTAGACGGCCTGGTTGTACTGGGCGATGGTGGCAGCGCCAATGCGACTGTCCTCCCACTCACCGGTCCATGTCTGCTGCGCAAACAGCGTGTGCGCGCGGGCTTGCAGGTCGCCAATGATCAGCGCCGACGACACGCGCGTCTCCCCACTGGGGAACTCGTGTGTCAGCGGGCGCGTCAGCGACAGCACGCCGTTGATCTGGGTGTCCGAGATCAGCGCCATGTCTTCGACGCGGTGCTCGGCCGTCAGTGGCTGCGAGTAGCCGGTCAGGTCGATCGGTGTCTGCAGCGTGATCGACCCCTGATTGAGATCGACAAGGTACTTCTCCGGCGGCAACACGCGGCCCTCAGCGTCGAGAACGCGAACGCCAGCAAGGCGCACCCGCCCGAGGTCGAGTACGTCGCCCGTGGCCGGATTGGGAAACGGCGTGCGAACCGTGTGATGCACCACGGCGACGTCGCCAGGCCGATAGATCGGCACCTTGCCGTCGGGCGGCAGGCGCACTGGATCCAGACCCAGGACGTCGGCGCTCAGGGGCAGATAGGTGAACGCGACCGCATTGAAGCGTAGCGTATCGGCCAGCACCGGCAGCGGCTTGAAGATACGTCCGTTGACGATGGCCTCAGGCGAATACCAGACCTGCCCCTCATTGCCGGCGGCATCGACCCAACGCCCGAAGCGCACGCGTGCGACGCCGGTCTGGTAGTCGACGTGGCCATGCATGGACTGCGTGTCGATGGCGCCGGTCGTGTTCGCAGTCGCCGTGATCGAGCCACCATTGAGCGGGGTGGCGCGGATCTGCAGTGAGCCTGGCCGCACCGGTGCGGCTGGCACGCGGAAGCACACCTCGTCGACCGGCTGGCCGGTGAGTTCGGTCAGCAGCGACTGCAACTGGATGGCGTTCGGTTGACCTGGTTGGTAGACCCGGATCTCGCAACTGCCCGAAGCGTAGTCGATGGTCCCCGCCAGGGTTCCAGCGCCGGTGTTTGCGTCGATATCGACGTAAAGCTTGCCGAGGCGATCGATGTACACCTTCTCGCCCAACTGGAAGCGCGCCGATCCGGGCACGATGCGCTCGGCGTAGCGGTCGGTCAGATCGACGCGCAGTTCGGCGGCGACGATGGTCTCTTGCGCCGCGCTCGGCGAGTCAGTCGCGCGGTAGCGCACTTTGACCCAACCGGATTCGTCGAGCGGCATGTAGGCGGCCGCTGGGACGTACTCAAAGTGGGTGAAGGTGTTGCGGTAGACGGGCACCAACTCGTTGTTGACCCGCGTGACACCGATCTGCACCACGCTGTAGCGCGGGAATGGTATCGAAATCGTCAGATCCGGACGGAACGTGATCGAGCCTCCTGAGTAGTTGATGGTGCCGGTCACGCCCTGGCCGAAGGTGCCGGTGGTCGGGTTCGGACCGCTCGCCGGCAGATCGCGCGCGATCTTGATCGGATCAATCGGCCGTACCAGTTGCATCTCGGCCGGTGTGGTCGAGATCGGATCGTAGTCATCGATGACCAGGTTGAACTCGAGTTCGACCGAGTTCAGACGCAGGTCGCCCTGGGCCAGGTTGACCGTGATCGTGCCGTTTGCGTTACGCAGCGGGTGCGGAAAGGTCTGCTCGATCGGCGGACCATGCTGATAGGTCAGCAAGTACTCCGCGCCGCCCGCCGGCAGCACGCCGGGCGTGAACGACAGTTCCCCTTGGGCGTAGCGCACCGTGCCACTGGCATCGCCCGTGATTGCGCCACTGCCGTCATCGGTTGCGGTCTGGGTGGTGGTCCCCGTGGTCCAGCTGATCGTCAATGTCCCCGGCACCAGACCTGCGTTCGCACAGGTGTGCGTGATGCGCGGCGCCGGAACGATGGCATTTGAACGGTTGAAGTAGCTGGCGGCCGTGCCCCAGGCGAACAGCACTTCGGTGTTGGCATCAGCCAGCGCTCCGGTGGTCACCGTCACGGTGCCAGTGACGAAATCGATGCTTCCCGCGCCGAAGGCGGAATCCGCTGCGCGCAGCGCGCCGTCACCGCGGTCACGCAACTCGTACCACTTGGCCTGCGCCATGTAGGCGACGATCAGGCTGCCCGGCTTCGGTGGCGGATCCAGCGTGATGGTGTAGGTATAGCCTCGACCTTCAGCAGGCACCGCGATCGCCGCCGTGTCGGCAATCCGGATGGGTTGCGCGGCCGGCCGAAAGTTGACGGTCTTCCAGCCCGAGTACGTGGGCGACTCCGGCGCGAAAGTCAGGATGCCGCGACCGTAGTCGACGGTCCCGATGGCGGTGCCTGCGACCTTGATGTGGCCGGCATCGTCGACCAACTCGGTGCCCCAGTACGTGACGCGCAAGGTGCCGGGAACCAAGCCGGAGCCGAGGTGCAGCGGGAAGTCAGGTCCGATATGGGCCGCTGTCTGAAAAGTGACGATGGCCGACCCGGAATCGACCAAGGGTTGGGATTGACCCGATGCGTTGAGGTCCACCAGCGGCACCTCGGCTTGGGCCGAAGGCACCAGTTGCCCGAACAACGAGGCCACCTGCACGCGCAAGTCGCCGATGCCAGCTGGTGCGACGGTAGGTTGCACGCCGAAGTAGACGGCCGCATTGGCAACCACCGTGTCACGCGCGACAGCACGTTGCTCGCCATCGTCGCGAAACAGCGGTGCCGGACCGTCAAAGTCGTAACGCAGCGCATCGGCGATTTCGCAGGTGGCGACGGTTCCTCGGAATCGGTCCTGTCCCAGTTGAAACTCGCGCTCGACCGTCGAGATCCGCGTGATGCGAACGTACTGTTCCACCTCGGTCGGCTTGGCTTCGTCCTGCACCAGCACCAGCGTCTGCCCAACGCGCGGCAGCGGATCACCCGACTTCAGCAGCAACGCGATCGCGCGCTGACCGGTGAGTTGGCGCTCCAGCAACTGACCGGGCCAGCGAACGCCACGGGCGAGGTAGCGTTCGATGCGATCTTTGGCCGCCTCGCGCTGGTCCACCCAGGAGCGTGTCGTGAACAGCGTGACCGCGACCCGTGGGTCATCCGGCGCATCCGCCACGATGGCGTGCGCGCCAAAGTAGCTGTCCGTGGAGTCCGTCAGCACGCCGACAAAGCACTTACGCAAGCTCACACGACCACAGGTGCGATCAAGCTCCGAGATGTCCGGGAACAGGTTGTTCGACTGACCATCGACGATGACGCGGCCAGTCATGCGACCGCCGCCATCGAAGGTGTCGGACAGCCGTTCGGAGGCGAGCAATTGAATGTCGCCGGTGAGGATGGGCATGGGCGTGATGGTTCAGGGGCGAAACGAAGCGCGCTGCACAGGGCGGCGCAGAAGTTCAGACAGTAGAAGGCGCTGGCACGTGTTGAGGTACCAGGTGGATTGGGTCTCGGCGCGTGATCGCCTTGTCCGCGACAGCGCTATTCGAAGATCGGCGCCAGTCGGGCCAGCACTTCATCGATGATGGCGCTGGGCACGGCTTCGAGTCGGCGCGCTCCGCGCGCCTGCAGGTCCATGGCTCGGGGTTGGTCGCAGCGAACCACGCCAGTCGTGCGGGTACCTGCTCCCATCAGTGACACCGCGAATCCCGCCGTACGGGCGAAGTTCCCGCCACTGGTGATGGGAAGCACGATCGGCACTCGGGTTACTCGATTGAACGATGCTGGGGATACGACCAGAACCGGCCGCGTTCCTTGCTGCTCGTGGCCTGAGGTGGGGTCGAGTGAAACCAGGTAGATGTCGCCGCGCTCCATCACAACAACTCGCCACCCATGGGCCGAGCAGATAGCCACTCCTGCTCTTCCGCGCTCAGGGGTGCCGATGCGTCGCATTGCAGCAATAGCTCGTCAAGCGAATAGCGTGCTCGCGGCCGGGGCTCGACAACGAGTCGGCCACCGTCCACGCCGACCCCGACGGCGGCGCCTGCCTTGAGATGCAAAAGGTCAAGGACTGCGGGAGGAACCGCCAGCATCACCGAGCCGCCGACTTTGCGTAGAAAGGTCGTGTGCATCAGGGCTCCGCCTCTTCAGATGTTATATCGAAGTATAACCTTCGCTCGCGCGACGTGCGAGCGTGAGCTTTCAGACTTGCATCAGTCGAATCGCAACTCGCCAACGACTGTCCGGTGCCAGTTGTTAGCGGCTACAAAGAACCGCGCATAAACGGCGAGTGGATTCGGCCTGGC
>JAIMJQ010000084.1 GCA_020693165.1 Xanthomonas sp. | reverse complement strand
TCAAACAGTCGTAATCGCCGAATAGACGCGGTTCTTCGTCGCCGTTCACAGGAGTTCGAGACCCGCTCAGAAGGACTGGTCGACAATCGGTGGATCCGAGCGGCGAAAGGCGCCGGGTGGCTCCATTACGCCGATCCTGGAGTGGATCGTTTACGGCGATCCCGAAGTGGCTCCATTACGCCGATCATCGACTGGCTCCATTACGGCGATCCCGGAATGGCTCCATTGGGGCGGTCGGTGACAAGGTCCAGCGGCGAGCGTCGTCTCAGCGTGCGGGGGCTGTTGCGGTGGCTATGGCGGCCAGACGTCCGGATGAGTGCTGTATCTGCGATGTAGGGCTTCGTTGGGTGAGCATGGCGTAGATCAGTCGCACCAGTTGGTACACTGTCGCTGTGATCGCGCAGGCCTTGGGCATTCGGGCCATGCGGGCGCGTGGGGCACCAATGAAGGTATCGCTGCTGCGCGCGTTCACGCGGTTCTGCTCGAGGCGACGCCTACGCCTCCTGGTTCCGAACGTACGCACCATGGCTACGTCAGCGGCCACTGTCGAAGCAGTGTAGCCTCAAGCCCAGAAGTGCTGTCCGACGAAGTTCCGCTTGAGCTCCCCGTGCACCCGCGCGAAGTGCATCGCGCTCTTCCCCTTGATGTACCCCATCACATGCTGCACGGCGTACTTTGGCCGTATCCGCAGCTACATGTGCGTGTGGTCCCGCAGCAAGTGGCCCACCTCACATCGCCCGCTTTCAGCGAGCCCACCTCGGGGAACGGTTCACCGCGGCACTTCCGGGGCTCAACGCACAACGTGCCACTTCGACACTTCGGTACGAACACTACGCGGTACAGGCACGCCCACCGCGCGTGATTTAAACGTTGGTACTTGTTGATCGACGGATTCTACTTCGTGTGCTTGGCGGCTCACGACGGGAGTCTCCGCGATGGACTCCAGCAAATGTCAAAGCAGAACCGGGTGAACTCCCTCATTGCTTAGGTTACCAATCGACCAGTCTGGCACGCCAAAGAAAGGCGCCGAACAGAGTCTCGATTCGCGTCATCAGCTCACGCCATCGCTCACTGAAGTCCGGCTATACACGCAGCGGGGAGTTTCGGCCGTCGCCAAGCCTGAGTGCCAAGTAGCCCGGCAAGTTTGCTCCGCACAACATCCACCAAGGCGCAGCCGCCTGAGCCCCAGTGCGGCTTGGCAGCGACGATCTTCAGCCAGTCAGTTTTAGAAAAATCCCCACTGCAGATCACGGTTCGAAGAAACCACAGTCCAGATCGATATCGGACCCTGTCTCAATCACGAACCCCACCGCGCAACCGGCGCTGAACAGACCACCCTTGGAACGGATTCGTCGTCGCCAGTTCCAGCCCGGATAGTGCAAACCGATAGGCGCAACAAGTCTCGTCAAGATCACGGTCAATTCGGCGCAAGTCGCTAGCTTGCGCCGGAAAATCAGTCAAGCTGACCACACAGCGCTAAAACGGAAACCAATGCTCGACCATACCACCGAGGTCCTCCAGGAAGAGGACCTTACGGCCCCGCCCCATCACCGAATCCGCTGTGCCGGGTCTCCAAGAATCACTTGCGCGAGCTGCAGCTCGGTCTTGTAGATTTGTTCCGGATTCCCCGCGATAGCCTGCTTCGCCGAGAGTACCGCATCACCGATGCGGGTGCCTGGTTGCAGCAGTGGCGCGAGGGCTTCAGCCATCTGGCGATGGCTGTCCTGAGCCATCAATACGGTGGCACCGACGACGGCAGAAGCGCCCCGGTCCGGGGTGTTCAGCAGGATCTGCGCCATCGAGTTCTGCTGGGCCGACACGAAATAGGTCGTCCAGCAGGCGAACTGCAGCACGATCGGTTGGTTCTCGCTCTGGCTCAGGCGCAGCGCCGGAGTTGGATGCGTGCCGGTTACCTGACTGGTGGTGAACAACGGGTCGAAGGTCCAGCGCGTCGGACCGGAATGACCCATGTAGGACACCAGACTCTGGCCGGAATCGAATGCCTGAACCAGCGCGGTGCGTGCGGCGCTCAGTCCGAGCGCGTTCTGGTAGACATAAGCACGTTGCCAATTCGATC
Organism: Xanthomonas sp.; assembly: GCA_020693165.1. Lineage (GTDB taxonomy): Bacteria > Pseudomonadota > Gammaproteobacteria > Xanthomonadales > SZUA-5 > JADKFD01. The sequence continues at coordinate 12,580 of JAIMJQ010000084.1, read as the reverse complement.
CCGAACCCAGTTCAATGGGTTCCGATTCGATCGCAAAGTTGACTCCGCTGTCGTCAGGGCCCGCGACCAGCAGCAGCCGGTCGCGGGCGGGCTGCTGCCCGTAGGCGATGATCTTGCTGACCAGAGCCTGGGCCTCGCTGCTGGTGCGCACGGGCAGGCGACCGACGGGAACATCAGCTACGCCATCACCGTCGATGTCGCCGAGCACGGCGTCGGCCGGCGCATACTGGACGAAGCGGCTGGTGGGCAGATAGGGCGTCGGGATGAAGCTGACCGAGCCGCTGCTCAGATAGCCCGGCGCGTCTACCGTATCAGCTCCGGCAAGCACGACATAGCGCACCCCAAGATTCTGTTGCGCATCGATGATGTAGCGCTGAATCGCGTAAGGATCGGGATTGCCGGCGCTGTAGCGGGCGTAAATCGCTTCGACATCGACCAGCTTGGTGCTCAACCCCTCGCCCTGTCGATGGGTAGCCAACTGGTTCATCGCCGGCATGAATAGGCCGTGGCTGATGGCCAGCCAGTCGGCCTGACCGACGAGGAGATCGGCTGTGCTTGCTGGCGCCTGGATCTGGGGAGTCAGGAACTCGGCTGCCGAACCCAACCACAGCCCACCACCATCGGGCAGCGCTTCGGCCGGGATCGCCAGCCGCGAGCCGTCAGCGGAAACACTAGCTTCGGTCACTGTGCCGACACCGATGCCGAAGGCCCGCAGGCCACTGCCCTGAACCTGCTCGACCGTGACCTGGCCGGCGATCACCTCGACTTCGTCGCCTGCGCCATCGGCAAAGATGGTCTCGTTGGGCGAACGGCTCACCTGGGAACCCGTGAAGGCCCCGCCATCGCCCCTAGCGGCCGCCTGGTAGCGCAGCCGGATGCTTTCAACATAGATGATGTCGGTCGCGAAAGGCGTATTTGCGCTGGCTTCCACCGTCACCGTATTGCTTCCGGAACTCAATGTCACCGGAATGTTCAGGCTTTGCGTGGTCACGCCATCCCAGCGCAATTGGGCCATCTCCACACCGTTCAGAAGCACCCTTGCGGAATGATCCTGCCCCTCTCCTTCGATGGAGTTGCCGCCCCACAGCAGCACCTCAAGTTCAGCCTCTGCGCCTATCGGCGGCGGGCCATTGAGGGTAGCTGTCATGGAAACCGGAGTGCCTTGGGCCAGCAAGCGCCGGGCGTACCATGGGTCGCCCAGCGGCGAGGCCGGATCGTAGCCAGTTTGCGGCGCATGGGTGAGAGTCACTGCAAAGGTTGCCACGTCGGCGGGCGACACGGCACGCTGGATGGTGTCGATGGTCCGGACTTCGGATGCGTCTCGCTTGAGCAGGATGTAACTGGACTGCGACCACAGGCTTGCCTGCACGTCGGCGTGATAGACGATCGCCGAACCAGAGCCGAACACGTCCCCACCCTCGATCAGACGCGGCATCCCCCCATGTCGGCTGACCAGCGCAATCTCGCTCGCCGGCACGCCAGTTAGATCGATGCCCGCGGCCAGCAGCTGGGCATGAGTGACGCGGTACATGCCGGGCTGGCTCATCCCGAGCTTGCCCTCGCTTGCGCCCGCACCACGCTGGCCGGACAGATACTGCCCCAGCTCCGCGCGTGCCTGCGACCAATCATAGAAATCAGGCGTTGGAAGCTCACCATACTCGGTACCGACAACAAACGGACCGTGCGTGCGCTGGCGCCCCTGCATATCGATGTCGACCAAGGTCAGCCGAGCATCCGCGGGCGCGTTCACGCTCAACTCGTAAATCTGCGGTGTGTCAGCGTAGCCGGTGCGGCTCGGCACGATGTCGCTGCGGCTCAGTTCGCGCCCAGCCGCGTCACTGGCCACCACAATAAAGCCGGTATTGCCCACTTCGGCGCTGGTGCCGAAGCGCACCCGCAGGCCTGCGGATGCCTCCGCGCTGGCATGGAAGTAGGCAGCGCTGACTGGCGTTGTGAATCCCGGGCCTTCGAGACAGGTAAACGGCGAGCTGTCGCCAGTGCGCGGTGGTGGAGGCAGGCTGAGACCGCTGAAACCGGTTGTTGCACCGTTCGGGTAGAATTGCCCCGTGGTGGAGCCCGTAACGATGCCCCGCATGGTGGTTGCATTGGTGATGCCATAGGCACCACCGGCGACCGATTTGATGCCACCCGTCGGCGCCAGGATGACACCGCCGCCACCACCGCCGCCACCGCCCTGGGCTTCGCAATTGAGATTCGCCGGAGTGGCGGTGCAATTCGAGCCGCGATCAGTGGCGGCGTTGGTCTGGTCACCGCCGTCGCCGCCGATGGCGCGCAGGCTCATACCGACCGGAATCGTGCTTGCGCTGCTGCTGGTCGAAACCACCACCGATCCGCCGCCGCCACCGCCGGCCGGTCCCTCGCCAGAGACGCCACAGGACGGGTCTCCGGCCGCGCCATCGGCCTCGATGCTGCCGGTACCCACGACCCGCGCGGCAATCACGTAAACCAATCCACCACCATTGCCGCCGTTGTTCGGCGGCGCGCCGATGTTGACACCGCCGGTGGCGCCGCAACCCGCGCCGGCCCAACCGGTGGCGGTGCCACCGTCATTATTGGCGTCTCCCGCGCCACCGCCACCACCGAAGAACAGCCTCCGGTAGGGTTGAGCGCGTTGCGTGGACGTGGCATCAGCATTCAGCGGCCGACCGCCGAGCCCCCCGAAGTTGAAGCGCCGACTTTGACCGTCGCCCCCCCAGGCAGTTGCGCCTGGCGCGGTTGTGAACGGGCTCGGCGCCCAATACTGCGCCCAAGTGTAGCCGCCGCGACCCCCGCCAGTGCCCTGATTCAGGCTGGCGCAGGAGGTGGTGCCGTTGCCGATCACCGGATCCAGACACCAAGCCTGGAAGTAGCCAGTGCCGTCACCCGGATCGGCCGAACCGGTCAGATCCGGGACGCCCAGCGAGCCGCCGTAGGTATTGGAGTTTCCGGGTGCCGACGCGCCTGCATTGGATCCACCACCACCGCCACCGTTATGACCAGCGCCGGCACCCCCGCCGTTGGCTGGGGCACCACGGCCAAAGCGGCCGTTCAGGTTGTCGTAGCGGGTGATGCTACCCACGATACTCTCGCCCTTGTCGGCGTTGGGGGCGCTGGCCGCCGCAAAGTTTCTGTACCCCGCGCTAGCGTTGTTGTCGGTATCAGCGGCGTCTGAGATATCCGTACCGCCGCGGAAACCGCGACCGGTGGCCGACAAGCTGCCGTTGAGCGTGATCGTTCCGGTGTTGCCGGTGGTGTTGTCGCGCACATCCAGCGCGAGCACCCCACCCAGTCCGGTGGACCCGGTGGTCCACGCCCACGGCGCCGCCACCAGGCTGGCGCCAGCGCCGACGGTGAGGTTGCGGTACTGAGGCACCCGGATCAGCATCGGCGGCGCGACACCAGCGTCCGCACTCACCGTGTAGGTGTTGCGCAAGCCGGTGCAGGGAACGCCGCTGAGATTGGTACTGAAGCTCAGGGTCACTACTGTGTTTTGATCCCCACCCGTAGCGGGTACCGGAGCCACCACGTACACGAACTCATACAAGCCGGCGCTGCCGTAGTCGGTGACATCACCGTAGGACGTTGTGTTGTCGGTGTTCATCGTCGCGCCCTGCGGCTGATAGACCATCAGCAGGTCGCCGGCACTCAGCGCGCGCGTCGCGGCGCTGGCACAGCCCCCGCTCGCATTCGGGCATGCCGCTGCCGGCAACGCCAACAGGTTGATCTGGCTGCGCAGCACCGAGAAGCTGGTTGCCCCGGCGTTGGCCGTGTTGTTAAGACGGCCATAAGCGTTGACGACGCTGCTTCCGGTCGTGAAAGGCTGATCGCCATCCTCGCCAGGGTTCGCCTGAACCTGAACGACGAAGGAAAGACCGAGAAGAATCGCAAGCAATCTTGCTTTGTGCCTCGAAGCAGAACCAACCAAACGGCGTATTCTGAATCGACCAAAATCAAGATTCGCAATCTTCATAAGTCACCATCCGAGTAGTCAAAACTGCAAAGCTCGCGAGCCTGCTTCGGCTGCGATTGTCTCCGATAACGGACCGCAATGTAAACCAACTCCGGTGCATCGGCTGGACTCGGTGGATAGGCGCGCACCTACGGGTGCCGCCAGTGCCAACTGCGAGTAGTCCCCGTACTGACGCGGGTGTTTATTTGTCATGCCTATGTTATGGAAAGCTGAACGCTGGGTTCAATGACAGTCCACACAGGGGTCGCCCAGCTAAGCTGATTTGCCCTGATCAGCGAGGCGGCGCGTAGCTTTCGACCAAGCGCACCCGCCGCGTCACGCGGTAGGGTTGCGTCCTAGCGTTGCCGGACGTCGTCACGAGTGATGCGCTCCGGCTGTGGGCGCACCTTCCTGCAGGCCCCGTCGAGCGCTACCCAGCCGACGGCAGGGTGTACATGCGCGCGGCCGCCAGTCTCGGATGGATGGATGAGCTGCAGCCCAAGCACCTGAAGCCGCTGATCACCGGATCGAACGGGGTAATCGGTCGCGCCGAGAGCACCGCAGCGCCGGTGGAGTACGACAGCGCGCTGGCCTTCGGCGATGTGTATGCGCTGCACGAACTGTGGGTCTCGCTCGGCTTTCGCGATGTGGTGCGGGGAGCGCGCCGTCGTCGCGGCGCGAGTTCGACGCTGAGTCGCTGGTGCGGGCAACAAAAACGGGACAGCCACTTTCTCGAAACCGCGATCAGGCCAGTCATTGAGGGCGGCATTACGCATCGCCTGCACGGGCTGTTCGTGGAAAACGGCAGCGCTACTGGGTCGAATTCAACCGACCCGATCGGTCTGCCACCCCGTGGCGTTGCAAGCTGTCCAACCGGGAACGCCGGGCCGCGGCTCAGCCCTTCCCTGCTGCAGTCAGGAGCTGCCGAGTTAGGGGCTCGACGTTGCCGACGCGTCACCGGGGTTCCGGCAGCATTGGTCGAGACGTGACCATCTCGCTCCTGCGTCAACGATCAGCGCGCCCGCATTTCCCCGAGGCGCGCCACCGCATCGCCCAATGTCAACGCCAGCATGCCATCGGCCAGCGGAAAACTGCGATTGCCGCCATGAACCAGCCAACGCGCGCTGGCATCGACGTCAGCGCTGGCGATGTGGAAGCCGCGCGATGGCTTCGTGGCCGCGGAGCGCTTGATTTTGATGGCGATTCGCTCGCTCCTGACTTCCAGCAACAGGTCGATCTCGGCGCCGTCCTGGGTCCTGTAGAAGTTGGCACTGGCCAGCGCACCCGCCGCCAAGATCAGTTGTTCGATCACCCATCCTTCGAAACTACCGCCGACGACCGGGTGGCCGAGCAACTGGGGTGTGGTACCGATGCCCAGCAAGGCATGCACGATGCCACTGTCGCGCACGTAAACTTTTGGTGCCTTGCGTACGCAGATGCGCGACCAGCGCGTCGGGGTTGCTCAGCGCAGCGCGATCCGCTGCGCGCTCGAGATCGAGAAACCGCGCGTCTGGCACACCGCGGCCACCGGCCAGTTGGCAGACAAGCGTGGTCTTGCCAACTCGCCGCAGCCCGACCAGCGCCACCACCGACGCGCGACCGAGCGCGGCATCGAGGAGTCCCAGTCTTCGATCAATGAACACTGCAAGTTAACCATCTGATGGATGATTTGCCGGGTATTGCGCGGGAGGGGTTTGGGTCAAGTGCAAGTCGTGGCGGTGCGGCGGCGCCGGCATTGACGTACAAGCCGTTTCGACAACGGCACGGCGCAGGGGCTCTTGTAGTGCCGAGCTTGCCCGGCAGGGATTGGCCCAAAAGGCAGCGGAGCAAGCTCCGCTCTACAAAAAGCCGCGGCCTGCGGGCTGTTGTAGATGCCGAGCTTGCTCGGCATGGATTGCCGCAAAGCAGCGGAGCAAGCTCCGCTACAAAAGCGGCGGTCCGCGGGCTCTCGCAGTGCCGAGCTTGCTCGGCACGGATTGGGTAGCGGCGCACTACCTATCCTGCGGATCAGCCTCAACGTCAGGAACCTGCGCCAGCGCCGCGGCGAACGTCGCCTCGGAAGCCCGTTTGCCCCGCGCTTCGAGATACTCGAGCGTTGCCAGCGCAGCGAGCTTCTCGGCGACTGCCGAGGTCACCAGTTGGTTGATCGATACCGCGTCCTGACGCGCAAAGTCGCGCAGTTTCCGATGCAGCGACTCAGGAAGACGAATGCTCATGGTGCTCATGGTGCTCATGGTGCTCATGGCGTGACTCCGAGTTCTGCCAGGAATTCGACAGGACGCAAGGCTCTGAGGTTGAACTGCGCGATCCCGGCAAAGTCCCTGACGTTGCAGGTGATGATGGCAGCGCTTCCCGAGGCGACCGGCAAGACGCCACGAAGGTACTGCTGCTCGGCGCACCCGTCCCGTCAAGTGGCCGCGCTGACTGCCGAGGTTGTGGTCCGCGAGACCGTGACGACAGCGCGTCTGCCAAGCGCGCCGAGCGCCGCTTCCATCTGCGCCAGAGTCGACTCGTGATCGATATCCAGAATGCGCCGCACCTGCCGGGCATCAATGCCGAGCCTGTCGGCCAGCAGCGTCTGGGTCATGCCGGTCTGCCGCATGGCTGCATGGATGGCGAACTTCAGCGCCACGCGTGCCGGCAACGCCACCACCTGCTGGCTGGGCGCCGGCCTGGAAGCACGCGGTAGCGGACGACCAGCGTCGACATAGCCGGACAGTGCCACGATCAATGCATCCTCCGCAGCAGCCAGAGCCGCGGCCTCCGTTGCGCCCGCGGTGATCGCTTCGGGTACGTCGGCGAAGCGCACGCCCACTTGTCCGCTGGCGTAAGTTGTCAAAGTCAGTGGGTAAACAAGATTCATCCGCTCAGCTCCCGCAGCCGGGTGTTCAGTTGTTTGCAAATATCGTCGAGAAAATCAGGATCAAAATCAGTATCGCCGTGGCTCGGCACCGTCGCCTGTCTGCCGTTCAACGTCACCAGCACGTGCCCGCCCTTGCCGCGGCCTTTGTCGACAGTGGCGCCCTTGGCTTTCAGCAGCTTCAGGAACTGGCGTGTCTTCATGGGCGGCATGATAGGACATAAATGTCCTCGTCTCAACGGCGTCAGACTGCAGTGCCCAGACAGGGCATGCGGGCTCCGACAGCGAATGCCGCGGCCGCCGGCGCGATCAGTCTTTGCGCGTGGATAAACCCCACGCTCGCCGGAGCCGCTTGCTTTCAGGACGCGGCCAACTGGAGCTTGCCAACCCTCCCCAGGTCGACATGCTGCCGGGCGACCCACAAATCGTGGGCGTCCTGCATGGCAAGCCAGCTCTCGGGAGAGCGACCCACAGCCTTGGACAGACGCAGCGCCATTTCCGGGGTAACGCGGCTGCCGCCCTTGAGAAGGCGACTCAGCGTAGAAGGCGCCACGTCGAGCTTGTCCGCAAGCGCCCGGCCGCTGATCCCATTGGGCTCAAGGTAGACCTCAGTGATGAACTCACCAGGGTGGGGCGGGTTGTACATGGCCATCAGTGGTAGTCCTCGTAGTCCAGAACGTAGGCGTTGCGGTTCCAACGCCCGTCCGGCTGAGGTTCAACGCGGAAGACCAAGGTGAATGCTCAGCGCATCTTCAATCAGGAGAAGGTCGCCCTTCGAGAGGGCTCCAAGCTGGCCAACAAGTCGAGACTTCGCGACTGCCATGATCTGGTCGGCCATCGCCTTGCTGCGCTGACCGCCGACCATGACCACCGCTTCGCCCGGGTAGAGCCGGTCGATGCTGCTGGTCAGGGGAACTACAACCACTCTGCTCAGGTGACGATTCGCAGCGTCATTGCTGACGATCACGGCGGGGCGTGTCTTGCGTGTCTCCGTCGACTGAGACTTGTCAAACTCGACCCACCAGACCTCACCGCGCTTCATCGACCGCCTCTCCGGCCAGAGCACCACACCAAGCCAGCGCTTCGGCGTCGCGAACTTCGTTGGCCGCCATCGCCTGATAGCCGTCGTCCAGCGAGGAATCGAGCACGTGCGGGCGCAGCAAATCTTCGATGAACTGGCTCATGCGTCGCTTGCCGATTCTTCGATAAAGCCCTTCGTAGACGACTTCGTCCAGCGTGATGGTCATGCGTCTATGCATGGCGGCGACTCCAGAAGTACACGTTGTACGTATAGCACAATTGATTCGAGCTCGGCCTGAAGCGTGTGTAGCAAGCCATCGGAGCAAGCTGCGCTACAAGAGCGGCGGCTCGCCGGCTCTGCGAAGGGGCGAAAAGCCGCGGCCGTCGGCGCGATCAGGCTTTGTGCGCCCATCAATCCCACGCGCGCCGGAGCCGCGCTACGACGGCAAAAGCCGCGGCGCGGGAGCGACATGCACGTCGCTCCGTCTACAAAGGAACTGCTCGCATTTCCCCGAGGCGCGCGAGCGCGTCGGTCAGTGTCAGCGCGAGCATGCCGTCGGCAAGCGGGAAACTGCGATTGCCGCCATGAACCAGCCAGCGCACGCTGGCATCGACGTCGGCGCTGGCAATGTGGAAGCCGCGCGACGGCTTTGTGACTGCGGAGCGCTTGATTTCGATGGCGATGCGCTCGCTCCTGACTTCCAGCAGCAGGTCGATCTCGGCGCCGTCCTGGGTCCTGTAGAAGTTGGCGCTGGCCAGCGCACCCGCTGCTGCGATCAGGTGTTCGATCACCCATCCTTCGAAACTGCCGCCAACGACCGGGTGGCCGAGCAACTGGGGCGTGGTACCGATGCCCAGCAAGGCGTTCACGATGCCACTGTCGCGCACGTAGACTTTCGGCGCCTTGCGCACGCGTTTGCCGATGTTGCGGGCGAATGCGGGCAAGCGCCGCAGCAGGAACAGATCGCAGAGCAGGTCGAGATACCGGGTGATGCTCTGCGCCGAGACATCCAGGCTGCGCCCGAGCTGACTGGAATTGAACTCGGCGCCCTGCAAATGCGCGAGCATCGTCCAGAACCGGCGCAGCGTTTCGCGCGGAAGACGCGGCGCGAACAGCGGAATGTCGCGCTCCAGATAGCTGCGGATGAACTGTTCGCGCCAGATCAGGCTGTCGCCGTCGCTGCCGGCAAGGTAGGCCTCGGGGAAGCCACCGCGTAGCCACAATCGATCGGCGGAATCGGAACCGACCTCAGCGACCGAGAATGGCGTCAGCTCGACCACCTCCAGACGTCCGGCGAGCGACTCCGATGCGCCCTGCAGCAAGTCCAACGAGGCCGATCCCAGCACCAGGAACTGTCCGGTTCGGTGACCCTGCGCGCGCCGCTGGTCGACCGCCACACGCAAGGCCTGGAACAACAATGGTACGAACTGGACTTCATCGAAGATCACCAGGCCCGGACCCAGATGCGCGATCAGCGCGTCGGGGTCGCTCAGCGCGGCGCGATCCGCCGCGCGCTCGAGATCGAAAAACCGGGCGTCGGCCAGATCACGCTCGCCGGCCAACTGGCGGGCGAGCGTGGTTTTGCCGACTTGCCTCGGTCCGACCAGCGCAACCACCGGCGCTCGTCCAAGCGCTGCATTGAGGAGTTCGAGGCGCCGGTCAATCAACACTGCAATTTATCCATTTGATGGATGATATGCAGGGTATTGCGCGGATGGGTTTGGGTCAAGCGCAGGTCGCGGCGGTGCGGCGGCGGCGGCGAGTTCAGCCAGGAATTCGGCAGGTCGCAGGGCCCTGAGGTTGAATTGCGCGATCCCGGCCCGGCAGAGTCAGCCAGGAATGGCGCAAAGGCAGCGGAGCCAGTTGCCGCGTCGTTGCCGCTCGGATCCTGTCCTTGGTACGATGCGCGCTTTGATGCAAAGATGCTTTTATCCAGAATCTGCCCATTGAGCTTGGAAACCACGATGAGAACCACACTCGACCTGCCCGACGAGACCTTTCGGCGACTCAAGGCCAGGGCCGCGATGCGCGGGTTCAAGCTCAAGGAACTGGTGGCCCAGATGATCGACCGCGGGTTGGCGGAGGACGCCGTCGATCCGCCAACCGTGCGGGCTGACCGCCCGCAAAAACAACCGGCGCCAGCTCAAAACCCCTACCCGATTCCCATCGCACGCGAGGCTGATGGCACGGTCACGCCCTACCTCAGCAACCAGCAGTTGCATGCCATCCTGGATGACGATGACATGGCTCAGTACCAGCGTGTGCTGGAGCAGTGAACGACCTGCCCGACATCAACGTCTGGCTGGCCTTGATCGACAAACGCCATATTCACCACCCGATCGCCAGCCGCTACTGGGCGGATCCTGACGTACAAACGCGGGCCTTTTGTCGGGTGACAGCCAACGGGTTCCTGCGCCTGTGCACGCAGCCCAAGGCAATGCCCGACCCGTTGAGTCCGCACGAAGCCTGGATCATCTACCAGCAATTCCTGTCGATCCCGACCATTGGCTGGCTGCACGAGCCCGCGGGACTGGATACCCGCTACTGCGCACTAACCTGCGCACCCGCTTTCTTGCATCGGCTGTGGACCGACGCTTACCTCGCCGCTCTGGCGATGGCCAGCGGTTACCGGCTGGTTTCGTTCGACGCCGACTTCAAGCGCTTTGCCGGTCTCGAATTCTTGCAGCTGGGGTCTTTGACGTGAGATCGCGCCGGCTGCGATCGTGCAATGATCGGTTCTTGCCGTACGGGCCGGCAGGTGATCAATCAGCGGCGTCGCCGCTCGCGACGTGGCGATTTCGTTCCCGCGTCGGGGAATGGTCGCGGTAGTCCGAGCCCGGACCCGCCGGCTCTTGCAGTGCCGAGCTCGGCACGGATTACCGCAATCGCCGCGCAGCAAGCTCCAATGCTGTTCGGTTAGTCGGGATTCGGTTCGGGCTGAGCCTGTCGAAGCCCATGCGTCAGAGGCAAGCCCTTCGACAAGCTCAGGGCGAACGGGACTCGTTGAAATGTACTGCAGCAAGCTCCGCTCTACGGGAGCGAGTGGCGACGTGGCCATCGCGCTCCTTCAGACGGGGCTGGTCGCGAGGTGCGCGTCGCTCCTACAATGCGCGCCCTCTGTGCATCTCCCCTTGAGTCCATGTCCGACCACCTGCGCGAAACCGGGCGCCGGCGTACGTTTGCGATCATTTCGCATCCGGATGCCGGCAAGACCACGCTGACCGAGAAATTGCTGTTGTTCGGCGGCGCGATCCAGATGGCGGGATCGGTGAAGTCGCGCAAGGCGGCGCGCCATGCGACGTCGGACTGGATGGCGCTGGAAAAGGAGCGCGGCATTTCGGTGACCTCGTCGGTGATGCAGTTCCCGTATGCGGACCGCATCATCAACCTGCTGGACACGCCGGGCCACGCCGATTTCTCCGAGGACACCTACCGGGTGCTGACCGCGGTCGATTCGGCGCTGATGGTGATCGACTGCGCCAAGGGCGTCGAGGAGCGCACGATCAAGCTGATGGACGTGTGCCGGCTGCGCGACACGCCGATCATGACCTTCATCAACAAGCTCGACCGCGAGGGGCGCTCGCCAATCGAGCTGCTCGACGAGATCGAGAGCGTGCTGCAGATCAGTTGCGCGCCGGTGACCTGGCCGATCGGCATGGGTTCGCGGCTCAAGGGTGTCTACCACCTGCTGCTCGACGAGGTGCACATTTTCGAGACCGGGCGCAATTTTTCGCGGCAGGATTCGACCATTTTCCAGGGATTGGATGCGCCGGGTCTGGCCGAGCGTATCGGCGCGGAGGTGCTGGCCGAGCTCAAGGAAGAACTGGAACTGGTGCAGGGCGCCTCGCATCCGTTCGATCAGGAGGCCTATCTGTCGGGCAAACAGGCGCCGGTGTTCTTCGGCTCGGGCATCAACAACTTCGGCGTGCAGCTGTTGCTCGACTTCTTCGTCGAGCACGCGCCGTCGCCGCGGCCGCGCGCCACCGAAACGCGCACGGTCGATCCGGCTGAGCCGACCTTCAGCGGCTTCGTGTTCAAGATCCAGGCGAACATGGATCCAATGCACCGCGACCGCGTCGCCTTCTTCCGCGTCTGCTCGGGCCGCTACGAAACCGGCATGAAGGCCTGGCACGTGCGCGCCGGCAAGGAGTTCCGCATCGCCAACGCGCTGACTTTCATGGCCAGCGACCGCGAGATCGCGGTCAACGCCTATCCCGGCGACATCCTCGGCATCCACAACCACGGCACGCTCTCCATCGGCGACACTTTCACCGAGGGCGAACAGCTGAAGTTCACCGGCATCCCGAATTTCGCGCCGGAGTTGTTCCGCCGCGCGCGGCTGCGCGATCCGCTGCGGTTGAAACAGTTGCAAAAGGGGCTGACGCAGTTATCCGAGGAAGGCGCGACGCAGTTCTTCAAGCCGCTGCTGGGGCATGACCTGATCCTCGGTGCGGTCGGCACGCTGCAGTTCGACGTCGTCGCGTATCGGCTCAAGGACGAATACGGCGTCGACTGCGTGTTCGAAAACGTGCAGATTCATACGGCGCGCTGGATCGGCGGCGACGATGCCAAGTCGCTCGAGGACCTGGAAGCCAAGGCGATGCAGAACATGGCGCGCGACGCCTCCGGCGCACTGGTGTACCTGGCGCCGACGCGGGTCAATCTGCAGCTGACGGTTGAGCGCTATCCGAAGCTCAGGTTTGCGGCGACCAAGGAGCATGCGCAGCCGGTGGAGATGTAAGATCGGAAG
>JAIMJQ010000083.1 GCA_020693165.1 Xanthomonas sp. | reverse complement strand
GTTCTTGCGGTGGATCGGGTCGAGGCCCGCGCATCCGCGTGGGACTGGCAATACGCAACGGGTCGACCGAATTGTTACCCGGACGACGAGAGGTCTGCGAATCCTCAGCCGCGCTGCGCCAGCACCACCACCAAAGCCAGGATCACCGTCACCCACAGCGCCATGCTGCCGATCGGCGAGGTGCGGGCCAGCACGCCGCCGGGTTCGATCCAGCGCGTCAGTCGCTCGGCCAGGGGGCGACCGCTGCGCTGCCAGCGCGCATTGAGCGTGACGATCAGCGCCGTCCAGATCGATTCGATCCAGCGCGCCAGCCGCGGCACCAGCACCCGATAGAGCCAGTCGAAATCGAGGCTGACGGTCAGCGTGCGTTGCATCGCCGGCAGCATCACGAAGAATGCCAGACCGGCGAACAGCAACAGCTGGAACTGGCTGACCAGATGCTCGCCAGTGTAGGGCTGGTAGTCGACCGGGTAGGGCAGCAGGCTGTACAGCAGGCTGGGGAAGCAACCCAGCACGATGCAGGCGACCGCGAACAGGATCATTGCCGCGCGCATGTTCCATGGTGGGTCGGCCGGGCGCAGACCGGAGTCCTTCTGGAAAAACACGAACCACGGGAACTTGATGCCGGCATGCAGGAACACGCCGGCCGAGGCGGCGGTCAGCAGGTACCAGACCCAGGCCATCTGCTGATCGGCAGCGGCCTGGCTGATCATCGACTTGCTGATGAAGCCCGATGTAAACGGAAACGCGGAGATCGCCAGTGCGCCGACGATGCCGCAAATAGTGGTGATCGGCATGCTGCGGTAGAGCCCGCCGAGGTCGGTGCACTTGCGTTTGCCGGTCTGGTAGAGCACCGCGCCCGCGCTCATCATCAGCAGCGCCTTGTAGATGATGTGGGCGAAGGCATGCGCGGAGGCGCCATTGATCGCCATCTCGGTGCCAATGCCGACGGCACAGACCATGAAGCCGACCTGGTTGACGATCGAGTAGGCCAGGATCCGGCGGATGTCGTTTTCCAGCAGCGCGTAGATGATCCCGTAGAACACCATGTACAGACCGATCCAGATCAGGATCTGCGCGCCGGGGAAAAGCAGGATCAGCGCCAGCACCGCGGTCTTGGTGGTGAACGCGGTGAGAAACACCGTACCGAACGGGCTGCCCTCGGGATAGGCATCGGCGAGCCAGGCGCTGATCGGCGGTGCCGCGGCATTGATCAACACGCCGACCAGTACCACCCAGGTGTCGAAGTTGTCGAGGATCAGCGGGCGCACGTCGATCGATCCGGTGTGGATCATCACGCCCTCGATGCCGATCTTCAGGATGACGCCGCCGACCAGGTGCATCAGCGCGTAGCGCACGCCGGCTCGACGCGACGCTTCGGTGCCGCCGCACCAGATCACGACGGTGGAGAACAGCGCCATGAACTCCCAGAACAGGAAAAAGGTAATCAGGTCGCCGGCGAAGCTGACGCCGATGGCGCCCGCCGCATAGGCATAGCTGGCCGCCGTTTCCTGCCATTTCGCCTGGCGCAGGCCGAACAGGCCGCCGGCAAAGGCCATGATTGCGAATGCAGTCGCAAACAGCCGCCGCACGGCGTTGGCTTCGACCAGTTCGATCTCGTAGCTGAGAAAGCGCACCGTCATCAGCATGCCGTCGGGCAACTGCCAGATCGCCCACAGCGTCAGCAGCGGCGTGGCCAGAACAATCGCCGGGCGCATCCCCGGGCGTGCGACCGCGATCAGCAGCGCGCCGAGAATCAGGATGAATGCAGGCGGGAAGGCCAGTTCAAGCATCGTCGCGAAGCTCCTTCGCCTCGGAGTCGCGGTCGTAATAATCTTCCGGGCGCTTCAGCAACAGGCCCAGCGCCTTGGCGAACAGCACCATGCCGACGCAGCTGAGGAAGCCGAAGGCGGCGTTGAACCCGAACCAGCCGTCGAACCCGAAATTCACGTGCATGAGGACCCGCGCCTGCGCCAGCACGCTGATGATCAGGATCGCCGCGAACGTCTGCCACAGGCGGCGGATCGTCGCTGGACGATTGAGCCATGGCGTTTCGGGTGGATCGGGACGTGGCTCGGTCGTGCTCATGGCAGGTTGACGATGGACTTTTCGAGGGCGACGACCGGGCCGTTGAACACGAAGAACAGGACGGTCAGGGTTGCCGTGGTCACCAGCGCTGCGACCATCGGCCACGGGGCTTCGCCGTGCGCGGTCGTCGGCGGCACGGTCTCCGCGCGGAAGAAGGCGCGCTGGATGATCGGCAGGAGGTAGGCCGCGTTCAGCCCGGTCGACAGGATCAGCACGGCCAGCACGAAATACAGATCGTTCTGGAAGGCGCCGGCGATCATGTACCACTTGGACACGAAGCCTGCCGTGGGCGGCACGCCGATCATGCTCAGTGCGCCGACCGTAAACGCCGCCATCGTCCACGGCATGCGCCGGCCGATGCCATCGAGCTGCGACAGCTGGGTCTTGCCGGCGGCGACATAGACTGCACCGGCGACGAAGAACAGCGTGATCTTGCCGAAGGCGTGGGCGACCATGTGCATCGCCGCGCCAATTTCCGCCAGCGGCGTCAGCACCAGCGCTGCCATCACGATGTACGACAGTTGGCTGATGGTGGAATACGCCAGCATGCGCTTGAAATTGTCCTGACGCAGCGCGACCACCGAGGCGGCGATGACGGTGAAGCCGGTCAGGTACACCAGCAGACGTTCGGCCGGAATGCTGGCGAGGAATTCGGTGCCGAAGATGTAGATCACGACTTTGGTCAGCGTGAACACGCCCGCCTTGACCACGGCGACCGCATGCAGCAGCGCCGACACCGGCGTCGGCGCCACCATCGCCGCCGGCAACCAGCGATGCACCGGCATCACCGCGGCCTTGCCGACGCCGAGCACGAACATCGCCAGCAGCAGCGCCGCCTCAGTCGGGCCGACCTTGCCGGCGAGGATGCCGCCTTCGACGAAGTCGACGCTGCCGGCGAGGTGCCAGGTCCAGATGATTGCGGGCAGCAGCAGGCCAATCGACGTCGCCAGCAGGATACCGAGGTAGATCCGCGCACCCTGCACCGCGTTGCGATTGCCGGCGTGTGCGACCAGCGGATAGGTCGACAACGTCAGCACTTCGTAGAACACGAACAAGGTGACCAGGTTGCTGGCCAACGCGACGCCCATCGCGCCAGTCAGTGCGATCGCAAAGCACGCATAGAAGCGCGTCTGGTGCTGCTCGCGCTTGGCGCGCATGTAGCCGATCGAGTACACCGAGGTGACGATCCACAGTCCGCTGGCGAGCAGCGCGAACAGGACGCCGAGCGGTTCAGCGCGCAGGCCGAGCACGATGCCCGGCAACGGCTCGGCCAGTCGCAATAACGGCGTGTTGCCGGCCTGCACATCGCCGAGTACCGCCAACGCACAGGTAAACAGACTGGCCGCGGTGGTGAGGGTGACGCCCTCGCGCAGGTTGGGAATGCGCTGGCACAGAACGATGCCGAGCGCACCGAGCGCAGGGATCAGCAGCATCCATTGCAGGGCGTCGCTGGCGCTCATGGTGCGCTTCCGATCAGCGCGCGCGCCGCCTGTTCGGCAATGCCGACGGTCAGGCGGGTGTCGATGCCGAACCAGAGGTTGGCGAGCACCAGCGCCCAGGTCGGCAGCAGCAGGCCGAGCGGTACTTCACGCGTGTGATCGCGGGACTCGCTCTGCTGGAAGTAGGCGATCTCGACAATTCGCCAGATATAGACCACGGCCATCAGCGAGCTGACCAGGATGGCCGCGACCAGCGCCCACCAGCCCTGTTCCAGCGCGGCCAGTACCAGGTACCACTTGCTGATGAAGCCGACCGTCAGCGGTGTGCCGATCAGGCTGAGGCCGCCGATCACGAATGCCGCCATCGTCCACGGCATGTCGCGCCCGAGGCCCTGCAACTGGTCGACGCGGGTGCTGCCGATGCGCCAGGCGACGCAGCCGAGCGCCATGAACAACGCGCCCTTCATCAGCGCGTGGTTGAACATGTGCAGTAGCGCTGCGGTCAGGCCGAGCACCGATCCCAGCGCCAGCCCGAGCACGATGTAACCGACCTGGGCGACGCTGGAATAGGCCAGCAGGCGCTTGGCGTCCGGCTGGCGGATTGCGACCGCCGAGGCCACCAGCATGCCGATCACGGCAAGAACCATCAGGATCTGCGCCAGCGGCAGTTGGCCGAAGGCGAAATCGATGCCGAAAATCGTGTAGAGGAAGCGGATCAGCACATAGGCGGCGACCTTGGTGGCAGTCGCCGCAACCAGTGCAGTGACGGCCGATGGTGCATAGGTGTAGGCGTTGGGCAGCCACAGGTGCAGCGGGAACAGTGCCAGCTTCAGACAGACGCCGACGACCAGGAAGGCCACCGCGGTGTGCGCGGTGCGTGTGCTTTCCACTGCCGGCAGGCGCTCGGCCAGGTCGGCCATGTTCAGCGTGCCGGTCAGCACGTACAGCAGGCCGACGCCGATCAGGAAGAATGTGGCGCCGATGGTGCCCATGATCAAATAGCGGAATGCGCTGGTCAGCGCGCGACGGTCGCGACCGAGTGCGATCAGCGTGTAGGAGGAAAGCGAGCTGATCTCGAGAAACACGAAGACGTTGAAGGCGTCACCGGTAGCGGTGATGCCGAGCAACCCGGCCAGCAGCAGCATGACCGCAGCGTAGAAGCCCGGTTGTTGCTCGGCCTCCAGTTCGCGAGCGGCACTCAGCCGGGCGTACGGCAATGCGACTGCCGCGACCATTGCGACCAGCAACTGCACCATTGCGCTGGCGGCGTCGAGGCGATAGGCGATGCCCCACGGCGCCGCCCAGCCGCCGAGCGCGTAATCGAGCTGGCCGTGCAACTGCACCTGACCGGCCAGCCACAGCGCGATCGCCAGTACCGTCCAGCTCACTGCCGTCGCCACCGCCCATGGCGCATTGGTGCCGCGCAGCAGTGTCAGCAACGGCGCCGCCAACAGCGGAATGACCACGATCAGGACCTGCAAATGAGCGCTCATCGGCCGATCACGACTCGTCGTCCATGCGCTGCAATTCGTCGTCGTCGACGCTGCCGTAAGCTTCCTTGATGCGGATGACCAGCGCCAGACCGAGCGCGGTGGTGGCCACGCCGACGACGATCGCGGTCAGGATCAGTACGCTGGTCAGCGGGTTGGAATAGCGGGTCACGCCTTCGGCCAGGATGGGGGCGGCGGCGTCGAACATGAAACCCATGCTGATGTAGAGGAAGAACACCGCGGTCTGGAAGATGTTGAGTCCGACCAGCTTCTTGACCAGATTGCCGCGCGCGATCACGGTGTACAGACCCACCATCATCAGGGCGATGACGATCCAGTAGTTGTAGAGGCCGAGCGAAGGGATCATGTGCGCACCCGTTCGGCAAACACCAGCGACAGCAGCACCATGGTCGACGACACCGTGATGCACACGCCCAGTTCGATCAGGATGATGCCGAGGTGCTGGCCCGCGACCGGCGTGTTGCCGAGCACGTTGTAGTCGAGGAAGTTGGCGCCGAAGATCAGGCTGGCCAGGCCGGTGCCGCCGTAAAGCAGCGCTCCCGTGGCAGCCAGCGTGCGCAATGCCGGAAGCGGCACGATGCGGCGGGTCTCGTCGACTCCAAATATCAGCAGGTGCACGATCAGCGCCGATGCGAGGATGACGCCAGCCTGGAAACCGCCGCCGGGTCCGAGTTCGCCATGGAACTGAACGTACAGGCCGAACAGCAGGATGACCGGCATCAGGAACTTGGCGACA
Source organism: Xanthomonas sp. (assembly GCA_020693165.1). Classification (GTDB taxonomy): domain Bacteria; phylum Pseudomonadota; class Gammaproteobacteria; order Xanthomonadales; family SZUA-5; genus JADKFD01. The sequence goes on along the minus strand of JAIMJQ010000083.1, from coordinate 8,881 downwards.
ACCCGCAAGATCAGGGAGTCGTGCATCAGTGACCTCCCTTGCGGCGGATGCCGCCGATCAGCAGCCATACGCCAAGGCCGGCGGTGAAAACGACCACCACCTCGCCGAGCGTGTCGAAACCGCGGTAACTCGCCAGCACGCTGGTCACCACGTTGGGGATGCCGATTTCGGTAGCCGATTCTTCGAGGTAGCGCGGCGCCACATGCTGATGCACCGGGTTGTCGGGGCTACCGATGTCGGGAAGATCGAGCGTGCCGTAGACCAGCGTTGCCCCGGTAACCAGGACCAGGGCCAGAGGCAGCCACTGGCGACGGCCGCGGCGTTCGAAACGGCCGGTCTTGCTGAGCGCTATCAGCATCAGCAGCGTCGACACGCCGGCACCGACCGCGGCCTCGGTGAAGGCGACATCGGGTGCGTCGAGGACCATGAACATGCCGGCCGACAGCAGGCTGTAGGCACTGAAAACCATCACCACGGTCAACAGGTCGCGGCTGAGTGCAACAAACACCGATGTGACCAGCATGAAGGCCAGCAGCAGGATGATGAACAGCGAGGACATGGCGGCTACTCCTGGTCCTGCGCCGGTTCGCGCAACCCGCTGGTCCACGCCGTGTGCGCCAGCGCGTGGCACGCAGTCGGGCTGGTGAACAGCAGGAACGCGAAGATCAACGCCAGCTTGACCGCGCCCAGCGTCGGCCCGAACCACCATGTCAGTCCGGCCAGGAACAGGCCGGCGGCGAGGGTATCGATGACGCCCGCTGCGTGCAGGCGCGTGTAGAAGTGCGGGAAGCGCAGCAGCCCGATTCCGGCAATGATCAGCGACACGGAGCCGAGGAACAGCAGCACGACGGCGAGCCCATGGGTCGCGCTCATGATTGCGTCTCGTCCACTTCGACGCGCGCCAGCGCACCGACCTGGCTGTACTTCATCATCGCCACGGTAGCGATGAAATTGATCAGCGCGTACAGCAATGCCACGTCGAGGTAATCGGCGCGTCCGGCAAAAGCGCCGAGCAGCGCGATCAGCAGCACGGTCTTGGTGCCGAAGCTGTTGACCGCGAGGATGCGGTCGTAAACCGTGGGTCCGAGCAGCGTGCGCGCCAATGCCGCGCCCATCGCCACCAGGATCGCAACTCCGGCGGTTTCCAGGATCACTGTGCCACCTCCTCGACATCGGCGGGAACCAGAAGGTCGAGCTGGCCGTCGCGCACGCCCTGGCCCGACGCCCGGGTCAATGCATGCACCAGCAGTTCGTCGCCATTGAGGGCGATGCTCACGGTGCCGGGCGTCAACGTGATCGAATTGGCGAGGATCACCTTGCCAAGGTCCGAGGTCTGGCGCACGCGGACACGCAGGAAGTGCGGCTGGAGGGCGTTCGCCCGTGGCGACAGGATTGCAGACAGCACCTGCAGGTTGGAGACGACAATCTCGACGATCAGCCGCGCCCAGAAGCGCAGCAGACCGAAAGACAGGTGAATCGGATGGCTTTCGCGATCGATAGCGTCCATGCGCCGCGCCAGCCAGAGCGTAAAGACGACGCTGAAGGCCCCGAAACCGAGCAACAATGGCTGGGCAAAGCCCGACAGCACCCACCAGAGGGCAGCGAGCATCAAGCCAAGGCTGATCGTGTGCTTCATCGATGGGGTCGATTGCTGGCGCGATTCGGGATCGAGGAGCAGGTTGCGGATTACCCTGGCAACCCTCGGGCGCCGGAGGATAGCAGAGGGTGGTTGCGGTTCCTTGACCGCGCGTTCAGCGTTGTCGAGATTGCGTGTACGGGCGCAATAGCCTCAAGGCCGCGCGGTGAAAAACTATAATCCCGACGAGCGGTCATGAACGCTGGCCGTCGTGCTAATTTAGCGGAAGGGGGGTGCTCTCCACGCGAATCGCGGTCGGCAGCCAGTTTCATCTTTAGCTCTGCCGGGGTCCGCATGTTCAAGCACGTCGTTGCTGCACTTTACTGTGGACTGTCATGGATCGCTGTCAGTGCCGTCGTGGTCGGTGCTCCAGCAGCCGCCGGCGAAGTCAACGCCGTTTCGGCCAGGACGGTGCCGCAGCCCGAAGCGCCGTATCGCCTTCGAGACGCAAACAAGTCCGCTGCCGAGGCTGAAGAGCGAAGCCGCTACATTGTTGTCCTGCGCGAGCCGGCACTCGCCTCTTACCGCGGCGGCAGATCCGGTCTGGCAGCGCCCGGGCGGCAGCCGGGCTCCGCACGCCTCGACAGTCAGAGCCGTGAGGCGACGAACTACGTGGCTCATCTGCGAGCGCAGCAGCAGTCCCTCGAAGCGACGCTGACCCAGCGGCTGGGTCGCGCGCCGACCACCTCGTTGCGCATGCAGCACGCGATCAACGCGCTGGTGCTCGAGCTCAGCTCGGCCGAGGCCGAGGCGGTCGGGGGCCTTCCCGAAGTGCGCCTGGTCAGCCCCGAGCGCCTGCTGGAGCTGGATACCGATGTCGGGCCGCAGCTGATCGGTGCGGAGCCGATCTGGAATGGCAGCAATCCCGGCTCGACGGGGCCGGCGAAGGGGGAGGGGCGGGTGATCGGGGTGATCGATTCCGGCATCAACTTCGGTAGCCCGTCTTTCGCCGCCGTGGGTCCCGTCGATGCGCATGCGCACGTCAATCCACTCGGCAGTGGTACTTTCCTCGGAACCTGTGCAGCCAGCGGAGTCGACGCCGGGCGCTGCAACGACAAGCTGATCGGTGGCTATGACTTTGTTTGCGCAGCGCCGTTCAACGCGTGTAGCGATGCCGGCTTGCGCGAGGAGCCGGGCTTTGGCGACACCAACGGGCACGGGACGCACGTGGCGTCGACCGCCGCCGGCAACGAGCGCGATGCGCTGTATTCCGGCAACACCGTGCGCATCTCCGGCGTCGCGCCGCGCGCCAACATCATTGCCTACGACGTCTGTTACACCGAACTCAGCACCGGGCGCGGGCTTTGTCCGAACACGGCCACGATTGCGGCAGTTGACCAGGCTGTCGTCGACGGCATCGTCGACGTCATCAACTACTCGATTTCCGGCGGCGAGTCGCCGTGGACGGATGCAACTTCGCTGGCATTTCTGGGAGCGGTGGACGCCGGCATTTACGTGGCCGCGTCGGCGGGGAACTCCGGTCCCCTGGCGAGCACACTCGGGCACCACGAGCCGTGGGTGTCGAGCACGGCGGCGGCGCAGCATGGCCGCGGCAACTTCGTGCTGTCGATGCGCGTGACCGGTCCGTCGCCGGTTCCAGCCAACCTGGACCCGATCGCGTTGTCGCAAGGTACCGGCGGTGTGGCATTCAGTGCCTCGATTCCGGGCACGACGCCGCTGCGGATCAGCGCCGGCATCAACACCGCTGCGGATGGATGCGCCGCCTATCCGGCCAACACCTTTGCGGGCGCGATCGCGGTGATCCGCCGCGGCACCTGCAGTTTTGCGATCAAGGTCAACAATGCCAGTGCGGCCGGCGCCGTCGCGGTGGTAATCGCCAACAATGCCGCCGGGATCATCCTGCCAACGGTGCCGGGAACCACCGTCCCGGTGTTTTCGGTCACCCAGGCCGGAGGCGACGCGTTGCGCGATTTCGGTCAGGCGAACCCGACAACCGCCACCGCGGGCATCGCGTTCCCGCCATCGCCCGAGTCAAACACGCCGGACCAGCTGGCCGCTTCCAGTTCGCGCGGTCCGGCCGATGAATTCGATCTGGTCAAGCCCGACGTCACCGCGCCGGGTGTGCGCATCCTGGCGGCTTATGCCGGCACCACGGTGACCGGCAGCGAGGCGCTGGTGGAATTGCTCGACGGCACCTCCATGGCCTCTCCCCACCAGGCCGGCGCCGTGTTGTTGCTGCGCCAACTGCGGCCGGCGTGGACGGTGCCGGAGCTGAAGTCGGCCCTGCAGATGACCGCGATGCGCGGCGTGCTCAAGGAAGACGGATCGGCGGCAACGCCTTTCGACATGGGCGCGGGCCGCATCCGCGTCAATCTGGCAGCCAACTCGGGATTGTTGCTGGACGAAACCGGCGCCAACTTCCAGGCGGCGAACCCCGCGGCAGCGGGCGATCCGAGCACCCTGAATCTGGCCAGCCTCGGCAAGCGCTACTGCCTCGACGAATGCCAGTTCATCCGGCGTCTGCGCAACCCGGGCATCACCAGCGTCAGCTGGACGGCCGCGCTGAGCGGGCTGACCGGTACGGTGTCACCTGCGAGCTTCACTCTGGCGCCGGATGCCACGGTCGAGCTGACCATCACCATCGACAGCACTGCCATCCCGCTCGACGGCATCTACAGACACGGCTGGCTGGAGTTGCGCAAGAACGGCGGCACGTCCGCCGACGACCTCAACCTGCCGGTGTCGGTATCGGTGCCGCCGCCTGTCGTCAGGGTGATTCCGCTCTCGCAGGCGATCACGACGGTCGAAGGCATCACCGGGTCAGCGGCGGTCACGGTCGCCAACGACGGCGGCTATCCGCTCGACTTCACCGTCGACCAGGTCGGCGTGGCTCCCGCGGTCCTGCGCAATACCACCAGCGTGGGCGTCGGCAGTGGCTTCCGCAGCACGATCTACACCGACCCGGCCCCCGCCGGGAGCCAGGCGCAGTTTGCGGCCGATGACCTGGTCGTGCCCACGCCGCCCCGGATTACCCAATTGTTTGTGGCAGGCTTTGTCGTTTCAGGCGCCGCGTTGACGTCGGCGGCGACCAATCTGACCTGGAGCATCTATCCGGATGCCGCGGGGCTGCCGGCCGGCAATCCCCAGACCAATCCCGCGGCCGCGATCTGGACCTACACCGCCACACCGACCGCTGCCGGCGTCACCACGGTCGGCAGCAGCTCGATCTCGCTCAACCTGGATGCCGCCGGACAGAGCGTCAACCTGCCCGCAGGCCGCTATTGGGTGGTCGTTAACACCCGCGGTACTTTCGCCAACCGCTTCGCCTGGTTCGGATCGAACACCGTGCACGGCAACACCGGATCTGCCCTGCTGACGGTTGCCACCAACGGCACCGGAAACTGGGTGGCCACCGCTGCCTTCGCCGGCCTGACGATGCGCGTCCTGGGCGAAGTGCCGTGCGATGCGGCATGGCTGGGCAATGCCACCCCGTCCACGGGAACCCTGGCTCGTAGCACGCAGCAGGAAGTCACGGTCGACCTGGCCGCGCTGTCAGCGGGAAGCCATGTCGGCGCCGTGTGCTTCGCGACCAACGATCCGGTCACGCCGCGCGTGGCCTCCGTGCTCAACGTGACCGTGGAGCCTGCGCGCCTGGCTTTCACCACCGCGCCCTCCGCAACGGCGCAGGTGGCCACGGCCTTCCCCGTGCAGCCCCAGGTGACGGTGCAGAACGGTGCGGGTGCGACATTGACCGGTTACACCATTCCAGTCGCGCTTGAGCTGAACAGCGGTAGCGGTCCCCTGGATTGCGATGTCAACCCGGTGATTCCGGTGGCCGGCGTCGCCAGCTTCAGTGGATGTCGCATTGGAAGCGTAGGCACGGCGACGCTGCGTGCGATCTCCGGCTCGGCAACCAACAGCACCTCGAACCCGCAAGTCGTCATTCGGCCCGGCCCACCCAGCCGGCTGGTGTTTTCGCCCGCACCCTCGGCCACGGCCACTGCGGGCGTCGCCTTCGCCGCGCAACCAACGCTGCGTATCGAGGATGCCCTCGGCAATCTGGTCGACACCGCAACCGATGCCGTCAGTCTGAGCGTGGCGAGCGGCACCGGCCCGGTGGTCTGCGACGCAAACCCGGTGAATGCGGTTGCCGGCATCGCAAGCTTCAGCGGCTGCCGCATCAACACCGCGGGCAATGTCACCCTGGATGCGACCATGGCCGGCATTGCCTCGGCCACCACGCAGCCTGCCATCGCCATCTCCGCTGCGGCCCCAGCGCAACTGGCGTTCCTGCAGCAGCCGAGCGACGCCGCGCCGAGCGTGGCGATCGCGCCGCCGGTCAGCGTGCGCATCGTCGATGCCTTCGGTAACCTGACGGCGTCGACGGCCAGCGTCGCCATCGCCATCGGTGCCAATCCGGGAGTCAGCACGCTGGGCGGCACGACGTCGGTGTCGGCAGTAGCCGGTGTCGCCACCTTCGGCAATCTGTCGCTGAACAACATCGGCAATGGCTACACGCTGATGGCCGCCAGCGCCGGACTGACCAGTGCCACATCAGACACCTTCGATATCGTCTGTCCGGCGACCGTGGTGACCAACGGCAATGACAGTGGTGCCGGCAGCTTGCGGCAGATCATCGCCGACGCCTGCCCGGGCAGCACGATCACCTTTGCACCGGCGGTGAGCTCGGTGACGCTGACCACAGCCGAACTGCTGATCAACAAGGATCTGAACATCGATGGTGGCGCGACCGGCGTCACGGTGACCCGCTCAACCGCACCGGGAACGCCGGATTTCCGGGTGATCAACATCACCGCGGGGGGGAATACAACGCTATCCAAATTGACCGTGAGCAATGGCCAGACCGGCGGTTTTGGGGCGGGCATTGAAGCCAACTCTGCCAACCTCACCCTCAATGACTGTGTGGTGCGCGATAACCGCGCTGTTTTGGGCGGCGGCCAAGGCGGCGGTGTCTCGCTCGGCTTCGGCACGCTGACCATGAACCGCACACTGGTCGAGAACAACGCAGCAGTATTTTCCCCAGGGGTTTATGTCTTCGGCGGCTTTGCCACCATCACGGACTCGACGATCCGCAACAACAGCGGTACGGTTTCTGGCGGCGGATTACGCATGGTGCAGGGCGGGGGAACCCTGCGGATTGTCAATTCGACCATTGCGAACAACACCGGCAGCACCGCGCTTGGAGAAACGGCGATCGGCCTGGTGAATGCCACTGTCACAGCGACTGTGATCAACAGCACCATCGTCAACAACAGCAATTCTGCCGCCGGGTCGGCCGCTATCTTCGACTTTGGCGCGGGCACCAACAGCGTGACCCTGATCAATACGATCGTTTCCGGCAATCTCGCCGCCGGCGTTCCGGCCGACAGCCTGGTCAACTTTGAAGCCGCCAGTGCCAACAACCTGATCGGCACCGGTGGCGGTCTCACCAACGGGGTCAACGGCAATATCGTCGGCGTCAACAACCCGCTGGTGTCGGCGTTTGGCAACTACGGTGGCCCAACCCCAACCCTGGCCTTGCTGCCCGGCAGCCCGGCGATCAATGCCGGCAACAACGCCGCCTGCGCGGCAGCGCCCGTCGGCACCCTGGATCAGCGCGGCATCGCTCGCCCGCAACAGACGACATGCGATATCGGCGCCTACGAGTCGCGCGGATTCACGCTGGCATTGACTGGCGGCAACAATCAGAGCGCCGGTCCGGGCCTGGCGTTTGCCAACCCGCTGACGGCGACCGTGACCGCCGTTAGTCCCGGCGAGCCAGTGCAAGGCGGCGTGGTCAGCTTCGCGCCACCGGGCGCGGGTGCCAGCGCCAGTCTGGCCCCGAATCCGGCCCCGATTGGTGCCGGGGGTGTGGCCAGCAGCACGGCAACCGCAAATGCCATCGTCGGTGCGTACAACGTCACTGCCAGCAGCAATGGCGCCACGCCAGCGCTGAGTTACGCGCTGACCAATGCCAGCGCCGACCTCAGCATCGACGATGTGGCAATCACCGAAGGCGATGCTGCTACGAGCAACGCCACCTTCACGGTGACGCGCACGAACAGCCTGACCGCCTTCACGGTGCCGTACAGCATCACCGCGGGAACTGCGCAGGCGGTGAGCGACTACACGGCTACCTCGGGCATTCTGAGCTTTGCGGTTGGCGGTCCGCTGACCCAGACGATCACGGTGCCGGTGGTTGGCGACCTTATCGTCGAGGGCTTGGAAACGGCAACGCTGAATCTGGGTGCGCTGACCGATGTCACCGGTACCACCACAGTGATCGATGGCAGCGGCCGGCTGTCCATCACCGACAATGACAGCGCGGTGGTGACGTTCACGATCAGCGTCAGCCAGAACGAGGCCAGCAGTCCGATGGCATTTTCTGTGAACCTGAGCAATCCGGTGCAGTCGGGTGTGACGCTTGCTGTGAACAGCGCCTTCGGCACGGCCACGGCGGCGGATTTCACGCCGATCGTGGGCGGCACGGTCACCTTCCCGGCGAACAGCAACGCCAGCCAGACGGTCAGTGTAGTCATCAACAACGACGCGCTCGACGAGGATGATGAGACGTTCACGCTGACCTTGTCGGGATCGACGGCAGTCGGCAGCGTGAGCCTGGGTGCGAATGTCGCCACCGGCACCATCGTCGACGACGACCTGCCGCCGGTGATCTCGATCACCAGCCCGAGCCAGCTGGAAGGTGACGCCGGCAACACGCCGATGGACTTCGTGGTCAGCCTGTCGGCGGTGTCCGGGCGCGATGTCAGCTTCACCCGCGCCACCGCCAACGGCAGCGCGACGCTGGCCAACAACGACTATCTGCAGTTGTTGCCAGCCGGTGCGACCATCCTGGCCGGCCAGACCAGCCTGCCGATCACGGTGCAGATCGTCGGCGACAGCGTCTTCGAGGGCAATGAGAACTTTCGTCTCGACCTGAGCAACATCGTCAACGCGACGATCCCGGTGCCACCGCTGATCGAAGGCACGCCGGTCGTTCTGACCGGCACCGGCACCATTGAGGACGACGACCAGCAGCCAACCACCACGACGATCACCAGCGATCTGCCGGATGCGTCGGTGGTCGGTCAGCCGTACACGGTGGTTGTCGGCGTCGCTGCGGTCAGTACCTCGCCGCTGGGAACAATCAGCATCAGCGATGGCACCGACTCCTGCGGCCCGGTCACGTTGACCACCGGCACCGCGCCGAACAGCAGCGCCAGTTGCATGCTGACCAGCACCACGGCTGGCGCCAGGACTTTGACCGCGACGTACACGCCGGCG
>JAIMJQ010000082.1:12103-14765 GCA_020693165.1 Xanthomonas sp. | reverse complement strand
TCTGTGCCCACCAGTGCTGTGCATGAACAGCGTCCAGACAAGTCTGGACCCACAACAGCAGGGCATGAAGCGCGGCCATGCAAGTCTGTGCCCACCAGAGCTGTGCATGAACAGCGTCCAGACAACCCTGGACCCACCCGAGCCCGGCACTTTCCGCCCTGGGATTGGGCCCCGAGCCCCGAGTCCCATTCCAGCTCCCCACCTCCTTACCCTGCCCGGTTTCGCTATCGTCGCCGCTTCGCCACAACCGGATCGCCGCCATGAAACATCGAATGTTGATCACCGGCGCGTCGGCCGGAATTGGTGAAGCCTGCGCGCGCGAGTGGGCGGCACGCGGATGGGATCTGCTGCTGGTGGCGCGGCGGGCCGATCGCCTGCAGGCGCTGGCGACCGAGCTCAGTGCCCGCCATGGCTGCGATGCCGCGGTCATCAGCGAGGATCTGAGTGACCCTCTGGCCTCGGCGCGGCTGGTCGAGACCATCGAGGCGCGCGGGTTGATCGTCGACGGCTTGATCAACAATGCCGGGTACGGAGTTCCGGGCTCATTGCTGTCGGTGCCGTGGTCGACTCATGCCGATTTTCTGCGGGTACTGCTGTGGGTACCTACCGAGCTGATCTACCGGTTGCTGCCGGGCATGAAGGAACGCGGCTTTGGTCGCATCGTCAACGTAGCATCGCTGGCCGGCCTGGTGCCGGGCACCGCCGGGCACACCCTGTACGGCGCCACCAAGAGCTATCTGATCCGCTTTTCGCAGTCGCTGGCGCAGGAAGTGGCCGCGAATGGAATCCACGTCACGGCGCTTTGTCCTGGCTTCACCTTCAGCGAGTTCCACGACGCCAACGGCATGCGCGCGACGGTGTCGAAGATGCCGAAGTTCATGTGGATGGACGCCGCAACCGTCGCGCGGCAGGCTTTCGAGGCCGTTGAGCGCGGCGACATCGTGTACGTCAATGGCCGCTGGAACCGCTTCGTACGCACGCTGACCAAGGTGCTGCCGGATCGCTGGGCGCTGGCGCTGGTGGGCAGCAATGCAAAGCGGTTTCGCCGGACCTGATTGCGCAACGATTCGGGCGAGGGCATGCAGTCGCCGAACATGTCGTCATCATGGGGCCCTTGAAGTCGGGGCAAGGGACAGGGGCACGGCCTCGCGTCACGCTCCAGCTTTGTGCCGAGGTTCGTCCCCTGCCCCCTGCCCACCGCGCCGTTTTCGGAAGCCCGCACGCCCGCATTTCTCACACCGGTCGTGGATGATGGCGAAGGGATTTGCGCCGACAGCAAGGCGCGAGGAGGAGGAGTGGTGGCTCCCTTGCGACGACGAGCAACCTGGTTTGGTGCTTCGCAATCAATCGAACGTATCCGCGGCGTCTTTGCGCGCCTGGCGGCGTTGCCCCTCCTTGCCATAGCGCTGCTATGTCGCATCGTCGCGCCTTGCCAGTCGCGCAAATCCACTCGCGGATCATGTCCGCTGATTGCGGGGCACCACACTAGCCGTCGGCGCAAACACCGAGCCAGGACCGCGAAGCGAAAAGATGCTCACGACAGACTGCAATCACGGCGATGCTGTCGAAAGCCGGCTGTGGCTTGACCAAGCGTGCATCTTTTCGCGCCGGTGTGAGTAGTGCGGGCTAGCGCTCGAAGGCCATCCCCTAACGGCATCCGGAACAGGCAGAATTCCGCTCCCTGCCCCGTGAACGCCGGATTGCCGCCATGAGCTACGCCGCCCAGGAACGATTTGCTGCCGAACTGGCCGATATCGAAGCGCAGGGCCTGTACAAGCGCGAGCGCATCATCGCCACGCCGCAGTCAGCGCAGATCCGCCTCGCGGACGGTCGCGAGATGCTGAACTTCTGCGCCAACAACTACCTTGGCCTTGCCGACCATCCGGAGATCATCGCCGCTGCCAAGCAGGCACTCGACAGCCATGGCTTCGGCGTCGCCTCGGTGCGCTTCATCTGCGGCACCCAGGACCTGCACAAACAGCTCGAACGCAAGATCAGCGAGTTTTTCGGTACCGAGGACACCATCCTCTATGCCGCCTGCTTCGACGCCAACGGCGGCTTGTTCGAGCCGCTGCTGGGCGAGCAGGACGCGATCATTTCCGATGCCCTGAACCACGCCTCGATCATCGACGGCGTGCGCCTGTGCAAGGCGCAGCGCTACCGCTACGCCAATGGCGACATGGCCGATCTCGAGGAGCAGTTGAAGGCCGCTGCCGGCGCGCGCACGCGGATGATCACCAGCGATGGCGTGTTCAGCATGGATGGCGCGATCGCCCCGCTCGACCAGTTGACGCTATTGGCGCGCAAATATGGCGCGCTGGTGCATATCGACGAGTGCCACGCCACCGGCTTCCTCGGCCCGACCGGACGCGGCACGGCCGAGTTCCATGGCGTCATGGAGCACATCGATATCTACACCTCGACGCTGGGCAAGGCGCTCGGCGGCGGACTCGGCGGTTTCACCACCGGGCGCAAGGAGATCATCGAATTGCTGCGGCAGCGCTCGCGGCCCTATCTGTTCTCGAACTCGCTGCCGCCGCCGATCGTCGCCGCCAGCCTGAAGGTCTTCGAACTGCTGATGAGCGCCGCCGACCTGCGCATCAAGTTGATGGAGAACGCGCGCTATTTCCGCGAACGCATGACTGCGGCGGGTTTCGATCTG
>JAIMJQ010000082.1:11830-12073 GCA_020693165.1 Xanthomonas sp. | reverse complement strand
ATGCTCTACGACGCCAAGCTGGCGCAGGAGTTCGCCTCGCGCCTGCTCGATCACGGCGTCTACGTGATCGGCTTTTTCTTCCCGGTCGTGCCCAAAGGCCAGGCGCGCATCCGCGTGCAACTGTCCGCTGCCCATGAGCGCGAGCATCTGGATCGGGCAGTGGATGCGTTCATCGCGGTGGGGCGGGAGTTGGGGGTTGTGGCATAGGGGCAAGGGGCAAGGGGCAAGAGAAAGGGAAAGGGA
>JAIMJQ010000082.1:0-11818 GCA_020693165.1 Xanthomonas sp. | reverse complement strand
AAGGGAAAGGGAAAGGGAAAGGGAAAGGCTCGCAGTTTGCGGGCTCTTGTGGGTCCAGACTTGTCTGGACGTTCTTGATCTGGCCACCGAAAAGCGTCCAGACCAGTCTGGACCCACAGGGAGCTTCAAGTGCAACGGCGTCCAGACAAGTCTGGACCCACAGGAAGCTTCAAGTGCAACGGCGTCCAGACCAGTCTGGACCCACAGGGAGCTTCAAGTGCAACGGCGTCCAGACCAGTCTGGACCCGCAGGGAGCTTCAAGTGCAACGGCGTCCAGACCAGTCTGGACCCACAGGGAGCTTCAAGTGCAACGGCGTCCAGACCAGTCTGGACCCACAGGGAGATTCAGGAGCAACGGCGTCCAGACAAGCTGGACCCACATACGCAAGGCACTGCATCCAACCGCCACCGCCCTGCTGCAATGTCACCAGCGTGCTCCACACGCTTGCGTACCGTCGTCTGGATGCGCGCTAATTGCCGCTTTACGGTCGAGACGTCACTACCATGAGCGAACATCACGCAACGATCCGGTTTCAGCACTCTTCGGGCAGTTTCGCCGACAAGAGCTTTTCGCGCGATCACAGCTGGCACTTCAAGGGCGACCAGCAACTGCGGGCTTCGTCGGCCCCCGCATTCAACGGCAATGCGGAAGCAGTCGACCCGGAAGACGCCTTCACGGCGTCTCTCGCCTCGTGTCATATGCTCACTTTCCTCGCGATTGCGGCGGTCAAGGGATTGGCGGTCGCCGCGTACACCGACGACGCCGTCGGTACGCTCGACAAGAACGCCGAGGGTAGGCTTTGCATGACTCGCGTCGTGTTGCGCCCGCGCGTCGTGTTCAGCGGCCGCCAGCCGACGCGTGAGGAACTCGACGGGCTGCACGAGCGCGCCCACAAGGGTTGCTTCATCGCCAACTCGGTGAACACCGAGGTCAGCGTGGAGCCGCAGGTAGACTGACAGGAACGAGCGATGACGCATGAGCCCACAGCCTCCCGCAGCGGCATGCAGGCTGCCCAACTGGAACAAGCCGTCACCGATACGCTGGAGGAGGCCCGACGCAAGGTCGGCGTCGCCGCCCAGCAGGTCGAGCGCGGCGTTGGCGAAGCCGTCGTCAGCGCCCGCGCGCGCATGGAGCACGCTGCCGGTGTCGTCGAAGAGGCGTTCGACGATACCGTCACCCGCACCCGCAGCCTGTGGCGCCGCGCCGCAATCGCGATCGTGCGCTGGTTCGACACCAGCGCCGACGTCCGCATCGAAGGGCCTGCGGCCGATCGCATCGACTGGCTGCGGGTGATTCCGTTCATCGGGCTGCACGTCGCTTGCGTCGGCGTGGTTTTCGTCGGTTTCAGCGGGTTCGCGGTGGCGGTCGCCGCCCTGCTCTACCTGCTGCGGATGTTTGCGATCACCGGCTTCTATCACCGGTACTTCTCGCACCGCGCGTTCCGCACCTCGCGCATCCTGCAATTCGTCTTCGGCCTGATCGGCGCCAGTTCGGTGCAGCGTGGGCCGCTGTGGTGGGCCGCTCATCACCGGCACCACCATCGCCACGCCGACCAGCCGCCCGACCTGCACTCGCCGGTCCAGCACGGCTTCTGGAAGAGCCATATGGGCTGGTTCATGACACCGCGGGCATTCGGCATCGACTGGTCGCGCATTCCCGACCTCGCAAAGTATCCCGAGCTGCGCTTCCTCGACCGCTTCGACATGCTGGCCCCGATCGCCCTTGCCGCCATGCTGCTGGTCATCGGCAATGCACTGGAACGCTACGCCCCGGGTCTCGGCACCAACGGTCCGCAATTGCTGGTCTGGGGCTTCTTCGTGTCGACCGTGGCGCTGTTCCACGCCACGGTGACGATCAATTCGCTGGCACATGTCTGGGGCCAGCGTCGTTATGAAACCCGCGACGACAGTCGCAACAACCTCTGGCTGGCGCTGATCACGCTCGGCGAGGGCTGGCACAACAACCACCACCATTACCCGGCGTCGGTGCGCCAGGGCTTTTACTGGTGGGAGGTCGACGTCACCTGGTACCTGCTGAAGGCGATGTCCTGGCTCGGCCTGGTCTGGGATCTGAAGCCGGTGCCGCCGCGCATCCGCGATACGCGCTCGCGCCGGCGCGCAAACTGAGGCTTTCCGAATCATGCGTATCGCCATCGTCGGCGCCGGCATCGCCGGACTGGGAGCGGCTTACCTGCTCGGTCGCCAGCACGAGGTGGTGGTCTACGAGGCGCAACCGCGTCTTGGAGGACACACGCACACGCATGCGCTCGACATCGGCGGCGAGTCGCACCGGATCGACAGCGGCTTCATCGTCTACAACCCCAACCACTACCCGCTGCTGACGCGGCTGTTCGGCGAGCTCGGCGTCGAGTCGCAACCGACGATCATGAGCTTCGCGGTCCGGAACGAGATTTCCGGGCTCGAATACAACGCGACCGACCTCAACCGGCTGTTCTGCCAGCGCCGCAATCTGCTCAGGCCGGCGTTCTGGCGCATGGTGCGCGAGATCCTGCGTTTCTATCGCGAAGCGCCGGCGCTGCTGGCCGTTCCCGGCCCTGGACCGGCGCTTGGCGAGTATCTGCATGACGGCGGCTACGGTCGGCTGTTCATCGAGGATCACCTGCTGCCGATGGCATCGGCGCTGTGGTCTTCGCCGACGGCGACGGTCATGGATTTCCCGGCGAAATACCTGGTGCAGTTCATGGCCAATCACCAGATGCTGGATGCCGGCACGCGGCCGCCATGGCGCGTCGTCAAGGGTGGCTCTTCGCGCTACCTCGACAAACTGGTGCCGGCGACGCGCGCCGAGTTTCGCCGGGGCGCGGCCGTGCGTCGGGTCGACCGCGACGACACCAGTGTTCGCATCCATGCCGATGGCGATATCTCGCGCTTCGATCAGGTGGTGTTCGCCTGCCACAGCGACCAGGCACTTGCGCTGCTCGGCGAGCCGACTCAAGCCGAACGCGAAGTGCTCGGCGCGGTGCGCTTCCAGCGCAACGACACCGTGTTGCACACCGACGCCAGCCTGCTGCCGCGCCGACGTCAGGCGTGGGCCGCATGGAATGCGCTCAAGCTGGCGCCGGACCCGAAACAGCCGGCCGCGCCGGCCTGCACGGTCAGCTATTCGATGAATTTGCTGCAGGGCCTGAGCAGCTCGATTCCGTTCGTGGTGACGCTCAACGCCACCCAGCGCATCGATCCGACGAAAATCCTCGCGCGCATGGACTACGCGCACCCGGTCTACACCCACGAATCGGTCGCCGCCCAGGGGCGCTGGAGCGAGATCAACGGCGTCAATCGAAGCTGGTACTGCGGCGCCTGGTGGGGCTGGGGCTTCCACGAGGATGGCCTGCGCAGCGGCGTGCGCGTGGCCACGGCGCTCGGCTGCGAGTGGCGTTGAGATGAATCGGGCCAGCGGACACCGTCACCTTGCCTATCCGAGGGCACGAGGGCACGAGGGCACGAGGGCACGCCAGAGCCATGCCTCGCGCAGATTCCGCCCTTACGCGCCCTCGAAGGCCCTCGCTCCTTCCCATGCCCGCTAGCGCCCTCTACGTCGGCCATGTGCGACACCGGCGATCACGCCCGCATGCGCACGGGTTCCGCTATCGGATGGCGCAGCTGTACGTCGATCTCGACGAGTTGCCGACGCTGCTGCAAGGACGCTGGCTGTGGTCGCTGGAGCGGCGCAATGTCGCCGCGTTTCGCCGCAGCGATTACTTCGGCGATCCGGCGGTACCACTGAAGGCGGCGGTCCAGTCCGCGGTGGAGGCAGCGACCGGCGTACGCCCGGACGGACCGGTGCGGCTGCTCGCCCACTGGCGCTACTTCGGCTATGTGATGAATCCGGTCAGCTTCTACTATTGCTTCGACGCTGACGGCAGCACGCTGAACGCGATCGTCGCCGAGATCACCAACACCCCCTGGGGCGAGCGTCATGCCTACGTGCTGCCCGCCGCGACCGCGACCCGCCATGGCACCGGAGGCCGCATCCATGCGTGGAGCTTCGACAAGGCCTTTCACGTGTCGCCGTTCCTGCCGATGGGCTTGCGCTACGACTGGCGCTTCGAAGTGCCCGGCGAACATCTGCGCGTGCACATGGATGTCACCGATGGCGCGGGCGCCATCTTCGACGCCACGCTCGTCATGCAACGCAGGCAACTCGATGGCGCGGCGCTCACACGCTTTCTGCTGGAATACCCGGCACTGACCGCGCAAGTGGCGTTGAAGATCTACTGGAATGCGCTGCTCATCCGGCTCAAGAGAAATCCGTTCCATGCGCACCCGCGACTACCCTGAGGGCTTCTGCCGATGACCGAGAACACCTTCGACGCGGGTCGCGCGCCTGCCGCGACAACGCTGGCCGACATCACCGGGCCGTTCTTCAAGCGCCGCCTGCTCGGACAGTTGACGCGCCTTCGGCATGGCCACCTGACACTGATCGACGGCACCGAACGCTACGATTTCGGCTCGGTGCGCAGCGACGAGCCCTTGCGTGCCTGCGTGCATGTCGCCAATGTCGACGTCTACCGGCAGATGGCGCTCGGCGGCAGCGTCGGCAGCGCCGAGGCGTACATGGACGGCGCCTGGGACTGCGACGATCTGACGTCGCTGATCCGCATCATGGTGCGCAACCGCGACGTGCTCGATGGCATGGAGGGTGGCCTCGCCAAACTGGCGACGGCCGCGCTGCGCCTGTGGCACAGTCGCCAGCGCAACACCAAGGACGGCAGCCGGCGCAATATCGCGGCCCACTACGACCTCGGCAACGAGTTCTTCGAGCTGTTTCTCGATCCGTCGCTGATGTACTCGTGCGCGATCTACGTCGACCCGAGCGAATCTCTGGAGATCGCACAACAGCGCAGGCTGGCACGCATCTGCGCCAAGCTCGATCTGAAGGCCGGCGAGCGCATCGTCGAGATCGGCACCGGGTGGGGTGGCTTCGCGCTGTATGCGGCCCAGCACCATGGCGTGCACGTCACCACCACGACGATCTCGCGCAAGCAGTACGAACTGGCGACAGAGCGCGTCGCCCGGGCCGGCCTTGAAGACCGGGTGACGCTGCTGCTGGAAGACTATCGCGACCTCACGGGCCGCTACGACAAGCTGGTGTCGATCGAGATGATCGAGGCGATCGGCCATCAGTACCTGGACACCTATTTCGCCAAGGTAGGGAACCTGCTGGAAGACCACGGCGCGGCGCTGATCCAGGCAATCACCATCGAAGATCATCGTTACCAGCGCGCGCTGACCGATGTCGACTTCATCAAACGCTACATCTTTCCCGGCAGCTTCATCCCGTCGAATGCGGCGATGCTCGGCGCTGTGGCGCGCAGCAGCGACCTGCGCCTGACGCACCTGGAGGACATCGGACCGAGTTATGCGCTGACCCTGCGCGCCTGGCGCGAACGCTTCCTCGCGGCCCTGCCCCAGGCGCGGCAGCTCGGCTATCCGGAGTCCTTCATACGCATGTGGAACTACTATTTCTGCTACTGCGAGGGTGGCTTTCTGGAACGCTCGATCGGCGATGTCCACCTGCTGCTGGCCAAGCCCGGCAACCGTCGAGTGCAATTCCTGCCCGACCTCGCACCGAGTCTCTGACGCGCATGAACATGCTCCTGAATCTGGCACTGTTCCAGATCGGTTGGGTGGTCACCGTTGCCGGTGCTGGTGCCGGCTACTGGTGGGCGGGTCCGACTTCGCTTGTGGTGCTGGCGGCAGTCACTTTCAAGCTGACGCCATGGCCACGTACCGACTTCGCCCTCATGTGCGCAGCCTGCCTGATCGGACTGATGATCGATACCGCCTACGTCCAGGCCGGGTTGCTGCGATTTGCCGAGCCGGTGCCATTCATGGGCTTGGCGCCGATCTGGATCCTCGGCATGTGGATGAGTTTCGCGCTGACGCTCAACCATTCGATGCGCTTCTTCAAGCAACGCCTGGGCCTCGCTGCGCTGTTCGGCCTGATCGGTGGCCCGCTGGCGTATTTCGTCGCCGCGAACAATTTCGCCGCTGCCGACATGCTCGCCACGCCGTGGCTGGTTTACGGCACGATCGGCGGCGTCTGGGCGCTGGTGACGCCGTTGCTGCTGTGGCTGGCTGCGGAGTGGCTGCCGCGCTTCGATCCCGAACCGCTGCCGCGTGCCTGACATGCATTCCCTGCTCGCGCCCTTGCTGCACGTATGGCTGGCTGCAGCGGTGATCATGACCGCGGTCTGGTGGATCCAGCAACGGACACGCAACGCCGGTTATGTCGATGTCGCCTGGGCGGCGCTGCTGGGTACTGCAGCCTTGTATTACGGTGCGATTGCGGACGGCGCCCTGATACCGCGATTGCTGGTTGCCGTGCTCGCCGCAGCCTGGGGATTTCGCCTGGCGCTGCACCTGCTGCATCGCGTGCTCAATGAATCCGAGGATGGCCGCTACGCCCACTTGCGCCAGCATTGGGGCGGCCACCAGGGCAAGTTCTTTGCGTTCTTCCAGGCACAGGCGCTGGCGGTCGCCCTGTTCTCGCTGCCATTCCTGGTTGCCGCGAGCAATCCGGTCGAGGACTTCACCGTGTGGAGCGCACTTGGCATCCTGCTCTGGTTTACCAGCCTGTCCGGCGAATCGATCGCTGACTTGCAGCTTGCGCGCTACCGCGCCGATCCGCGCAACCGCGGCAGGACCTGCCGCAGCGGTCTGTGGCGCTACTCACGGCACCCGAATTACTTCTTCGAGTGGCTGCACTGGTTTGCCTATGTGCTGCTGGCCATCGGCGCGCCGCACGCCTGGCTGGCGCTGATCGGCCCGGTGCTGATGCTGGTCTCGCTGTGCTGGGTCAGCGGCATCCCGTTCGTCGAAGCCCAGGCTGTGCGCTCGCGCGGTGATGATTATCGCGAGTATCAGCGGACGACGAGTGCGCTGATTCCGTGGTGGCCCAAGCGCGGGAAAATGGAACAGGGAAGAGCGAAAGAGGGAGCACGAAATGCCCCGACCTGACCGCAGCCCGCGCATCCATTTTCCTTTCCCCTTTTTCCTTTTTCGAATTCGATATCGACCACTATGTCCCTGATCGACTGGTGCGAACGCGGCCTGATCCCCGACGCGCTGACGCGCATCGGCACCCGCCGCCTGAACGCACAACGCCTGCGCGAGGAGTACGCCGGCGACTGGTATGCACGCTTCCGTGGCCGCATCGAAGCGCTGCGCAGCAGCCCGATCGCCATCGAGACAAAAGCCGCCAACGAGCAGCATTACGAACTGCCCCCGCCGTTCTTCCTGCGCTGCCTGGGCAAGCGACTGAAGTACTCCAGTTGCTACTACGAGACCGGCCGCGAGACGCTGGATGTCGCCGAGGAGGCGATGCTGACGTTGTACAACGAGCGCGCCGAGCTGGTCGACGGCCAGCGCATCCTCGAACTCGGCTGCGGCTGGGGCTCGCTGACGCTGTGGATGGCCGAGCACTTCCCGAATTCCCGGATCACCGCGGTGTCGAACTCGGCGCCGCAGCGCGAGTTCATCGAGGCGCGCTGCCGCGAGCGTGGTTTCGGCAATGTCGAGGTGATCACCTGCGACGTCAACCAGCTGAAGCTCGATCCGAACACCTTCGACCGCTGCGTCTCGATCGAGATGTTCGAACACATGCGCAACTACGAGACCCTGCTCGGCCGCATCGCCTCATGGCTGAGGCCCGGCGGCAAGCTGTTCGTGCATATCTTCGTGCACCGCGAAGTGATGTACCCGTTCGAGGTCGAAGGCGAAGACAACTGGATGGGCCGCTATTTCTTCACCGGCGGATTGATGCCGGCGGCCGACACCCTGCTCTACTTCCAGAACGATCTGCGCCTGGAACAGCAGTGGCGCGTCAACGGTCGTCACTACCAGCAGACCAGCGAGCACTGGTTGCAGAACACCGATGCCCATCGCGCCGAAATCCTCGACCTGTTCCGCGCCACCTACGGCGCCGACCAGGCAGCGATCTGGCTGCAACGCTGGCGCATGTTCTACCTTGCCTGCGCCGAACTCTTCGGCTACGCCGGCGGCGAGCAGTGGCTGGTGGGGCATTACCGGTTCGTCAGGCGCTGACCGCGATGGGCGCGGCAGCGCGCGTGCGCTGCCCAGTGCGGCTATCCGACCTTCGGTCAGCCCGCCAGCCAAAGGCAACCGGCGCTGCGCAGCAGGCGGAAGCGTTCGATGCTGAGCGGTCCGTCGGCGGTGCCGCTCGGCTGCACGATCCGCAAGGTCGGCATCACCGAAGCTTCCACGTTCAGCACATCGAACAGGGATTCGACCTCGGCGGGCACCAGTTCGACTTCGAATGCGGATCGCCCGGCCATTCGTTCCAGCCGTCGCACTACCGGCGCTGCGGTCCAGCGCGAGCGGCCGTCGAAGTTGTACAGGCCCGACAGCGCATTGAAATCGCGTCGGTCGAGTGCGTCCATGACTGCCGCGCGCATGCCCTCGGGCGTCCTGGCCGCGCAACCCAGGCTGAGCGTAGGCGCCGCCGGTACCGACCCGACGCGCCGACGCAGCCGGGTAATCGCGGTTCGCTGGGCGATGCCCATCGCGTCGCACGGGCGATCGGTGAATACCAGTACGCCATCCAGCGCCACGCAGCGGTTGATTTCGGCCGCATCGGCGACGCCGATGGCCGCGAACGCCAGCCACGCGAACGCCAGCCACGCCAGCGCGCGCATGCTCAGGTGCCCCACAGGATCGGCTCGCCGGCGGTGCTTCGGAACCTGATCATGGCGATTACCGGGAGTTGCGATGTCCGCAGGGTGCGCCAGGTGGCGCGCTCCGGTCTGTACGCCATTGCACCGAATGCCCGCGCAATGACCGCAACATGAGGCCGTCGATGCCCCGAGAATCGCAACCCCGCGACACGGATTTCAGTGCATGGATGGGTGGACCTGGGCGCTGGCGGCCGTTGCCGGTTTTGGCGCCGGACTGCTCGACAGCATCGTCGGCGGCGGCGGGCTGATCATGACCCCGGCGATGGTCGCGCTGTTTCCAGAATGGGCGATCCTCAACGTCATCGCCACCCAACGCACCAGTTCGATCTTCGGCACGACGGTGGCGGCGTGGAACTACTTCCGCCATGTCCGCCTGCCCTGGCCGCTGGTGCTCGCCGCGTGCGCCGGCGCGCTGCCGGCGTCGGCGCTGGGCGCGACGCTGGCACGCCGGGTCGACCCAAAGCTGCTTAAGTGGGTGATCCTGGCGATGTGCGTGGTGCTCGCCGTCTACACCTTCGTGCGCAAGGACCTCGGCCAGAAGCACGCGCCGCGCTACCACGGTCGCCACCAGGCCTTGGTGGCGGCCGCGATCGGCGCCGTCACCGGTTTCTACAACGGCCTGGTCGGGCCCGGCACCGGCACGCTGATGGTGTTCGCCTTCGCCAGCATCCTCGGCCTCGACTTCCTGCGCTCCTCGGCGGTGTCCAAAGTCACCAACGTCGCCGCCGACGTCAGCTCGTGGACGGTGCTGCTGCTCGGCGGCTACGTGCGCTGGATCGTGGTGCTGCCATTGATCCTCGGCAACATGCTCGGCAGCCAGATCGGCAGCCGCATGGCAATCCTGCGTGGCAGCCGCTTCATCCGCTTGGTGTTCCTGAGCGTGGTTGCCGCGTTGATGGTCAAGGTGGCAATCGATCTGGCGAGGGCTTGAGCGCCCCCCGCGCCCGCCGACTACCGATACCCCGCCGCCTGCAGCTCGAACAGCTCTGCATAGCGATGGCCGGCCGCGAGCAGTTGCTCGTGGCTGCCGACCTCCTCGATCTGGCCGGCTTCCAGCACCAGAATGCGGTCGGCCATGCGCACGGTGGAGAAGCGGTGCGAGATCAGCACCGCGGTCTTGCCTGCACTGAGTTCCTTGAAGCGCTGGAACACCTCGAACTCGGCGCGCGCATCGAGCGCGGCGGTGGGTTCGTCGAGGATCAACAGATCGGCGTCGCGCATGTAAGCGCGGGCGATCGCAACTTTCTGCCATTCACCGCCGGACAGGTCGATGCCTTTCTTGAAGCGCTTGCCGAGCACCTGATCGTAGCCGCCGGGCAATCCGGAAATGACGCCATCGGCGAGGCTGCGCCGCGCTGCTTCGACGATGCGCTGGCGATCCTCGCGGGCGTCGATCTGGCCGACCGCGATGTTCTCGGCGGCGCTCAGGTGGTAGCGCACGAAGTCCTGGAAGATCACGCCGATGTGCGCGCGCAACTGGTCGATGTCGTACTCGCGCAGGTCGTATCCATCCAGCAGGATGCGGCCTTCGTCGGGGTCGTACAGGCGCGCCAGCAACTTGACCAGCGTGGTCTTGCCGGCGCCGTTTTCGCCAACCAGCGCCAGCACTTCACCGGCATGCAGGGTGAAGCTCAGGTGGCGTACTGCCCAGCGCTCGGCGTTCGGATAGCGAAATCCGACGTCCTCGAACACGAATCCTTCGCGCACCGTTGACGGGAACGGTCGCGGATTCGCCGGCGAGGTGATCTCCGGCTGGATTTCGAAGAAGGAAAACAGATCGTCCAGATAGAGCGCTTGCCCAGCCACTTGCGAGAAGCCCATCAGCAGGCCTTCGAGCAAGTTGCGCAGTCGCCGGAACGAGCCGGCAAGAAACGTCAGATCGCCGATGGTGAAATCGCCACGCACCGTGCGCCAGGCGATGAAGGCGTAAGCGACGTAGTAACCGAGCGTGCCGAGTGCGGTCAGCAGACCGCCCCAGCTCGCGCGGCGGATCGCGAGCGCGCGGTTGGCGGCGTAGAAGCGTTCGGACAGCGCCCGATAGCGCTCGATCAGGAAGGCGTTGAGACCGAAGATCTTGACTTCCTTGGCCGTCTCGACGCTGGCGCCGGTCTGGCGCACGTAATCGAGCTCGCGCCGTTCCGGCGTCCACTGGTAGTTCAGCGAATAACTCTGCGCATTGAAGTACGCCTCGCCGATGAACGCCGGCACCAGCGCCAGCGCCAGCAACAGGATCAGCCAAGGCGCGTAGATCATCAGGCCGGCGGAAAACGCGATCACCGTGACCACATCCTGCGCCTGGCCGAGCAACTGACCGAGCAGCGTCATCCGGCCCATGGTCTGGCGTCGCGCGCGGTCGAGCTTGTCCTGCAGTTCGCTGTCCTCGAAGTCCTCGAGGTCGAGTGTCGCAGCATGTTCCATCAGGCGCACGCTGGTGACATTGTTGAAGCGCTCGGAGAGCAGCGAATCGATCAGCGACACCACCCGTCCGGACACGTCCGAGACCACGGCGAGCGCGAACTCGAGCAGCAGCAGTCTGGCCAGCAGATCGAGCTGGCCGTCGGTCCACGCGGCCGCGAGTTCGTGGGCGACGACGCCAGCCTGCACCAGCCCGACCACCTCGTCGATGATCAACTTGCCGATGTAGAGCATGACCACCGGCAGCAATGCGCGCAGCAGCCTCAGGACGAGGTTGGAAAGGGTCAGCGCCGGGCTGGTCTGCCACACCAGCTTGATGAATGGCGGCAGATTTTTCAGCGCACCGAAGCGCTCACGCAGGGTCGTCGGCGTGGGTGCTCCGTGGGCGGCACCGGCCGGTCCGCTGGCGCGACCACCCATGCTGTACTGACGTGGCATCGAGGACCCTGCGAGGAAAGGCTGGCCCCAAGGATGGCACGCGCGGGGGACAGCGGCGTTAATGTGCAGGGCTAACTTGGCTTGATGATCCCGTTGCGTAGCTCTATCGGGTCGTCATGGAGAGCCTTCAGTTTCACCAAAAACTGCGCGGTGACCTTGAACCTCGTCATTGCGAGCAACCCGCTTTTGGTAAAAGCTGTACACGGGCCATGAACCTTGTCATGGAGAGGAGCGCAGCGACGAAGCAA
>JAIMJQ010000081.1 GCA_020693165.1 Xanthomonas sp. | reverse complement strand
TCATGGCCCGTGTACAGCTTTTACCAAAAGCGGGTTGCTCGCAATGACAGGCTCCGGCAGGCTTGGCAGGCCTGCTATCGCACCTGCCCACCGAGATTGAAGCGCGACTGCAGGCGCGCCCGTATCTCCGCCAGCAGTTTGCGCGTCTCGTCCGGCCCGATTGCCTTCAGGCTGTCCTCGGTCAGCATGAAGTGCATCTTGGCCATGTCGCGCAGCTTCTTGAACAGCGCCGGATTGGGCTTGCCGCAGATCGACTCGTCGCCCCTGATGAGCCGCTCGACGATGCCGTCCTCAAGCAGGCGGACATCCAGGATGAAGGACAGCCGGGCAATTTCGTCGTCGACCGGGTCGAGTTGCGCCTTGTGCCAGCGGCTGCCGAAGTTTTGGTTGGCCATGAGCCTGCCTCCTGTCGTTTGCGGGAGCAGTTGTCGGTCCCGGCGACGGAATGTGCTGTGTACTTCCCTCTCCCCGCGAGCGGGGAGAAGGAACAAAGATTCCGCGCTCAGAACCGGTGCCCGATCTCGAGGAACACGGTGTATTCGCCGCCTTCGCGCATGCCGGTGCCGATCAGGATCGGCCCGATCCACGAATCGATGCCGAAGTAGGCGCTGCCGTTGAGGATGGCGTCGTCGAAGCCGATGTCGGAGCGCTCGGCCCAGACGTTGCCGTACTCCAGGTTGCCGCCGAGCAGCGTCGGCTGGCCGAGGATCTCGCCGAGCTTGTAGGAGTAGCCGGTCAGCAGCACGGCGTAGTTCTGCCCGACCAGTTCGTTGTTCTCGAAGCCGACCAGGCGCGAATAGCCACCGATGCGGTACTGGCTCTGGATCGGCGCGAAGCCGGCGGTGGTGGCGTGGTAGCGCAATCCGGCCTGCAGCGAATGGTCGCCGAAGGTGTGCGCGTAGAGGCCATCGACATCGAGCTGGTCGAAGTCGAGGTCGGCGCCCAGCGATTCGCGCGAATTAGTGTAGCGGGCGCGCGCTGTGTAACCCTGGCGCGGGAAGAAGATGCTGTCGATGCGGTCCACGCTGGCCTCGACGAAGGCCTCGCCGATCTCGAAGTCGTACTCGGGCATGCCGGGGTCGCCAATCAGGGCCTCGGCATCGCCGGTGAATCGGCGCAAGCCGAGCACGATCGCCCCGTAGTTGCCGAACTCGCGGCCGACCACCGCCTGCAAGCCGGTCTGCGCGGCACCGACGACGTTGAGCTTGTTGCCATCGCCGTCGTACTGGTTGATCTTGCGGTCGTAGTACTGGGCACGCAGCGCGAAACTGTAGCGGCCGCGATCGCCGAAGGGTTGGTAGTACTCGCCCAGCAGGGTTACTTCATCGCCGATCTGCACCAGCCCGCGGGTCTCGCCGCCACTGTCGTTGAACGGCGATGTCAGCACGCCGACGCGCACGTTGAAATCGAAATCGCCGTTGAAATCGCTGCTGGTCGACAAGCCCAGTTCGACATAGTTGGGGCCCTGCTTCTTCTCCTGCACGTGCACGACGACGCCGGTCTTGTCGCCGTCTCGAACCACCTCGTAAGTTGAGCGCGACAGCGTGTTGAAGCCGAACAGCACGTACAACTGATCCTCCAGCCGGGCTGCATCAAAGGGCTGGCCGAGCGGCACATCGATGTACTGCAGCAGGTAGGCGTCGGCATAGCGCGACTGGTTCTCCATGCGCACGAACTCGATCACCGGCGGCTGCGACTGCCGCCCGGTGCGCACCGACAGGTTCTGCGCATAGGCGGCGGCGTCGACGCCGAGCGCCGCCAGTTGCGGCCGCACCGCGTCCGCGCCCTCCTGCCCGATCGCCAACGCCTCTTTGACCTTGTCGAAACTTCCGGTGGTGACCCGATCGCCAAGGGGTGGCCGGATCATCACGTCGCGGCCACTCAGCAGCGCAAGCGATTCCCGGGTATTGCCGACGGTGAGAAAGCCGCTCAACTGGGACACCACGTTGAGCACCGTGGCGTTCGCCTCCAGCTCCGCCAGTGGCGTCCCGACATCCACCGCGATGATGATGTCGGCGCCCATCGCTCGCACTTCTTCGACCGGGACATTGCGCGCAACGCCGCCATCGACGAGCAACCGCCCGTCGCGCACGACCGGCGGCCAGATGCCGGGCAGCGACATGCTGGCGCGCATCGCCAGCGCCAGGTCGCCGTCGTCGATGACCACCGGCAAGCCGGTGTTGAGGTCGGCGGCCACGGCGCGGTACGGGATCGGCAGATCGTCGAAATCCTCGATCGTGCTGACCGGCTCGATGAACTGCCCGAAGGCCAGCATCACGCGCTCGCCGCTCATCACGCCGGTGGCGATCTTGATGCCCTTCGAATGCAGGCCGATCCCGGGCGCACCGACCACCAGTTCGTCGTCGCGCTTGCGCCGCAACGAGCGCTCCGGGCGTTCCAGCTTGTCGTCGAACATCGCTGCCCAGTCCAGCGTCTGCACCAGCTTTTCCATGTCGTCGACCGACATGCCCGAGGTGTACAGCGCGCCGACCAGCGAACCCATGCTGGTGCCGGCGATGCAGTCGATCGGGACCTTCAGTTCTTCCAGGGTGCGCAACACGCTGACATGGGCAACGCCACGCGCGCCGCCACCGCCGAGCGCCAGGCCGATGCGCGGACGCCCCTCGGGCAGGACCGGGCGTGCGCGGCACGGAAGAATCTCGTCTGCGGCCGCGGCCACCGGAGCCACCCCGAATCCGGCCGCAATGGCGAAGATGGCGATGCAGGTCTTGATCGGTTTCACAGCGGGCGCTCATCCTCGGCTGCAGTTCGAGCAACATAACTGCCGACGGTGATACCAACAAGAACGAACCGTTGCGGCCACCGCAAACTGGGATCTCCGACGGGCCCTGGTCAATGAGACCTGAGGCCAATCGGGATCAGGGAAGGCGAATCTGCTGCGTCGCGCCGGGTTTTCGCGTGTGACCAGCCTCAGCTACCAGACGAACGCGTAGCCGATTTCCGGCCCATAAAGAGTCAGATCGAAAGAGTCCGCCCCCGGCTTCAGCTCCACATCGAAATAGCGGTAGCCGAGCAGCAGCGCGCCCGATCCCAGCTCTCTGCGGAACAATGCGCTGGCACTCCAACTGCCTTCGGAATCGCCGAACGAGGCGTCGCCACGGAATCCCAGCGCCCACTTGTCCGACAGCGGCACGGTGTAGCGCGCGCCGATCAGGAAATCGGTGTAACCCTTGTCGAAGCCGGTGCTGCGCCCGGTCAGCGCTGGATTGACCGGATCTGCGGCAAGCCCGAGTTCGACATCCATGTAGCGCATGCCGGCGAAGGCCTCGAATCCCTGGTAACGCGTGTCGCCCGGGCTCCAGACCGCCGCCAGTTCGAAAATCGTGGCGTCGAGGTCGGCGTCAATGGTGAAGTTGGGTCGGCTGCGATCATCGGCGAGGCTCAGGAAAATGATGTCGGACATGATCCCCCACTGATCGCCCTGACCTTCAAGATGTCCGAGGAAGCCACCGTCGATCTTGTCGACGATGTCGGAAAAATCCGGGCTCGGGTCGCTCACCGGAGCGCTGTCGCTGAAATCTGCCTTGATGCTGGTCGCCCAGATATACGGCGCAGCGGTCCAGGTCCAGCCGTCGCCGCCTGACGCGGCGATTCCGGGTGTTGCGGACGACGCAAGCAAGGCAGCGCAGAGGATGGAACGCACAACTGTTGTTTTTTTCATGGAACTGCTCCTTGGAGACACGGTGTGGGGCTGGAGGAAGCGGGTGGGACGATGCTAGTGCAGGATTGACGTGTACGTCGCTTGTGACCATTCGGCAAACCCACCGCGATACCGTTCGTCCTGAGCGTTTTCCCCGCGCCGTTCCGGGGGAAACAGTCGAAGGACGCGGACTTGCCAACGCGTTTGTGGCTTCAGGAATGCTTGCCTTTCGGAAATCGAAAGCCGGCTGAGTGGTTGACACGCGGGCGTCCTTCGACTGTTTCCCGCTCGCAGGCTCGCGAGAAACGCTCAGGACGAACGGTGGCTTACGCTGGATCAGGGCGGGTGCCTCACGCATGACTTGACGATCCGCCGCCGGCACTCTGTCGAGCCATCGCCACCGGCGCCTGGAGGAGATGCACATCCAGTTGCGGGAACGCGATGGTGATCCCGTGCTCGCGGAACAGCGCCTCGATGCGAGCGTTGACATCCGAGCTCACCTCGACGCGATCGTTGAACTCGACGACGAATGCACGCAGCTCGAAATCCAGCGAGCTGGCGCCGAAAGCCATGAACAGTGCCCGCGGCGGCGGGTCGGCCTGGATGCGCGGATCGGCCCTGGCGGCCTCGAGCAGGAGTTCCGTGACTTTCTGCACCGGCGAGCCGTAAGCGACGCCGATCTTGGTCACGATGCGCGTACTGACGTCGGACAAGGTCCAGTTCACCAGGTTTTCGGCGAGCATGCTCTTGTTCGGCACCACGATGTCGCGCCCGTCGAAGTCGCGGATGGTCGTCGCGCGCGTGCTTATGCTTTGCACAGTCCCGGTCAATTGTCCCAGGGTGACGACGTCACCGACCCGCACCGGGCGCTCGAACAGAACGATCAGGCCGGCGGCGAAGTTGGCGAAGATCTCCTGCATTCCGAAACCGATGCCGACCGACAGGGCGGCGGCCATCCACTGCAACTGCGCCCAGTGCACGCCCAGGCTGGCGAACACCAGCAACGTGCCGACGGCGATCAGTACGTAGCGAAACAACGCCACTGAAGCGTAGCGGCTGCCGGCCGGCAACTCCTTTCGACGGCGCAAGGCGAGGTCGAGCAGGCCCGGAAACTTGCCGACCACGATCACCGCGGCGAGCAACACCACGATGCTGCGCAGCAGGCTGTAGGCGGTAAAACGGGTGACGTTGGCGACGCCGTCGACCGTCTGCGTTGCTTGCCACAGCGTGATCGCATCGAGCTGGCGCATCGCCGGCACCTGATCCGACCACAACACGATCAGCGCAACCACCACGCACAGTCCGACCGCGAAACCGATCACCTCAGCGGCCTGCTGGCTGACCTGCGCAAGTACGGCGTCGTCGCGCGGCGTCGGCTCGTCGCCCCCGGCAAGCGCATTGCGACGCGCCAGTGCGGCGGCGACCGCCACGCGACGCTGGTTGATCCGCACCCAGCGTTCCGCCAGTCCGTAGATGACCAGCGCGCAGGCGCCGATGGCGGCGGTCTGCTGCGCCTTCTGGATGATCGCCAGGCCGACGAACTGGTAGCCGCTGATGAGGCAAGCGACGATCGACAACGCACTGATGGTGAGTGCCAGGCTCATCGCAATGCGTCCCCGGGATTGCCCCACCGGCATCTCCGAGTCCCATGGCAGCAAGCGCCAGGCGAGCATCGCGATGCTGCTCCAGATCAGGATCAGGAACAGGCGGGATTCGTAGGCCGCGGGACCGAAATCGCCGCCGAACCAGGCCAGTTCGACGAGGATTCCGGACACTGCGAAAAGTGCCGCACCGAGGCGCGCGGCGCGCCTGAAGCGGTTCGCCTCCGCTGCCGACCAGCGGAAATGACTGCGGCCGATGCCGGTCGGATGCGCCAACTCGCCAAGCAGCGCCAGCGCCCACAACGGCAGCCACAAGGCGACGGGCAGCGCATGCAGGCTCTCCAGCACCACCGTGCTGGTCGCGTCGGCGCGCAGCGCGGCGGTCACCAGCACCACCAGCAGCACCCATGGCAGGCCGAACACTGCTGCCCAGGCGATGCCGATCAGACTGTGACGCAATCGATCCGTCCGCGTGGACTGCACCACCTCCGCCAATCCGGCGTTGACGCGCTCACGGCGTCGGCGCAGGACCAGCAGCGCCAGCACCAGCGCGATACCAGTCCACTGCGCGAACGGAGCGGCCGCAACGGCCGCGCCGAGCCGACCAGACGCCGCTGACCAGCGATTGAGGATCGACCCGTCGCTGACCCGCGCGCCCAGTTCACCAACCCAGCGCCAGGACAACGGCGCATGTGCCGGCAGCCAGAGCAGGCGGGCGCGCAACAGTTCTGCAAGCTCGGTGTTCGCCGCGATCAGCCGCTGCAGGCTGGCGTCGGCCGAATGCAGCATGTACAGCTGCGCACCGTAGAGAAACTCGAGCGCAAGCAGTGTATGGGCCTCGAATTCGCGCAGTTGTGCGTCGGTCAGCGACTGCGCGCCGGATTCAATGACATTTGCCGGGAGTGCCGGTAGCGGCCCCGACACCGGCCGTAGCCGACGCGCTTCAGCGAGCTGGATCAATGCCAGGCGCACGCGCCCGATTTCCTCGAGCAGGCCATCGCGACGCTGCTTCAGACCACTCGCCGGAACCGTGCGCGACAATTCGTCGAGCAGCAGCAAACCCACGCCCGGTGTGTTGACCGCGGCATCGGCCAGCAGTCGCGTCGATTCCAGGCCACGCTCGAGCATCGCGATCTGCGCCTGCCAGGCGCCCTCATCGCGCGTGATCTGGATGACGCGCTCGCCGGACGCATTGATCGTATCAAGACGGGCGAGCGTGGCTCCGATGGCCGAGCGCGTCGTCGGCGGCAGGTCGGTACCCTCGAGCGCCGCTCGCAGTGCTGCGCCGACGGGTCGAGTCAGTCTCTGGAATGCGCCCGACAGTTGCGTCTGCAGCCAGTCGATCCTGCTTTGGGTCAGTCGCAATTCGCCTTCGGCTGCGTGCAGACGTGCATCCAGGGCGGCTGCCCGCTTCCCGCGCAACGACAGTTCGAGCGACTCCCCACCCGATGACGAGCGCGCGCGGCGCAGTTCTGCGCTGGTAGACGCCAGGGCGTCGGTCCAGCCCCGGGCCGCGGCGCTCCAGCCGGGCGCTGCGACCAGATCTGCCGACTGCGCTCGTGCAGGATCGCCAATGTCCTGCGGCGCCAGATTCAACAGCGCGCGCTGGCGGTCGAGCGCCCCCGCAGCGCTGGCCAGCAACTCGCGCTGCGCGTGTTGCCGCTGCAGTTCCAGCCACAGAGTCGGCGGCGGGCGGTCCTTCGTCCACGCCGCACGGTACGCATCGAATTCGGCCTCCAGCGCGGAAGGGTCGCGCGGCTGCAACGGAACGTCGGCGCCGATCTCGTCAGTGGCCGTGTTCGCAGCCTGCGATCGGGCCTGATCGTCAAGCAGTGAATCGACGCGCGCCAGCAGCGCTTCGCGTTCTCCTGCCGCCAGCGCCGTGTCACCTGCAATGTTGGCGCGCATGCGCTGCAGCGGCGACTCCTCAAACGTCGGGCTGGCGGCGTCTGTCGCGACTTGCGGCGCCTGCGACGATGGCGCTGTCTGCGCTGAGGCGGTGGCGAGCGGTCCCAACGTCAGGCACAAGACCAACGCCAGCCAGATCAGGCCGTCGAAAGTGCTTCGGTGCGTGAGCTGATTCGTCATCGTCCGGTCGTCTGAGCAGGGCGCGCTCCTTGCATAGCAAAAACGCGGCAAGCCGCGACGGGTCACCCGTCTGGCTGCGCGAATGCACGCTTGAGGTCCACCAATTCGCTCTGGCTTACGTTGATCCAGCCTTCCCCGGGTCGGTCGAGGTCGGCGATCACAACGATCACCAGCGAGAAAGTGATGGCCACTGCCACCATCACCGGACTGCGCGTGGTCCCGGCCACACCGCCGTGATAGCCCATCGACGCCAGCGACAGCATGGTGATGGCATATGGCACGGCCCACAGCGTGCCCGGAATCCGGCTGCGCTCGCGGAACATCAAACGTTCCTCATGCAAATCGATCACCCTGTTCGTGGACTCGATGAACAGCGCCACGACGTCGATCTCGGGATTCGCCTGCCCCACGGCCGCGGTCAACGCCCATAGCCGGTCCAGCAGGGTTGCAGCCGTCTCGACGGGGCGAACGTCCGTTTCGCCCGACCAATAGAGACGCTCGTCGACGTAGTCGCGAAGCAGCTTGCGGACCTCCGTGCGACTGGGCTCCGAAATCAGGTCGGCCCTGAGGTAAGTCGTCCGGATCGCAGTGGATTCCTCGAGGATCGCCAGCTTTCGGGCATGGAAGGCATCCGCGGCCATGCCGAAGGTGAATGCGAGCAGCAACGCGAGCAGGCCAAGCGTAGCCCCGACCATGGCGCCGACTGGTGCCTCCTTCTCGAGGTCGCCCGCCGCCAGGTCGCGCTGTTGCGTATATCGTGCGCGGCGGTAGCCGGCCTCCACCGACAACAGCACGAGAGTCAGCGTGACTGCAAAGACCGCCCAGATCGGCAATACGGCAAACAGTCCCATCGTTAGCCCCGAATCGCGCGAAAGCAGACGACACACCAGACCGCCATCGCGGCGTGGATTGCGGTGGCCGGCCAGAGGCCGATGCCGGTCAGCCCCGACACCGCACCTGCATGCGCCAGCACCGCGGCAGCGCAGACGTTATACAGCAGCACTGCCGCCAGCAATCCGCGTGCCGCGCGACCGGGCGCGTCATCGCGCGCCAGCCAGCAGGCGACTCCGATGGCGACAAGCGCCGCCCCGGCCAGACGCGCGACCACGGGCGCCGCCGCGCCGTCGAGCGCTGTGCCGAGGACGATCTGCGGGACCAGCGACGGCGACAGCAGCAACGCCATGCCGGTGCCCGCTTCCATCAGGGCGGTCAGGATGAAAAGCATCCGGATGTTCACCGACTCCTCCGTTCTGAAGCGCCACGGCAGGCGCGAGTATCCGGCCTCCATCTGATACAAGGCTGGAGGCGCCCGAGCCACTGGACCATGGTCCCGTCGCGCCACGCGGGATGCCGTGATTAGCTTGGCTGCGATCTAGGGACCACTGCACGATGAGCGTCTGGCAAAAACTGAAAGTCGAGATCAGGCTGGTGTTGTTGACCACGCTCTATTTCGCGCTCTGGCTGGGCATGCTGATGCTGCTGAAGGAGCTCGTGCTTGCCGAATACGAGATCGCCTTTCATGGATTTTCGCTCGCGCTGCTGGGCGCGCTGGTCCTCGCCAAGGTCGTGCTGATCCTCGACCACGTCCCACTCGGCGCAAGGATTGGAGCGTTGCCTGCATGGGTGGACGTGCTGCTGCGGACTACCCTCTACAGTCTGGGCGTGGCCGTCGTGCTCCTGATTGAAATGGCCTTCGAGGGCAGGCACGAGCATGGCGGTTTCGGCGCGTCCCTGCGCTCAGTGTTCGACCATGCCGAACTGCCGCATGTCTGGGCGACCACGATTGTGCTGGGTGGTGCACTGCTCGCCTACAACTGCCTGCGAGTGTTCAATCTGCAACTCGGAAAAGGCGCCCTGGTCAGGATGCTCCGGTCGCCCTTGCCTGCACATGATCAGGAAGCCTCCCCCGGGTAAATGCCACGATGAAATCGATCGGAGTCGCTGATCACGCAGTCCCGGCTCCGGCGCCTTCGTGCCCGGATTCGCTGCCAGTGGGTAGAGGGCGAGCGCCGTCGCAACTCCTGGACGATGGTCCCAATGTGCGGCACTGTATGCGCGGAACAACATGGCAAGTATCATCGGCAGCGAGTTATCGCTCGGACTGCCGACGACTTCATCAGTCCACTGGAGACTTCAGATGCCCGGAAGCAACGTTGTGATTGCGGTCGCCACCCGGCAGTCGCAACAGCGATTCGGAAGAGCGTCGGCGCTTGCGGCGCGGTTGACACTCGCGGTGGCGCTGGCCTGGATTGCGCCGATCGCCAGCGCGACATCCGACGATGCCAAGGCCATCCTCAAGTCGATGTCCGACTATGTCGGCAGCCAGCAGGCGATCGATCTCAGCTTCGACAGCGACATCGAGGTGATCACGCCGAACCTCGAGAAACTGCAATTTGCCAGTTCGGGCGAGTTGTCGTTGAGTCGTCCGAACCAGCTGCGTGCGCGCCGTACCGGCGGCTATGCCGATGTCAGCCTGTTTTTCGACGGCAAGACGGCCAGCGTGCACGGCCACAACCTGAATGCCTTTGCGAGCTTCGAAGCGCCGGGCAGCATCGACCAGTTGATTCATGCCTTGCGCGATGGCCATGGCGTGGCGCTACCGGGCGCCGACCTGCTGTTGACCAATTCGCATGAAGTTCTGTTGGCGGATGTCACCGACGCAAAGCATATCGGCCGCGGCGTGATCGACGGCGTCGAATGCGAGCATCTGGCCTTCCGCAATTTCGATACCGACTGGCAATTGTGGGTCGAGGTGGGCGAGCGCCCGATTCCACGCAAGCTGGTGGTGACCAGCAAGACCATCAACAGCGCCCCGCAGTACACGCTGCGCATCAAGTCGTGGAAATCCGGCGAGAAGCACGCCAAGTCGTTCTTCACCTTCGAGCCGACCAAGGGCATGACCCAGCTTGGCGCCGACCAACTCATCAGCCTCGATGAACTGCCACCCGAATCCGCCCCAGGAGACGACCCATGATCCGACACGGTTTGATGGCTTTGGGCTTGGGCATCGCCGCAGGGCTGCTCGGCACGTTCACCTCGATCCGTCCGATCGCACCCGCGGAGGCGGTCGTTGGCAGACCTGCAACCCCGGTGAGTTACGCCGGCGTGGCGCGGCGCACCACTGTTCGCGCGGTGACGCCGGGCGTCGGCGCGCCGGGCGTGGGCGTCGCTCCCGGTGTGGGAGTCGGTGCCCCCGGCGTCGGCGCGGCGCCGTACAACCGCGGTGGCCCGGTGAACCGGGTGGGCGTGCGCTGATTCATCGACACAATCCAGAAGGCCGAATCCAGATGAAAACCGAAGCAACGATGACCATCCACGTCCGTCGCACACCGCTGGCCGTCGCCCTGCTGATGGCCGGGCTGATGCAGGCGGCGATGCCGCTTGCCGCGAGCAGCACCGGCGTCTCCGGCCATTTGACCGAGGACGCCGCAAAACGCGGCCACAGCACCAAGCCGCCCTACTCGCCGTACGCCGGGCGCAACTTTCCGACGCGTCCGCTGTTCGGCGACACCCACCTGCACACCGCGTACTCGATGGACGCCGGCGCCTTCGGCGCACGCCTCGGGCCGCGTGAGGCTTATCGCTTCGCCCGCGGCGAAGAAATCACGTCCAATACCGGACAGCCGGTCAAGCTGTCGCGACCGCTGGATTTCCTGGTGGTGGCCGACCATTCGGACGGCATGGGCTTTTTCCCGCTGTTGATGAGCGGCGATCCGGAGACCCTCGCCACCGAGCAGGGGCGGCGCTGGTACGACCAGATCACCGGCGGCAAGGGCGCGGTCGCGGCGATCGACATCATCCGTTCCTTCGGCCTCGGCAAGATGCCGAAAACCTTCCCGTTTCCTGGCACGCGTTCGTACAAGAGCGCCTGGGAAGCGACCGTCAAGGCCGCCGAGGAATACAACGATCCCGGCCGCTTCACCGCCTTCATCGGTTTCGAGTGGACCTCCAACACCGCCGGCAACAACTTGCACCGCAACGTGATCTTCCGCGGCGACGGCACGCAGGCCTTGCGCGTCGAGCCCTACACCACGCTGAAGCCATTGGGCAGCGACAACCCGGCGGACCTGTGGAAGTGGATGACGATGGCGCAGGAGAAGACCGGCAGCGAAGTGCTGGCGATTGCGCACAACGGCAACCTCAGCAACGGCTCGATGTTCCCGACGGTCGAAGCATTCGGCAAACCGGTCGACCGCGGCTATGCGCAGGAGCGCGCGCGCTGGGAGCGCCTGTACGAGGTCACCCAGACCAAGGGCACCGGCGAAGCGCATCCGTCGCTGTCGCCGGACGACGAGTTCGCAGACTTCGAGATCTGGGACAAGGGCAATCTCGACGGCACCGCCAAGAAGACTGCTGACATGCTGCCGCACGAATACGCCCGCGAAGCGCTGAAGAACGGCCTGATGCTGGAACAGAAGCTCGGCACCAACCCGTTCCAGTTCGGCATGATCGGCAGCAGCGACGCGCATACCGGGCTTGCGGCCATGGAAGAAGACAACTTCTTCGGCAAGACCGCGCCGCAGGAACCCAGCGCCGAGCGCTTGACCGCCACCTTCTTCGACAGCCCGAAGCTCGGCTACGCGATCAAGGACTGGGAAGTCGGCGCATCCGGCTTTGCCGCGGTCTGGGCCACCGAGAACACCCGTGAGGCGATCTTCGATGCGATGCACCGGCGCGAGACCTACGCGACCACCGGCCCGCGCATGGCGGTGCGCTTTTTCGGCGGCTGGGAGTTCACCGCCGCCGATGCCAACACGCGCACCCCGGCGGTCACCGGCTATACCCGCGGCGTGCCGATGGGCGGCGAACTGGACGCAGCGCCGAAGGGCAAAGCGCCGAGCTTCCTGGTGGCGGCGTTGCGCGATCCGATCGGTGCGAACCTGGACCGCATCCAGATCGTCAAGGGCTGGATGGACGCCAAGGGCAAGCTGCACGAGAAGGTCTTTGATGTCGCCTGGAGCGGCGAGCGCAAACCGGATGGGAATGGCAAGGTGCCATCGGTGGGCAGCACCGTCGACCTCGCCAACGCAACCTTTACCAATACCATCGGCGCGCCGGAACTGATCAGCGTCTGGCAGGATCCGGACTTCGATGCCGGCCAGCGTGCTTTCTACTACGCCCGCGTGCTGGAGATCCCGACGCCGCGCTGGACTGCCTACGATGTAAAGCGCTACGGCAACCAAGCGCTGCCGGGCACGCGGATGACGATCACCGAACGCGCCTATACCTCGCCGATCTGGTACAAGCCGGGCGGTTGAGGGGCGGTTTCGGGCTCGTATTTGCGACGAACATGCGGGACCCACACTGCGTTTGTGGGCCCGGACTTGTCTGGACGCTCTTGGTCTTGCAATCGTGCGTCCGGACTTGTCTGGACGCTTTTCCTGTTCGACTGAAAATGGGGTCCAGACAAGTCTGGACCCACCAAAGCAGCAGCGTCCGGGCAAGGTCGCTCCCACAGACAATCAACCGCTTGCGAAGCAGTGGAGCGCGGCGTGTCGGGTGAAGAATGCCGAGTCGAACCGTGAAGTCCCTGCTCAAGGAACCACTGCTGCATTTCATCATCCTCGGCGCGATGCTGTTCCTGGTCGATGCCTGGCGCGGCGGTGCTGGCCCCGAGTCCAACCGCATCGTCATCGGCAGCGGTCAGATCGCCTTCCTCGCCGCCGGTTTCGAGCGCACCTGGACGCGCCCGCCGAGCGAGTCGGAACTGAAGCACATGCTCGACGAATGGGTGCGCGAGGAGATCGCCGTGCGCGAGGCGATGACTGCAGGCCTCGACCGCGACGACACCGTGATCCGTCGGCGCTTGCGTCAGAAGCTCGAATTCCTGCTGGAAGACAGCGCCGACCTGCAAACGCCAGGCGAGGCCGAGCAACGCGACTGGTACGCGCAGCATGCCGACGCGCTGCGTCGCGAATCGCGCATCGGATTTCGTCAGGTCTATCTCAGTCCGCAAGTGCATGGTGCGGCGCTGGAGCAGCAAGCGGCGACCACGCTCACGCAGTTGCAGGCCCTGGGCGTGGTGGCCAATGCCGAGGCATTTGGCGACGCCACCCAGTTGCCGGCAGAACTGGACACGACCGCGCTGAGCGACATCGACAGTCGTTTCGGTGCGGGTTTCGCAGCCGCACTCGACACCTTGCCGACGGCTACCTGGTCCGGCCCGGTGCGGTCCGGCTACGGCCTGCACCTGGTCTGGATCGACGAAAAGCTGGCCGGCGAGGTGCCGCCGTTCGAGACGGTCCAGCCGCTGGTCGAGCGCGAGATCATGCGGGTCAAGCGTGAGAACCAGATCGACGGGATCTATGCCGGCCTGCTGGACAAGTACCAGGTCGAACTGAAGAGCGATCCATCGGCCTGGGCAGCCGCGGCCGACACGAAGTCTCCATGAGATTCGCGCCGGGAATCTGGCTGCTGCTCGCCGCGCTGGCGCTGCAATTCGCGGCACCCCAGGCATGGGCGCACGAAACCCGCCCCGGCTACCTCGAACTGCGCGAAACCGGCACCGGCAGTTTCGATCTGCTGTGGAAACGGCCTGCGGGCGGCGAAGTCGAGATCCGCATAGCCCCGGCGATACCGGAGGGTTGCCACTTCGACGGCGGCGAGGGTGTGCAGCTGACGCCGGGTGCAGTCGTGGTCAGGGGCAAATTGAGCTGCGTCGACGGCCTGGCGGGGAGGACCCTGTCGATCACGGGTCTGGAGGCCACCATCACCGATGTGCTGGTGCGCATCGAGCACGCCGATGGACGCGTCGAGAGCCATCTGCTCAAGCCGATGACGCCCTCGGTCGAACTGGGAGCGGCGACCACCGCCTGGCAGCGCGCGGGCAGTTATCTGCGCCTGGGCATCGAGCATATCCTGCTCGGAGTCGACCATCTGCTGTGCGTGCTCGGCCTGATGTTGCTGGTGGCGAACCGCTGGATGCTGGTCAAGACCATTAGCGCATTCACCATTGCCCACAGCATCACGCTGGCGCTGGCGACGCTCGGCTACGCGAGTGCGCCGGCGGCACCGCTGAATGCCGCCATCGCGCTAAGCATCTTTTTCCTCGCGCTGGAGATCGTGCGCTTTTCGCGCGGCGGCAGCAGCTTGAGCATTCGCCATCCGTGGCTGATCGCCTTCGCCTTCGGTCTGCTGCACGGCTTCGGCTTCGCCAGCGGGCTCACCGCCATGGGTCTGCCGCAGGCAGAAATCCCGCTGGCGCTGCTGCTGTTCAACGTCGGCGTCGAGATCGGCCAGCTCGCCTTCGTGCTGCTGGTGCTGGGACTGCTGCGCGCCTTCGACGTGCTGGAGCTACGCTGGCCGCCCTTCGCAAGTTGGCTGCCGGTCTATGCGATCGGCTCGTTCGGGGCGTTCTGGACAATCCAGCGCACGCTGATGGTGGTGCTGTGAGAGGCGCGGCTTTGTCGAACCGTCATGGGGAAAAAGGGGCAAGGGGCAGGG
>JAIMJQ010000080.1 GCA_020693165.1 Xanthomonas sp. | reverse complement strand
GTGATCAGGCTGGTCTGTACGATGTCGTTGGACGGGTGCCACCAGGGACGGCCGAGGCTGGCCATGCGCTCGGCCTCCAGCCGGCAGGCCCGGCGCCACGCGCCCGGCATTTCGCGCAGCGCGAAGCGCCAGATGGATTCGCCGAGTCGCGACGAGGCCGGGTCGGACGGCGTCGCCACATCGCGGTGGTGGCCGCGATTGTGCTCGACGTAGAAGTGCCCGTAGCCGGTCGGCGCCAGCACCAGTTTGGCCAGCCAGCGTTCCAGCGTTTCGCGCTTGTGGCCAAGTTCGTGGCCGACATTGATGCAGAAGCCACCGACCACGCCGGTAGAGACAATCACTGCCAGCAGGCCATGCCACGGCAGCGGATGGGTGGTCACGAACCACGCCGCAAAGATGAATGCGGCCCACAACAGCGGCACCAGTGCAAAAGTGACGCAGCGATAGTAGCGATCCGCCTCCAGCGTCGGCACGGCCGACTCGGGCGGGTTGCTGCGGTCTTCGCCGAGCAGCAGATCCAGCAACGGCAGCAGCGCGTAGACCAGCACCACTGGCAGCCAGAGTACCCAGACCGCTGCCGTTGCCAGGTAGACCAACGGCCCGGCGCCGACCAGTAGCGGCACCAGCATCGACAGCAACCAGGCATGGCGCTTGCGGTCAACGTACGCTGCGGGTTGCGCACCAGCACCCGCGTTGGAAAGTGCATTTGCCATCGGTCAGGCTCTCCCAGGTTGACCGATAGCGTGCGCGCCCGAAGTCCCGGAAAACACCGACAGGACTGGCAGGTTATCGTCATTTTGTGCCAGGATGCAACGAAGCAGGAGTGATCCGTACGCTGCGCTGTGCGCTTACACTCACCGAACATCCCGCGAGACATTGATCGGTAACGGCGTGCAGCTTTCGTGGGTTCGGACTTGCCCGAACGCTGTTGCGGTTGCTGTTCGCCGCGGTGCGGTCCCGGTTTGCTGCACGCCGGCGTCAAGAGCCAAAGCAGACGCGCTCGGACAAGTCCGAACCCACGAAAAGCCGCGTCCCGACGCTCAGTGCTTCGCGGCTGCCGATCGGAGCAAGGGGTCCCATCGAGTTCGATGCGCCAACAGGCGCACCAGCAGCGGCGAGCTGGACTCCGTCAGCGTCAGCCAACCGCCAACATCGTGATGCCGACAACCGTGCAGCCATTCAATCCTCCCGACGGGCAACGACCCGCACTGCACCCGACCTACCTGCGCTTGCTGTGCGCACTGCTGGCACAGCGCAATATCGATCCCGAACCGTTGCTGGCAGTGGCCGGCGTGTCGCGCCGCAGCATCGACAACGAAGGTGGACTGGTGCCCTGGGCGCCGGTGCAGGCACTGATCGCAGCGGCACGCGATCGCAGCGGCTGTCCCTGGCTGGGACTCGCTTTCGGTGCCGCAGCACAGTTGCATACTCATGGAATGGTCGGCAATGCCGTGATCGCCAGCAGTACGCTGGATGTCGCTTTGCGCACGGTCGTTCGTTACGCCAGCCTGCGTACGCGCGCGGTTCGCCTGATGCTGCAGCACGCAGAGATGCACACATCGGTGCGAATCGAGCCGACTTTCCACCTCGGAGAGAGCGGCGGATTCATCGCCGATGCCCTGCTGGTGATCATCGAGCGGATGCTTGAATCGCTGTCGGGCCAGCGCCTGCGTGGCGTGCGCTATCGACTGCCGCAGTCGCCCCCGGCATGGGCGGACCACTATCGAGAGTTTCTCAGCGGCGACGTGGTATTCGGCGCTTCCGGTTGGCCGACAATGATCTTCGAATCGCAACAGCTGGTCCGGCCGTGCCTGACTGCCGACGCCACGGCGTACGCGCGAGCGGCGCACGAATGTGAACGCGAGCTTGAGCGACTCGACCGCGGCGCGACGCTTGCGTCTCGCGTGGATACCCTGCTGCTGGGCAGCGGCGACCGCTATCCGACAGCCGCCGAGGTGGCGCGCCAGTTACACCTGTCGCCGCGCAGTCTGTTCAGGCAACTGGCCAGCGAAGATTGCAGCTATCGCGAGTTGCTCGATCGCCAGCGCAATCAGCGCGCATGCTGGCTGCTGCAGCATACCGAGCTGTCAGTTGAAAGCATTGCCGAGCGCCTGGGATATGCCGACCCCTCCAACTTCAGCCGCACCTTCAGGCGCTGGAACAACCAGAATCCACGCGAATTTCGACGCAGCTGCAGGCGGACGGGTTGATCCTGATCGCGTCTCGTTGCATGGTTCAAGGTAGAACGAAGCTGCATGGTTTTTTTTCAACCACGCAGGCGCATCCACTGTCAGGAGAACGACATGCAGATTCTGGTCAACACCGATCGCAATGTAGAGGGCCGTGAGGCCCTTGCCGAGCGCGTCAGTGGCGTCGTCGAAGCGGCCCTGAGTCGCTTTGGCGCGCACATCACACGCGTCGAGGTTCACCTCAGCGACGAGAACAGCAACAAGAAGCCCGGTGTCGATCACAAGCGTTGCGTCATCGAGGCACGCCTCGAAGGACGCCAGCCGGTTGCCGTATCGGACCAGGCGCCGAGCATGGCTCAAGCCGTCGATGGCGCCACCGAGAAGCTCTGCCGGATGCTCGACAGCATGTTCGGCAAGATGCGCGACCAGCGGACGCGGTCGGCTGCCCCGGAGATCTCCGAGTAGAGCGACATCCAGTCTGGCGTGATCCGCACATCAGTCCGCCCTCTGCAACCGCTGCAACGCCGACCGCCATGGACCGCGCATCCAGAGCGCCAGTTTGGATATGCTTGGCGGCTTCGCGCAGCGGG
The DNA here is from genome assembly GCA_020693165.1 of Xanthomonas sp. GTDB lineage: Bacteria > Pseudomonadota > Gammaproteobacteria > Xanthomonadales > SZUA-5 > JADKFD01. The sequence goes on along the minus strand of JAIMJQ010000080.1, from coordinate 12,258 downwards.
TTGATTGCAGAATGTCGGATCGGATCGCATTCATCGGCGGCGGCAACATGGCTCGCAGCCTCATCGGCGGACTGATTCGCGAAGGTCGCGCACGCAGTTCGATCCATGTTGCCGAGCCCAATGTGGGCCTGCGCGAAGCGTTGGCGCGGGATTACGGGGTCATCGTCCATGCCGGCAATGCTGCCGCAGCGCTGGTCAGCGACACGTGGGTGCTCGCGGTCAAGCCGCAGGTGATGGGTCTGGTTCTGACCGAACTGGCTGCGATCAGCAGCGAGCGCGCGCCGCTGGTGGTGTCGATTGCCGCTGGAATCACCCACGCGCGCATCGCCTCGGCGCTCGGCGATCGCGCTCGCGTCGTGCGCACCATGCCGAATACACCGGCGATGATTGGCGCGGGGATCACCGGCCTGTATGCCGCCAGCGACGTCGGCGCGGTCGAACGCGCCTCGGTGGAGGCGCTGATGGCCACCGCAGGCGCGACCGTGTGGATCGACGACGAGGCGCAGATGGACGCGGTCACGGCGGTGTCCGGCAGCGGTCCGGCCTATTTCTTGTTGATGATCGAGGCGCTTGCCGCAGCGGGCGCGCGCGAGGGCCTGCCGGCAGCCACCGCCGCCAAGTTGGCATTGCACACCGCGTTGGGCGCCGCGCGCATGGCGATCGAGGCCGGCGAGACGCCTGACGTGCTGCGCCAACGTGTTACCTCGCCAGGAGGCACCACCGCAGCTGCGCTGGACGCGCTCGCGGCAGGCGGGTTCAACGACCTGATAGCGCGTGCAGTCGCAGCCGCGACTGCACGGGGCCGGGTACTGGCGGCAGGAGGCTGAGCCGTGGGCTGGACGATCTATGGGCTGCTGATCCAGTTCCTGTTCTGGATTCCGCTGACCATCCTGTTCTTCCGCCTCGCCCTGCCACTGGTGCGGGCACCGTTTTCCGATCCCCTGGTCGGCTGGGTGTATTCGGTTACCAATCCGTTGTTGCGGCCGCTGGAACGCTTCGTTCCGCGCTGGCGCAATCTCAGCCTGGCCGCGGTCGCGCTTTACTGGCTGGTCGCCAGCTTCGAGTTTGCATTGCTGGTGCGACTGTCCACCCCTGCCTGGACCTGGTTGCTGGGCGGCCTGGTCGGCGCTGTCAGCTTCGCGCTCGGGTTCCTGATGGCGCTGATCATCCTCCATGTTCTGTTCGGCTTGTTCCAGCCGCGCGCCGGAACCTCGCTGGTGGCGATTGCCGAACGCATCGCACGCCCGATCTGCAATGTCTTTCGCCAGCGCCTGCCGACCATCGGTCCGTTCGACCTGTCGCCGGCGTTCGCCATGCTGGTGCTGATGTTGCTGCGATTGCTGATGCAGTGGCTGACTTACGAACTGGTCGCCATCCGCTGACCGCTGCCCTACCGAAGCCGGCGACTGGTTGCGCCGCGCTGCACCAACCGATAAGTCAGATTGATCCGCTCGCCCACCGCCGCGCGGGTCTTGTCGATCGCATGCTGATATAGCTGCTGGGTGCGGCCAGCCATCAGCAGAAGACTGCCGGCAGCCAGGTTCAGCGTGTGGGTTGCGCGATTCTCGCCGCGACTGCGGAAGCGCATGACGCGCTCGGCGCCAAGGCTGATCGAAGCGATCAGCGGCTCGGCGCCGAGCTCGGGCTCATCATCGGCATGCCAGCCCATGCTGTCGCGGCCATCGCGGTAGCAATTGACCAGCACGCTGTTGAAACGTACGGAAAACTCGCTGTCGAGGCGGTCCCGCAGCGCCGCCAGCGTCGGCGTCCACGCCAGCGGTTCGTGGCGCACCCGCGAATAGGTGTAACTGGCGCCCGGATCGCCGACCCATGCGGACAGCCTCGGCGCCAGCAACTCGCGCCCGAACATGCGTACCCGGTGCTGGGTGAGCAGCACCTCGGTACGCAACCCCTGCATCGCCGTCCGCGCCTGATCGGGGTCCAGCCAGCCTTCAATGTAGCGGACCTCTGCCCCCGGCAGCGCCAGCAGCCGCGACAACCCCGCTACTCCTCGACCAGGACCGCGTCCGCAGCGTGATTGCCGACCGAGGCCATGCCGTTGTCGCAGGTATCGTCGCCCGAGTACATCTGGCTCTGGCCGATGACCTGGTGGTTGCCGGCCTTCAGCACGAAATAGGGGCGACCATCGCTGGACATGCGCTTCTCGAAGCGAGAGGCGTCGGCGGCATTGGTGCGCACCGACTCGATGCCATTCAGGCAACCCTCGCGCGAGGTGTAGCCCTCGCTGCTGAGGATGGTCTGGCCATTGCTGGCGCAAAGAACAAACTGGAACTCGCCGTTGCTGCGGCGACTGACGACGAACTTGCCCGCCATGAGCTTCCCTCCCGCGCGATCGATTGGACCCAGCCACGAGTTTGCCTCAAGCGAGGTTGTCGCGCGAGCGTCACCGGAGGTGGCCATGAAGGCAGGCGGGATCGGTTGCTGCCGTTGCGTGTGAACTCAGTGGGAAACGATCGGCGGCACCGGCAACGCCAGCTCCGCCTCGATCCACTGCCCCAGCGCCATCAACTGCAGATCGCTGCCGATCGGCCCGAGCAGTTGCAGGCCGAGCGGCAGGCCGTCGGCGCCGAGGCCCATCGGCAGGCTGAGCGCGGGGATGCCGGCAAAGTTGGCGAAGCTCGTCAGGTCGGCCTGATTGGCCGGAACCGGGGCGCCGAACGCAAATGCCGGCTGCGGGGTGGTCGGTGTCAGCAACACATCGACATCGAGAAACACCCGGCGCGCCTTGAGTGCCGATTCGTCGAGCAACCGCTGCGCGGCAGCGCCGTCGATGGCCGAACGCGATCCGGCGTAGGCGAGCATTGCGCGCAATTGCGCCGAAAACTGCTCGCCGTGGGCGGCCAGGTCCTGCGCGTGCACCAGATTCATCTCGGCCTCGCACAGCAGCAGGCCGGCACGCCGCGAGCGGCCGAAATCGACATCGTCGAAGCTGACCGACTGGCGTCGCGGCAGCAATCGGGACAGGCGCTCGACCGCTCGCTCGAAGCAGGCGCTGACGTCGTCCTCGACGCCATGCGCGGCGGAATTGGCCAGGATGCCGATGCGCAGGCGTTCCGGGCTGCGCTCGACATGCGCCAGGGTCACGCTGCGCGACTGCGAATCGAAGGCGTCGACGCCGGAAATCTGCTGCAACAGCGCCGCCAGGTCGTTGACGCTGCGCGCCATCGGACCGACTGTGTCGAGGCGCCGCGAGGCCGTCAACAGACCGCGTTGGGATACGCGACCGCTGCTCGGCTTCAACCCGACCACGCCGCAGTAAGCCGCCGGGATGCGCACCGAACCCATGGTGTCGCTGCCGAGGCTGAGCGCGCACAGGTGCGCGGCCAGCGCCGCCGCGGAGCCGGAGCTGGAGCCGCCACTGCTGAAGCCGATGCGCCCCGGGTTGTGGCACGGCCCGAACCACGGATTGTCGCTGTTGGCGCCCAGTGCTGCTTCAGGCAGGTGCAGCTTGCCGAGGATCACCGCACCGGCACGCCTGAGCCTGGTCACGCAACAGGCATCCTCGGCCGCAATGCGCCCGCGGCGGACCTGCATGCCCGCGGTCAGCGGCATGCCGGCGACCGCGATATTGTCCTTGATGCCAAACGGGATGCCGTCGAGCGGGTGATGCGCCCTGCCCTTGGCGCGACGCTCGTCGCTCAGGCGTGCCTGCGCCAGCGCACCCTCGGCATCCACATGCAGATAGGCATTGATGCGGGGATTGTCGCGTTCGATTCGCTGCAGATAGGCGCGGGTCAACTCGACCGCGCTGGAATGCCCGTCCGCCAGAGCCTGCGCGGCATCCGCCGCCCCCAACTCGGTCGGGTCGGCCGACTGCCTGGCAACGCTCACGGCGTTGCCGGCAGCAGGTGCATGTCGAGGAACTGGATCACCGCTTCATTCATGCGGCCGCGATTGGCCTGCTTGCGGAAGCCATGGCCTTCGTCTGCTGCCAGCATGAACCAGGCCTCGCGCCCGTTGGCGCGCACGGCCTTCAGGATCTGCTCGGCCTCGCTGCGCGGCACCCGCGGATCGTTGGCCCCCTGGATCACGAACAACGGCGCGCGGATGCGGTCGACGTGCGTCAACGGCGAGATCGACTGCAGAAACTCGCGCATCTCCGGATCGCGCTCATCGCCGTACTCGGGGCGTCGCAGGTCGACCCGATAGGGGTTGGTGTTTTCGAGAAAGGTCACGAAATTGCTGATGCCGACAACGTCGACGCCGGCACGCAACTGGTCTGAATAGTGCACCATCGATGCCAGCACCATGTAGCCACCATAGCTGCCGCCGTACACGGCGATGCGCTGCGGATCGAACTGCGACTGAGTTCCAAGGTAACCGATCAGCGCACCGATGTCCTTGACCGAATCCTCGCGCAGACGCCCGTTGTCGAGTGCCAGATAGGTCTTTCCATAGCCGGCGGAGCCGCGCACGTTAGGCACCACTACCGCAATACCGCGCTCGCGCACCAGAAACTGGATCAACTCGCTGAACTGTGGCCGCGCCTGCGCCTCGGGGCCACCGTGGATCATGATCAGCACCGGAAACGGGCCAGGCCCGAGCGGTTCGTAGACGTAGGCCGGAATCTGTCGCGGCAGGTTCATCATCGCCGCATCGTTGTCAAACGACCCAAAACGGATGGTCCGCGGCGAAATGAAGGTGTTGGGATCGATACCACCGGTTTCACCGCGCGTCCAGCGCGTCATCAGTCCCGAATTCAGCGTACGCGAAAAGACATCGCCGGGAATCTGCGGCCCGCTGACGTCGAAACCGATTTCGGTGCCGGCATGGTTGAACAAGGGTGAGCGCGCGACGCCCTGATCGAACCTCAGCGAGCGCACCTCCTTCATCGAGTCGGTCTGGTCGTAGATGCCGATGTCGCTGCTGCCGTCGAGGTTGCGCATGATCGCGAGGTAGCGGCCGTCGGGGCTGATATCGATGTCGTCGACATCCCATTGCTGTTGCGGGAACAACGGTGCGACGACAGCAGTCGCCAGATCGATGCGGACCACGCTGCTGAACTCGCCGAGGGCGTTGGACACCGCGAGCACCTGGCGATCCTCACGGTCGAAGCGGGCCAGGATGTCCGAACTGACGCCGTCGCCGATACGGATGCGCTCGAGCTTGCCGCTGTCGATGTCGAGCAGATGCAAGCGCGAATCGCTGATCGAATACAGCTCCCGCACCAGCAGCCGGCGGCCGTCGGCGGAGAAGTCCAGCGGATACCAGGTGCCGCCCTGCTGCAGCACGATGCGATGCTCGGCGCCGTTGGTCAGATCGCCGATCCAGATATCGAAATCGCGCGCATTGCGACGCGAGCTGGCATAAGCGAAGCGGGTGCCGTCGGCGGCGAACACGACCTGCTCATTGCGCGACTTGCCATCGGTCAGCAAACGCGACTGGCCGCTGGCGAAATTGAGGAAGTACAGCTGGAAATATTCGTTGCCGCCGTCGTCCCTGGCGAAGATGGCGCCGTTGACATCGCGATTCGGGCTGATCCAGGCCCGCACGATCGGCTCTTCGAAGAAAGTAAGCTGCGTGCGCATGCCCTCGGGCTGCGAGATGCGCGCCAGTTGCGGAACCTCGCCAAAACGCAGCGATGCAAGGATGCCGGCGTCGTCCGGCAACCAGCCGTGGAAAGTGGCCGGCCGCATGTTCTGGTAGGCGCGCAGCTGCGCCGTCAGTTCCGGCGATCGCGCGGGCACGCCCTCGACAAGCAGCTTGCCGTCGCTGGAGGCAGGCGTCGGCGCAGCCGGCGGTGCTTTGGGCGCCTGCGCGCAGCCAAGCGCTGCGAGCAGGCAACAGGTCATCAGGGTTCCGTGCAGCCAGCGCATGCGCTCGCATCCATATCGTCGACGAGCGTTGGAGTATAGATGCAGGGGTCGCGACCGCTAGAATCGCCGGTTTACCCATTCCCACCACCACACGGAGCCACCCGGTCATGGACTTTACGTTCACCGAAGAGCAATTGATGATCCAGGACATCGCCCGGCGCATCGCCGCCGAGCGCATCGCGCCGATCGCCGCCGAATGCGACCGCACCGGCGAGTTCCCGATGGAGACCATCAAGGTCCTCGGCGAGAACGGTCTGATGGGTATCGAGGTGCCCGCCGAATACGGCGGCGCCGGCATGGACTCGATCGCCTATGCACTGGCGATGATCGAGATTGCGGCTGCCGACTGCGCCCACTCGACCATCATGAGCGTCAACAACACGCTCTACTGCAATGGTTTGCTGAAGTACGCCTCCGAGGCGCAGAAGCACCGCTACGTGACGCCGATCGCGACCGGCCAGGCAATTGGCGCATTTGCGCTGACCGAACCGCAGTCCGGATCGGATGCCGCGGCGATGCGCATCCGCGCGGTGCCCTCGCCTGACGGCAGCTACTACACGGTCAACGGCAAGAAGAGCTGGATCACTTCCGGCCCGGTTGCCAGGTACATCATGCTGTTCGCGATGACCGACCCGACGCGCGGCGCCAAAGGCATCAGCGCCTTCATGGTCGACACCGAGCGCGAGGGCTTCCACCGCGGCAAGACCGAGCCCAAGCTCGGCATCCGCGCCTCGGCCACCTGCGAGATCGAGTTCACCGACTACCGGATTCCGGCCGAAGACCTGATTTCAAGTGAGGGCGATGGCTTCAAGATTTCGATGGGCGTGCTCGACGCCGGCCGCATCGGCATCGCCTCGCAGGCGGTCGGCCTGGCCCGCGCCGCCTACGACGCCAGCCTGGTCTACTCGCGCGACCGCAAGGCTTTCGGGCATTCGATCGGCTCGTTCCAGATGATCCAGTCGAAAATTGCCGACATGAAGATGCGCCTGGACGCCGCCTGGCTGCTGACCATGCGCGCCGCCTGGGCCAAGCAGGAGTCGCTGACGACTGGCGCGCGCTTCTCGACCGAGGCCTCGTGCGCCAAGCTGTTCGCGTCGGAAGCCGCGATGTTCATAACCCACCAGGCGATCCAGATTCACGGCGGCATGGGTTACTCCAAGGAAATGCCGCTGGAGCGTTATTTCCGCGACGCCAAGATCACCGAGATCTACGAGGGTACCAGCGAGATCCAGCGCATGGTGATCGCGCGCCACGAGACCGGTTTGCGCTGACCATCGGATTGCCCGCCTCTGGTGGGTGCAGGCTTGTCTGGACGCTTTTGGCTCGCTGCCGGAAGAGCGTCCAGACAAGTCTGGACCCACCAACCAAGTCTGGACCCACCACAGCATTTGCGCGGCTGCCGCAATCTCTGGATATGATCGTGCCGGACCGTGGAGGAAGATCGATATGCACCGCAATTCGCAACTGGCGTCACGGCTGTCGATCTTCGTCGGGATCTTCCTGATCCTGTTCGCCGGCTTCGCACTGGTCGCCTGGCGCACCCTCGATCAGGTCCGGGTCAAGGGCGTGCTGTACGACGAGATCATCCTCGGCAACGATCTGATTGCCGATATCCTGCCGCCGCCGCAATACATCATCGAGTCCTTCCTGCTGACCCTGCAGCTGGTGGAAGAGCAGGATCCGGCCGAGGTCACGCGACTGATCGAACGCGGCAACGAACTGCGCATCGAGTACGAAAACCGCCAGGAGCACTGGAAGCGGGTGCTGGCGAAGGACACCATGGGCGACTTGATGACGGTGACGTCGTCGCGCGCGGCGATGGAGTTCTACCGCTTGCGCGATGGCGACTTCGTCAACGCCATCCGCGCCGGCGATCGCGAACTTGCGCGCAAGGTGCTCGAACAGATGCGCCAGCGCTACGAAGCGCACCGTTACGCCATCGATGAGGTGGTTTCGCTGGCGCGCCAGCGCAATGCCAAGTTCGAGGCCCAGGCCGACCAGCTGATTGCCGGACAGATGCGCACCCTCGCGCTGCTGGCGCTCGGCATTGTGCTGGTCGTGGTGGTGATGGCGTGGTTCGCCAGGCGCGCCGCAGCGACCCTGAGCGACCGCGTGCAGCTGGTCTCCGACGTGGCCGATCGCGTTGCCCAGGGCGATCTGACCACGGCGGTGCCGACCACCGATGATCGCGACGAGACCGGGCGCCTGCTCACGGCGATCGGGCGCATGACGCAGAGCCTGCGCGGGCTGGTGACGCGGGTGAAGCAGGCCTCGGTAGTGCTGATGAGCACGGCGACCGAATTCGCCGCAACCAGCCGTCAGCAGGAGTCGACGGTGCAGGGCTTCGGCGCCTCGACCAACGAAATCGCCGCCGCAGTCAAGCAGATCGCCGCCACCAGTCAGGAACTGCTGGCGACGATGGAAGGGCTGAACGCAGTGTCGGGCCAGACCGCCGACCTTGCCGAGCAGGGCCAATCGGGACTGTCCAACCTCGATAGCACCATGGACCGGCTGGCGCAGGCGGCCAATGCAATGGCTGCGCGCCTCGCTGCGATCCGCGAGGAAGCGGCCGAGATCACCGGTGTCGTCACCACCATCTCGAAAGTCGCCGACCAGACCAACCTGTTGTCGATCAATGCCGCGATCGAGGCCGAAAAGGCCGGTGAACAGGGCCTCGGCTTCCTCGTGCTGGCGCGCGAAATCCGCCGTCTCGCCGACCAGACCGCGGTGGCCACCCTCGACATCGAGCAGATGGTCAAGCAGATGCAGACCGCGGTCTCGGCCGGCGTCATGGAAATCGACCGCTTCGCCGAGGAGGTGCGCAGCGGCGTCGGCACGGTCGACCGGGTCGGCGGTCAGTTCGGGCAGATCATCAGCCAGGTGAAAACCTTGTCGGAGCGCTTCGACACGGTCAACCACGGCATGCGCAGCCAGTCGCAGGGGGCGCGCCAGATCGGCGAGGCGATGGGCCAGTTGCTGGATGGCGCGCGCCAGACCTCGTTGTCGCTGCGCGAGTTCAATTCGGCCACCGAGAGCCTGCGCGACGCGGTCACCGTGCTCAAGCAGGAAATCGCCAAGTTCAACCTCGGCAGCTGACGGAGCCAGAATCGTGCTCGCGCTCGCCTTCCGTGCCGGCGATGCCCTGCTCGCGCTGGCGGCACGCGACATCGTCGAGGTGTTGCCGCGCGTACCGTTGCGCGCGCCGTCGCTGGCGCCGGCGGCGGTGATCGGCTTGCTGCCGTTTCGCGGCACGCTGACCCCGGTGGTGGATCTCACCCTGCTGGTCGCCGGACGCCCATCGGCGCGCCAACTCGGCACCCGGATCATCGTCGTGCGCATCGGCAGCGGCAGCGGCGCGCGACTGATCGGACTGCAGGCCGAACAGGTCAGCGAGTTGATCGACTGCGAACGCAGCATTCCCGGCCTGCGCATGCCCGAGCACGGGTGGCTCGGCGAACACGTGGCGGACCAGGCCGGACTGCCGCAGTTGGTGGATCCCGCTGAGCTGTTGCCGGATGCGCTGCGAGCGCTGTTCAGCGAGCAGGCGGACGCATGAGCCGGAGCCAAGTGATCGAGCGCCTGCGCCGCCGTCTCGGGCTCGACCCGGAGTCGATCGGCGAGATCACGCTGAACCACGCCATCGACGAGGCCTGCGCCACACTTCAGTGCGCCGACACCGACGCGCTGCTGGCGCGCATCGACCGCGACGAGCGCGACTGGCAGCGCTTTGTCGACTGCATGGTGGTGCCGGAAACCTGGCTGTTCCGCTCGCCGGAGCAATTCGAGGACCTGATCCGCTTTGTTCGCGACGAACTCGGCGATCGGCGGCCGCTGCGCATCCTCAGCCTGCCCTGCGCGACCGGCGAAGAGGCCTACTCGATTGCCGCCTCCCTGCTCGCCCACGGCCTCGGACCGGGCGCATTCGAGATTCTTGGCATCGACGTATCCGAGCGCGCCATCGCCAGCGCTGTGGCGGCGCGCTATCGCAGCAGCGCCGCGCGCGGACGCAGCATCGACACCCAGTGGTTTGAACGCGATGGCGAGTTTTGGGTCCCGGCGCCGGCGGTACGCCGCAGCGTGCGCTTTCGCCGGGGAAACCTGCTGCACGCGGAGTGTTTCGAGCCGGGTGAACGCTTCGACGTGGTGTTCTTCCGCAACCTTCTGATCTATCTCGATGCCGATGCGCGGCAACGGGCACTCGACCGGATCGTGCGCGTAATCGACCGGCCGGGATTGGTGCTCGCCGGCCAGGCCGAGAACCTTGCCGCCATCGATGCGCGGCTGCAGCCGCTGGCGGGCTACGGACCTCTGAGTTTTGGCCCCGCGCGAAGTGCTTCGCAACCGACCTCGGCACAACCCGCTTCGCCGGCCACAGTTGCGCGAACTGCGGCAACCGAGGCGAAGCCGCTGACCCAAACCCAGCCAGCTGCAGCGCGCACGACCCCGGTCACGGCCGTCGCATCTGCAGCCGATCTGATCACCGAAGCGCGCCAGGCCGCCGATGCCGGTCAGTTCGAACGCGCACGAATGTTGTGCCTGCAACTGCTCGACAGCCAACCGGAATCGGCGTCGGCGTGGTTGCTGCGCGGATTGATCGCGATGGCGCAGGGCGACCTCGACGAAGCGGAGCAGGCGCTGGTTCGCGCCGGCTACCTCGACCGCGACGACACCGAGGCGGTGCACTACCGGATCGCGCTGGCCGAGCGCCGTGGCCACACCGATGAGGCGGCAAAATTGCGCTCCCGCGCGGCGCGCATGAGCTCGGCGGGGACGCATTCATGAGCCCGCCAGTCGCCCAATGTTGGCGCAAGATTGGCGTCTATGGCGGCGACCACAGCTGCGTGCAGTTGCGCAGCGACATCCACTGCCGCAACTGCGCAGTGTTTCGCGACGCCGCGCGCGGCTTGCTGCTGCGCGAGGCCGATCCGCTGCCGCCATTGGCGACAACGCTTGGCGGGCGCAGCAGTGAGGACTCACGCTCGGTACTCGCGTTCCGGCTCGGCCGAGAGTGGCTGGGCCTGCGCTGCGAACGTATCGCCGAGGTCGCCGAAGCGCGGGTGCCACGGCGCATCGCCCACCGCAGCAATGGCCGGCTTGAAGGCCTGGTGCCGGTACGTGGCGAATTGCACCTGTGCGTGGCGCTGATCGAGGTGCTGCAACTGGGCCAGCGCCATGAACTGGGCGGTGAACGCACGCGCCTGGTGCTGCTGGCACCGGCCAATGCGGCACCGATCGCCTTTCGCGCCAGTGAAGTTGCCGGACTGCGCAGCGTCCACGCCCACCAGATCGAAGAGGTACCGGCGACCCTGCCGCCGGCGTTGGCGCGTTGCCTGTCGGGCGTGGTCGACGGCGAGCATGGGCGCATGGCCTTGCTCGACGACAACGCGGTGCTGGCGGCGCTGGAAGAGGCGCTGTACTCGTGAATCCCCTGATCGAGCTCCTGCAGGGCGAGGTTCGCCAGCTCAACGGCGAACTGCTCGACTGCGTGCGCCTCGCCGCCGACCCCGGCACAGCGCCAGCTGCATTGGCGCGCTGGGCGCGCCGCGTGCATGCGCTGACCGGCGCATTCACCGTGGTCGAGCAGACCGCGTGGCTGCAAATGGCGCAGGCGCTGCAGCAGTTGGGCAGCGGTGAGGATGCAGCGCCGTTGCGGTCAGCCGCGGTCGGTCGCGCGCTGGCCCTGCTGCGTGGATTCGCCGACACGCCCAAGGCGGAAGCCGCCGAATGGCTGACCACTCACGCCGCCGAAGCGACTGCCGCAGGCAGCGAACTCGGCCAGGCCGCGGGCGACAGCGCGCCTGCGATTGCCAGCGACAATCCGCTATTGGGCCTGTTTCGCCAGGAAGTTGAAGAGCAGAGCGCACGCATCAGCCAGTTGCTGCTGCGCCTGGAGCAGGAGCCCGAACGACTCGACCTGATTGCACCGGTGATGCGCGCCGCGCATTCGATCAAGGGCGCTGCGCGCGCGGTGCGCCTGGAGCCGGTGGTCAGCCTGGCGCATGCGCTCGAGGATCGATTGTCGGCAGCGCAACGGCAGACCCAAAGCGTCGACGAAGCGCTGATCGAGTATTGCCTGGCGACCGTCGATCTGTTGCGCGACTTCGCGCGTGCGGGCAGCAACGACGCGCTTGAAGCCCGGCTGCGGGGACTGCTGGCGCAGGCCAGCGCCATTGACCCTGGCGCGCCGTCACCGCCGCCGTCAGCGGCAACCCATACATCGACGACAATGCCGCCGGAGCCGGTGGCGGCACGAACGCTGACGCCGGCACCGACCTACATCGCGGCCGAAGACGGCGACCCGGTACTGCGCATCAAGGCCAGCCTGGTGGGCCGCCTGATCGCGCTGGCCGGTACCGGCGTGGTCGGCGCGCATCGACTGCGACCGTTCGCCGATCGCCAGCAGCGCTTGCGCCAGACGGTC
>JAIMJQ010000003.1:40617-66412 GCA_020693165.1 Xanthomonas sp. | reverse complement strand
TCCCGGCACGGCGAACAGCAACTGCAACAGCGTTCGCACAAGTCCGAACCCACGAAAGCTGCACATCGTTGCCGATCAATGTCTTGCGTGATGTTTGGTGAGATCCCGTCCGCACAGAGCCTGGCACAGCCCGACGTCAGCCCGCCGCCCGTTTCCGCGTATGTTGGGCCATGCCCACGACTGCACCCGAGATCGACCCGCGGCAACGCTTCGCGCGCCTGCGCGAGGCGTTCCATGGCCTGCTGGCATGTTCGCTGGCCGAGCGCGACGAGCGTCTCGACGCGCTGCGGTCGAGCGATCCCGCGCTCGCCGACGAACTCAAGTCGCTGCTGGCCGGACTCGATGAAGCCGATCTGGCGCCGCCGCCGGTCGCTGACCTGCGCGGCCAGCGCTTCGGCCCCTTCCAGATCGAGGCCGAGATCGGTCGCGGCGGCATGGGCGTGGTTTACCGGGCGCGACGCGTCGACGGCGCCTTCGAACAGCAGGTGGCGCTGAAGCTGCTGCCGCCGGGGACACGCTCGCGCGAGCTGGCGCAGCGCTTCCTGCGCGAACGCCAGATCCTGGCGCGGCTGGACCATCCGGCCATCGCGCGGCTGCTGGATGGCGGCGTCGACGGCAGCGGTCGGCTGTGGTTGGCGCTGGAGTATGTCGACGGCATCGACCTGGCGAGCGCCTGCGCCGAGGGCCGTCTCGATCTGGCAGCGTGCGTGCAATGGATGATCGAGGTCTGCGCGGCGGTGGCCTACGCCCACAGCCGGTTGGTCGTCCACCGCGACATCAAGCCGTCGAATATCCTGGTCGATCGCCACGGCCACCCGCGCCTGCTCGACTTCGGCATCGCGCGGCTCGACGACGATTCCGGGCTGGCGGCGACGCAGACCGGCAACCGGCCATTGACGCCGCGCTATGCCGCGCCGGAGCAACTTGCCGGGGAGCGCGCGACCACCGCGGCCGATGTCTACGCCCTCGGCGTGGTGCTGCGCGAGCTGATCGAGCAGATGCCTTCCGCGATCGCCGCGAACAGTCGTCGTGCGGAGTTGCTGCGGGTGGTCGCGCGCGCCACCGCGGCCGATCGCGAGGCGCGCTATGCCAGCGCTGCGGCGCTGGCCGACGATCTGCACGACTGGCTCGCGCGGCGCCCGCTGCGCAGCGGCATCGGCAGTGCGCGCGCGCGCCTGCTGGGCATCGCGCGACAGTTTCGCTGGCCGCTCGCGAGCGCATTCGGCGTGCTGCTGGCGCTGGCGATCGGCAGCGCGCTGACCTTGCGCCAGGCGGCGATCGCCGAGCGAGAATCGGCGCGCTCGCGCGCCCACCTCGATGCACTGCTGAATGTGCTCGCCGCGGCTAGTCCGGAGGTCTTTGTCGGTACCGAGCCGCGCGCCAGCGAGTTCCTGGTCGAAGCCGCGCGGCGACTGGAGCAGCAGGTCGGCGCCGACCCGCTGCTGATCTGGCGCAGCCACGCGCAGATCGGCGTCGGCCTGATCAATCTGGATCGCTTCGCCGAGGCCGAAAAGCTGCTGCAGCGCGCGTTGCGGGCGCTCGACAGCCTCGGCGAGCGCGACCGCGGCCGCGAGCTCGATACCTTGCGCTATCTGATCCTGGCGCAGCGCGGCGCTGCCGCTGAGTCCGCAGTTGCCGCCGTCGGCGCACGCATCGCGCGCGTGGCCGGCGAACCCGATGCGCCGGCAGGGGCAGCGATCAGTGCGCTGGCCAGCGCCGCAGGCACGTTGTCGCGGCTGAGCGCGAACCGGTTGGCGCTGGCCTGGCTGGCGCAGGCCGAGACGCTGCGGCAGTCGGCGACCGGGTTGCCGGCCGAGTCGCTGGAGAACTACTGGCGCGAGCGCGGCTGGACTGCGTTGCGGCTGCTCGAACTGGAGACCGCCGCCGCCGCGCTGCGCGCATCGTTGGCGGTGATCGACGGCCACCCGACCCGCTTCAGCGCGCTGCGCCGCGCCGAGGCCGAGCTGGTGCTCGCCGATGTTGTCCTGTTGCAGGGCGATCCGGTCGCCGCGCAGGCAGCCATCGACCGCGCCGAGCCGGCGCACCACGCCGAATATCCGGTCGGCCACGCCGAGCGCGTGCAGGTGCTGCTGCTGCAGGCGCGGATCGCGCTGGCATCGGGCGCCGCAGCGGTCGCGCTCGAGCACCTGGACCGCGCCGCGCCGGTGCTGCGCGAGTGGCAGCAGGCGCCGCCGCGCGGCAGCGAACGCGAGGATGTCGAAATCGCCCGTGCGCTGCGCGGCCAGGCGCTGGCGCAGCTTGGCGACTGCGCGGCAGCGCTCGGCTGGCAGCGCGAACCCGTGCCGACCCTGCTCGCGCACCGCCGCAAGGTCTGGCAGGCAGCGGCCGACAGCGTCGTCCAACGCTGCCCGACTGCGCAGCGCGACTCGCAACCGCGATCGGAATAGACTCGGACGCCGTCGCGGAGCGCGACAACATCGTCCATTTCGAGGGAGCGGTCATGAGCAAAGGCATGAACCAGAAGAAGGAAACCAAGAAGCAGCCGGTCAAGACCGCCAAGGAGAAGAAAGCCGCCAAGCAGGAAAAGAAGGCCGGCAAGTAGTCGTCCGATGTGTTCCCTGGCGCCGCATCGGTGCGCATGCGGCGCCTGCTGCAGGCAGTCGTTCGAATGCCGCGCGCGGAGAACTCGACCGAACTACGATCCACGTCGTAATGCAGCTTCCATGAACCGAGAATGAGCTTTTATTTAAGAAGGCTGCAAAGGTACGATAATCTTCGTAGATTGGGGTCTCACCACCCAGCCCGAGGAGAATCGTCATGCTTCGAATCTCGCTGTTGACCCTGGCCATGGGCATTGGCTTCCTGCCGGCGCCGTCCGCGGCGCAGTCGTTTCCGGTCCGCGGGCCGGTCGAATTCCGCACCGACCGTTCGATCGATGAAATCGCCGAATACGTCAAGGCTGTCGACCGGCGCCTGTACGCGGGGCGCTACGACCGCAGCGAATCGGCGGATCGCACCTGGATGATCCGCCAGATCGCCAGGCTCGAATCCGAGCTCGAAGTCGCCCGGGCAGGCGGCGGCCTGTCGCCGCAGCTGCAGGTGCTCGCGGGCGAGTTCGAAATGGGCGTCATCCGGATCGAAGAGGGCAGCATCATCTGTCGCAACGAGTTCCGCACCGGCACACGCCAGCGCGAGGACCGCTGCTACACGGAGAAGCGCTTTCGCGAGGACGAGGAGCGTTCGCGCGACACGCTGCGCAAGTGGAAGCGCCCGCAGTACATGCGCGGCGCGAACGGCGTCGGTGCCTGAGGCTGCCGCTTCAGGATGGTAGTGGCGCGGCGCCAGGGACCGCGGAACAAGCTCCGTTCACCCTTCGTCAGGCTCAGGGTGAACGGGTCGCTCTGCGACAGGCTCAGCATCTTCGCCAGGCTCAGGACGGTTTGTCCGGAAATTCCCACGCGCCCGCGTCACTGGTCGCGGATGCCGGCAGCAACGGTCCGGTTCGCCGCAGGCGCCGCGCCCACGCGTTGATGGCCGTCAACACCGGGCGCCGGGCGCCCGGTTAGCCTGATCCGGCGGCGGACTCGACTGCCTGCACGCCGCGGCAGCGAGCGTACGCCGCCGGAGATGCTTCGATGGCAGCCGATTCCGACCAACCATTCCGCATCCTGTCGCTCGCCGGCGGTGGCTACCTCGGCCTCTACACCGCTGCGGTTCTCGCCGGACTGGAAGCCCGAGCAGGCGAACCGCTGGCGCGTCGATTCGATTTGGTCGCCGGCACTTCGGTCGGCGGTCTGCTGGCGCTGGCGCTGGCCTTCGAAGTACCGGTGGCGAAGATCGTTTCGCTGTTCCGCGAGCGCGGCAGCGAGATTTTCTCGGCACGCGGACTGCCGACCAGTCGC
This sequence comes from Xanthomonas sp., assembly GCA_020693165.1. GTDB lineage: Bacteria > Pseudomonadota > Gammaproteobacteria > Xanthomonadales > SZUA-5 > JADKFD01. Next base: position 62,549 of record JAIMJQ010000003.1, on the reverse strand, counting down.
GTCGGCCGCCTGCTCGACCTGACTCGCGCAGTGCTCGGGCCGAAATATTCGGGCGACGCGCTGCGCGCTGCGCTCGAAGAGATCTTCGACGGTCGTCGCCTGGTCGATGCGAAGCACTCGCTGGTGGTGCCGGCGGTCAACGTGTCGCTGAGCCAGACCAAGATCTTCAAGACGCCGCACGGCGCGCTGTCGACCGGAGACGAACGCGTGCTGGCGGTGGACGTGGCGATGGCAACCTCGGCGGCGCCGGCCTACTTCCCGTCGGTCAAGGTCGGCAAGTATCTGTATGCCGATGGCGGTATTTTCGCGGTGGCGCCGGACCAGGTGGCGCTGCACGAGACCGAGCACTTTCTCGGGGTGCCGCTGCAGCGCGTGCAGATGCTGTCGATCGGCACCGCCACCGCCGGCTACCGACCGGCCGACGGTGTCGATGCCGACGATGGCGCGGTCGGCTGGCTGTCGGATGGGCGCCTGATTCTGACCACCGTTTCGGTGCAGCAGCAACATGTCGAATCGATGCTGGAGGATCGCCTCGGAGCGCGCTACCAGCGTCTCGACGCACCGTGGCCGAGCGACGCGGGCCTCGGCATCGACGTGGCCACTCCCGAATCTGCCGGGACGCTGATGCGGATGGCCGAACGCACGCTCGCGCGCATGTCCGCGCCCGCCTGGGTCCAGGCACTCGGGCGCCGTTCCGGCTGACCGATCGGCGCCGCCCGAACTCGCCGAATCGTGGTGAATTGCGCTAACGTGTCGGCCCCATTCCCGCGATGGACGCTGCGATGGCCAATCGACCCCGCAAGCCGGCGACCGCCTCCGGCAAAGACGCCGTGGCTGCTCGCGGCGCGGCCGCGCCAGCGGCCAGCAGCTTGACCGATTCCCCTGCCCGGAGCGTGCCCATGTCCGAGAATCCGCAAGACCGCAACGTCGACCAGATCCGCGACATCCTGTTCGGTGGCCAGATGCGCGATTACGAGCGCCGCTTCCAGGATCTGGCCGAGCGCGTCGAGAGCGAGAGCGCGCGCTTGCGCCAGGACCTCGACAAGCGTCTTGCGCAGATCGAGAAGCGCCTCGACGAACAGGTCGAAAAACTGACCCGCGCGCAGCGCCAGGAAAGCAGCGACCGCACCCAGGCCGTCGACGATCTCGAAAGCCGCGTGCTGCAGGCGCAGCGCACCCTGCGCAGCGAACTGCAGGGCGGATTGCAGACCCTCGAAGCCGAGGTGGCGACGCGCGACGAGCGCCTGCGCGAGGATCTCGCCGCGCTGCGCCAGCTGCTCGGCGAGCGCGCCGCCGAACTGGCGGCGCAGCAGGCGCGCGCCGACCAGGATGTGCGCGCGGACAAGGTCGGCCGCGCCGACCTCGCCGCGCTGCTGACCGAGGTGGCGCTGCGACTGAAGGGCGAGTTCGAGTTGCCGCTGCCGCGACGCTGACCCGATCCGGCTCCCGGACCCGCCCGTGTCCGACTTCGATCGCCTGCGCGAGCTTCTGCTCAGCGCGGAGCGCGCGCGCCTGGACCAGCAGGCCGACGCGATCGAACAGGTGCGCCAGGCGCAGGCGGAATTGCCGCGCCGGTTGCCGCAACTGCTGGAGGCGGCGCAGCGCGGCGACGGCCGCGAGGCCCTGCATCGCGCGCTGGCGCCGGCGGTATCGGCGGCGCTCGCCGAGACCGTCCGCCGCGATCGCCGCAGCATCGTCGATGCGCTGTTTCCGATCATCGGACCGAGCATCCGCAAGGCCATCGCCGAGGCGCTGCGCACCTTTGTCGGCGACCTCAATCGTGCGCTCGAGCAGAGCCTGTCGATGCGCGGCTGGGCGTGGCGCTTCGAAGCCTGGCGCAGCCGCGTCCCGTACGCGCAGGTGGTGGTCAAGCACACGCTGCGCTACCGCATCGACCACCTGTTCCTGATCGAGCGCGAGTCCGGCCTGCTGCTGCATCGCTACTCGGCGCCGGAACTGCCCGACCTCGATTCGGATGCGATCGCCGGCATGCTGACCGCGATCGGCGACTTCGTGCGCGACTCGGTGCAGGCCGAAGCCGACTCCGACGGCGGGCTGGCCTCGGCCACGGTCGGCGAACACCTGCTGCAGGTGCACGAGGGGCCGATCGCGGTGCTCGCCTGCTTCGTGCGCGGGGTGCCGCCGAGCGACCTCGCCGGCGCGCTGCAGGTCGGCCTCGAGAACCTGCATCGCGGCCGCGCGGCTGCGCAACAGGCCAACGTCGATTTCGACTGGGGCGACGAAGCTTCGCGCGAACTCGAGATTGCGGCGCTGTCGACGCTGGGCCTGGCGCCGGCGCGCGAGCCCAGCGCACGCTGGCCGCTGGTGATGCTGGGAATCCTGGTGTTGCTGCTGATGCTGTGGGTCGGCCTGCGCCAGTGGCAGTTGGGCGGCGAAGCGCGGCGCTTGCGCGACGCGGTGGCAACCACGCCCGGCTGGCAGCTGTTGTCGCTGGAGCGCGGCCGACGCTGGGCGCTGCGCCTGCTGCGCGATCCCGATGCGGCCGCCAGTGCCGATCTTGCGACACGTGCCGGGATCGCTGCCGACCAGCTGGTCGTCGAGGAAATTCCCTACCTGGCGCTCGACGATGCGGCGCTGGCGCGGCGGCTGGCGCGGGCACTGTCGCCGCCGCCCGAAGTGCAGATGGTGGTCGTCGACGGCATCGCGAAGGTGAGCGGCAGCGCGCCCGCGCCATGGGTCGCGCAGCTCACGGAACGTGCGCCGCTGGTCGCCGGAATTCGCGGCGTCGACAGCGAAGGGCTGATCGGCATGCCGGATCCGGCGCTGGAACGCGAATGGCAGGCGCTGCGCGAGGACGTCGAGCGCATGCGCGTGCTGTTCGTCCGCGGCGGCACCGAGGTCCAGCGGGACACCACGCTGCAACTCGCCGCGGCGCTGCGTCGTGCACTGGAACTCGGGCGTATGCTTGAGCGATCGTTGTCTTTCCAGGTGCAAGGGTGGAGCGATGAGGGCGGCAGCGAGCAACGCAACCTGGCGCTGCGTGGGCGCCGCGCCGAAGTCCTGCGGCAGTTGCTGCTGGCGGCTGGCGTGCCGGCCGAGCGCATCGCGCTGGCGCCGGACGATCCCGCGCCGAACGCACCATCGGCCGGCGTGCGCTGGATCGAAGGGCAACGCCGATGACTGAGCCACCGCGCAAGGTCTGTCTGCTGGGCGACTTTGCCGTCGGCAAGAGCAGCCTGGTCGCACGTTTCGTGCGCAACACCTTTTCCGACAAGTACCTGACCACGGTCGGCGTCAAGGTCGACAGCAAGGTCGTCGAGCTCGGCGATGCCCGCGCGGTCAAGCTGGTGGTCTGGGACCTGGCCGGCAAGGCCGAGCTCGACAGCCTCAACCGCGGCTACATCCGCGGTGCGCACGGTCTGCTGCTGGTCGCCGACGGTACCCGCGAGGCCAGCCTGCGGGCCGCGTTGTACCTGTGGATGCAGAGCCAGAAGCAGCTGCCGGGCGTACCGGTGGTGATGCTGGTCAACAAGCTCGACCTGATCGATCGCTGGGAGGTCTCGGCCGCGGATGTCGCCCGCCTGCAGGAGAGCCTGCCGACCTTCCGCACCAGCGCCCGCGACGGCGACAGCGTCGAGGACGCCTTCGCGACGCTGGCGCGGGCGATCCTGGAGCGCGGCCGATGAAGAACTGGCCCGACACCGCCACCGCGGCGCTGACGCGCTATCTGATCGATCGCGCGCATCCGCTGGTGCTGAGTCTCGATCGCGCCCGCGGTGTCCGCGAAGTCCACGGCGACGGCACCCACTACGGCTATCCAGCAGGCGATTTTTCCGAATTGCTGGATCTGGTCGGCAACCTGCTGGTGGGTGCCGACGAGCGCCAGCCGCTGGTGTGGCCGCTGGTCGACATCGGCCGCGGGCATCACGCCGCGGTGCTGTGGATCCCCGACGAACCCTTCGACCATCTGGCGCTGACCGACGCCGACACCTGCAGCGCCGAGCTGGCCGAGCGCCAGCAGGCGGCGAACGAGCTGGCGCTGGCCGGCATCGAGAAATCACGCACCATCCGCGAGCTGAAGAAGACGCGCGCCGAGCTGGAAGCGCGCAGCCAGGCGCTGGTCGACACCCAGCGCTTTCAGAAGCGCCTGATCGACACGCTGTCGCACGACATCCGCACGCCACTGACCTCGATCAGCGGTTACGCCGCGCTGCTGGAGCCGCACCTGGCCAGCAACACCGCGTTGCAGCGGGCGCTCGGCGCGATCCAGCGCAACGCGATCTACCTGAAGTCGCTGGCCGAGAACCTGCTGCAGCTGGCCAGCGCGGGTCAGGTCGACGTGCTGTTGCAGCGGCGCCCGTTCGTGCTCGAGCAACTGGCGGCGGACGTCGAAGCCGTGATCCGGCCGATGGCCCACGGCAAGGGGCTGGAGTTGAGCGTGCAAGCGCTCAGCAGCGTCGAGCGCATGCCCTATTACGACGACCTCAAGCTGCAGCAGATCCTGATCAACCTGATGTCCAACGCGGTGCGCTACACGCAGGAAGGTCGGGTCGAGGCGAGCCTGAGCTTCGATGGCAACCAGTTGCAGATCCACGTCACCGACACCGGCATCGGCATCGCGCCCGAATACCACGAGCGCATCTTCGAACCGCTCAACCGCGGCGCGCAACAGGGCTGCGAAGGCGCCGGCCTCGGGCTGTCGATCGTCAGCCAGCTGGTTGCGCAGATGGGCGGCGATATCCAGCTGGAGTCGGCCGTCGGCGTCGGCACCCGGCTCACGATCGCCCTGCCGGAGGCGATCGCCGACAGCGGCAACGCGCCAACGTCGACGCTCGGCGACGATCCGCCGTTGACGCTCGCCAACAACCGCGTGCTCATCGTCGACGACGATCCGGATATCTGCAACCTGCTGCTGTGGTCGCTGCGCGACATCGGTTACCAGCCGGAGATCCTCGGCGATCCGGCCAAGGCGCTGGCGCGCGTCGCCGAGGATCAGCCGGGGCTGGTGCTGATTGATGTCGATTTGGGGACGCGATCGGGTCTGACGCTCGCCCAGGAACTCAGGCTGCAGCGTTTCGCCGGCGCCGTGGTGGTGTTTTCGGGCGCCGCCGACACGCGCACACGGCGCGCTGCGGAGAAGGCGGGTGCCGATGCGTTCCTGCCCAAGCCGCTGGACCTGCGACGGTTGTTGGCATGGCTGCGGGGGATCCTGCCGGCGGGCGAATCCGGTTGAATGACAATCCAGAGATCGGGCTGTCGAACCTGCAGGAGCGCATCGGCCGCCTCCACCCTGCCGGACAAGGCCGCGGTCGCCGCCGATGCCGAGAAACTTCTCGCCGAGACCAACCCGGCCGACGGCCCCGGCGCCGCGCTGCTGGTCGCCCGCGGCGACGAGGTGATCTACCGCAGCGCGCGCGGTCAGCCGGCGTTCGACCTCTACGCCGAATCGCCGAGCAAGTTCTTTCTGACCGTGGTCGACGCCACGCTGACGTTTGCGCCCGACAGTGGCGCGGTGACGGGCGTCACTTTGCACCAGGGTCCGGCGGTCATCGAGTTCGAACGCATCGAGTAAGCCTCACAACGCGTCGCCCGGTGAGGGCGACGCGCCGGGTGGGGTGATGCCGCTGGCCTGCGACCGACTCAGGTGGTCCGCGCAACCGGCCCCAGCGCTCGCAGGCCCGACAGCGTGAGCCCCAAGCGGACCAGGCGATGGCGGACCGAGCTGGCTGTACGCCCCATCAGTTGACCGATTTCATCCACCGCGATACCGCGGCGACCGAGCACGATCAGGCAGGCATCGTCGGCTGCCGACCACGCGCCGGGCACGTGCGCGAGGATGCCATGGTCGCTCGCGTAACTTTTGACGCCGCTGTAGCTGCGGCCCAGCAGCTTCGCGGTCTCGCGCAGCGGCACGCCCTGGCGCCGATGCGCGCGCAAAAGTTCAATCTCTTCAGACTCCCAGACGCGGCCGTACACGGACTTCCTCTTGAGTCGGCTGGATGCGCGCGGGTCGCCGGCGGTCGCGGCGCCGCAAGCCCAGAGCAGCCAGGTGCATAGCGCCTAGACTAACCCCGGGAATCGCCAGCGGACGTGAAACTTGATTGCGAACCAGCTCCATCGCAGGTCATGAATCCACGCCTGTTGCCGTGGATCGTCGCCGTCTCCGGCCTGCTGGTGCTGATGGTCAGCAACGGCATGGTGATTTCCGGGATCACCGCATTCGACGAATCGCTGATCGCGCAGTTCGGCTGGGCGCGCGGCGATCTGAAGTTCCGCGATCTGATCACGCTGGTCGGCACCGGTCTTTGCGCGCCGTTCATCGGCGTCGCCATTGACCGCTTCGGCGTGCGCGCGCTGCTGGCGGCGGGCAGCCTGATGCTGGCGGGCGGCTACCTCGGCTACGCGCACATCAGCGCCTTGCAGCATGTCTACCTGATCCATCTGCTGTTTGCGGTGGCGCTGGTGGCGAGCGGGGTCAACGTCACCGTGATCATGGTCTCGGCGTGGTTCGTCAGGCATCGCGGCGCTGCAGTCGGACTGGTGCTGGTGGGCACCAGTCTCGGCGGCGTGCTGTTTCCACCTTTGATCACGGCATTGATTGCCCAGTTCGGCTGGCGTGCAAGCTTCCAGTGGATGGCGCTGGCACCGACGTTGCTGCTGCTGGTGGCGATGGTCCTGGCGCGGCCTCCGGCGCAGTGGGGCATGCAACCGCTCGGCGCGGCCAGCAAGGCCAGCGACGCCCGTGTGCATGGTGATCCCGGCGATCTGACGCTTGCGCAGGCGTTGCGCACGTCGAGTTTCTGGGCGTTGGCGTTGGTCGCGGGCTTGAGCTTCTATTGCATGCTCGGCGTGATTTCGAGTCTGCGCCTGCACCTCATGGACCTCGGCGCCGATCCCGCCGCGGCCAGCCGCGGCTTCGCCTGGATGATGTCGATGGCGCTGGCGGGCAAGTTCGCGTTCGGATTGCTTGCCGATCGCATCGATCAGCGCGCCGTGCTGCGGACGAATCTCGCGGTCATGCTCGCCGGCGCGGTGCTGCTGGCAGGCATGCAGTCCAGCCTGTTGTTCGCCGCAACCACGCTGTTCGGCCTTGGCTGGGGTGGCCTGTTCACGTTGATCCAGTTGCAGGCGGTCAACCACTTCGGCCTGACCCACGCCGGCAAGATCCTCGGCGTGATCACCCTGATCGACGCCAGCGCCGGCGGCCTCGGAGCGTGGTTGACCAACCAGCTGTTCGCGCGCGAGCACAGTTACGCGCTGAGTTACCAGTTGATGGTGGTGCTGATGGGCGTGGCGTGGGTTGCGGCGTTTGCGGTGCGCAGGCCAAGGCGCGAAGTCTGCCGGTGAATCGCTGCGCGATACACCGGCCTACAAAGGCCCGGCTTGCGGTAGCCCATCGGTGTACGCGCACAGCGCGTTCACCGGGTACTTGCCTCAAACCGCTACCACACCTGCGGCCAGCAACTCCTCGATGCGCGCATCGTCGAGTCCAAGCCGCTCGCGCAACAGCGCACGCGTGTCGCCGCCCAGCAGCGGCGGCGCGCGCGTGTATTCCACCGGGGTGGCCGAGAAGCGCAGCGGATTGGCCACCAGTGGCACGCGGCCAGCGGTCGCATGCGGCAAGTCGATACGCATCCCGCGTGCCTGGACCTGCGGGTCGGCGAACACCTGATCGAGGTTGTTGACCGGCGCGCACGGCACGCCCTGCGCCTCGAGTCTGCCCAGCCAGTGCGCGAGTGGTTGTGCCTGCAGCAGCAAGCTCAATCGCTCGATCAACTCGGATCGATGGCTGACGCGCGCCGCATTGGTCGCGTAGCGAATATCGCTGGCAAGCGCCGATTCGCCGAGGATCTCGCACAATCGCCGAAATTGACTGTCGTTGCCGACCGCCAGCATGAAATGGCCATCGGCGGCCGGCATCACCTGGTAGGGCACGATGTTCGGATGTGCGGTGCCGCGTCGCTGCGGCACCTGCCCACCCACGAGGTAGTTCATGGCCTGGTTGGCGAGCCAGCCGACCTGGGTGTCGAGCAGTGCAAGGTCGATGTGCTGGCCGACGCCGGTCGCCTCGGCATGTCGCAGTGCGGCGAGGATGCCGCTGGTGGCATACATGCCGGTCATCAGGTCGGCCACCGCCACGCCAACTTTTTGCGGGCCGCCGCCGGGCTTGTCGTCGGACTCGCCGGTGATGCTCATCAGCCCGCCCTGCGCCTGGATCGCAGCGTCGTAGCCGGCGCGATCCGCATACGGGCCGGTCTGGCCGTAGCCGGTGATCGAGCAATAGACCAGGCGCGGATTGAGCGCCTGCAGGCTGGCGTAGTCGAGTCGGTGCGGCGCCAGTCCGCCGACCTTGAAGTTCTCGACCAGCACCTGGCTGTCCAGCGCCAGCGAACGCACCAGGTCGGCGCCCTCAGGCTTCGTCAAGTCGATCGCCAGCGAGCGCTTGCCGCGATTGCAGCTCAGGTAATAGGCCGACTCGGCGCTCGCTTCGCCGTTCGCATCGGCCAGCCACGGCGGCCCCCAGCGACGGGTGTCGTCGCCGCTGCCGGGGCGCTCGATCTTGATCACCTCGGCGCCGAGATCGGCCAGCAATTGCGTCGCCCACGGTCCGGCGAGGATGCGCGAGAGATCGAGGACGCGGATGCCGTGGAGTGGGGTCATCGGAGCTCCTGTCGCTGGTTTGCCAAGAAATCGCAACTCCCCCATGAATGCCGCTTGCCCGAGTGCAGAATGAACTCCGTCGACTGCGTGAGTAAACGCTCATTGTCGATCAACACTTCGCCGTCGATGCGCACTGCGTTCGCCATCCGGTGACCGATTGAACGCAGATCCGCGTTTAACCGGCCCGGCGGCGCCGCTTACTCCCAGCGCAACGTCACGATGAATTCCCGCGGCGGCGTGGCGAATCCGCTGGCCAGGCTGTATTCCTCGTCGAAGGCATTGCCGAGGCGAGCGCCGAGGTTCCAATGCTCGGCGAATGACCAGTCGGCGCGGATGGCGACCAGCGTGTAGGCGTCGAGCGTGCCATCGAAGTCCTGGCGGTCCGAGGCATAACCCGCCTCGCCGGCCACGTTGATGCCGTTGGCGAAGCGGTAGCCGATTTCGACATTGAACTTCTGGTCTGGCCGACGCAGCAGTTCGCGGTCGGTGTCGGCATTGCGTGCGTCCTGGAAGGTGGCATTGGCGCCAAGCCGCCAGGCCTCGAACTGGCGATCGACGGTCAGCTCCAGCCCGTCGATTGCGGCGCGCGCGACATTGATCGCCTGGAAGGTCTCGCCACCCTGGAACGCGATCAGATCGCTGATGCGCGTGCGGTAGAGGTTGGCGCCGAAGTCCACATCGCCGAAGCGGTGATCGAGGCCAAGCTCCAGCGAGTTCGAGCGTTCCGGGTCGAGTTCCGGATTGCCGGCGAACAGCCCGCCGAATCCGGGCGAGTACAGCTCGTTCAGGTTCGGGGCCCGAAAGCCCTGACCCCAGGACAGGTAGACGCGGCCGCCGGTGTAGTTCCAGCCGAGCGCGGCTTGCCCGGTCGTCGCGCCGCCGAAGGTCTCGTGGTCGTCGTAACGCACGGCGAGTTCGTGATCGAAATCGCCCTGTGCGCCCTGCCAGCCGACGAAGCCGGCGTAGTGGCCGAGATCGGCGCTGTAGACGGCGTCGCCGGAGAAGGTGTCGAGATTGCTGCCGCGCTCGTCCTGGACGTTGACGCCGAACACCAGATGCTGGTCGCCGGCAACCGTCACGTCGTGGACCCAGTCGAGGTTCTCGCGGCGGGTCGAGAACCGGGAGAAGTAGGCCGGCGTGTCGAGATCGTCACGCGCGCCGCCGAGCGTCAGGCGGTGATTCCAGCGTTCGCCCAGCGGCCCCTCGACGTTGAGCGCCAGCGCGTGCTGGCGCACATCGGTCACGCCCTGGTCGAACTCGACATCCTGCTCGGTGGCCAGGCCACTGAAGCTGATGCGCTGGCTGCCGAACTGGTGGTGCGCGCGCACACCGAGGTTGCGATGGCTGTAGCCGTCGTCGTCGGGGTCGTAGCCAAAGCCATCGGGCAGGGTCGCCGAAAAGCCGTCGTACTCCTCGCCGCCGAGCTGCACGCTGAAGGCGCTGGTGTCGCTGCTGGCGCCGTAAGCGGCAGCGCCGGCGACACGGCCTTCGGTGCCGACGCGCAGCAGGCCGGAGGCGCCATTGCGCTCGCGCGTGGTGACCGCGATCACGCCGCCGATGGCGTCGGAACCGTAGTAGCTGGCGCGCGGGCCGCGCACGATCTCGATGCGTTCGATCTGGTCGAGCGGCAGATGCTCGAAGGCCGCGGCGCCGGTATTGCTGCTGGCCACGCGCACGCCATCGACCAGGAACAGCACATGGTTGGAATTGGTGCCGCGCAGGAACAGGCTGGTCTGCTGCCCGCTGCCGCCGGTGCGCGCGAGGTCGACGCCGGCCTGGCGGCGCAGCAGTTCCAGCAGGTCCGGCGCCTGGCTGGCGTCGATCTCGACGCGCTCGATCACGCTGACGTCGGCCAGCGTGTCGGAGACCGTCTGCCGGCGGCGACTGGCGGTCACGGTGACCGCATCCAGCGATTCAGGGGTGGCAACAGGCAAGCTGGCCAGCACGGCCAGCGTCAACGACAGACTCATGGTTCAACTCTCCAATGGAAACGCACGCCCGCGGCTGCTGCACGGCGACATGGAGAGTGGGGATGGATCGCGGCGTCGACGATGAATTGACGGCGGACGAACCACCGTCGCCCTCCGCGACGCCGATCGACGACCCGCGGCGGGAAGCTGCGAGTCTTCGTGAAGGCCGGTCTCCGGGCTTGTCGCCGACACGTGTCGTGCCGGCCGCATCGCCTTCCCACATCCAGCGTGGATGCAGTGGTTTTCGATGCGGACCAGGATGCGCATGCGCGTCCTGGCGATCTACCGTTGCGGGGGCAGCGCCGGATTCAGACCGGCTTCCCGTTTCACCCGCCGATTCCAGACATCGAAACCGGCGGACACCTTCAGAGCGGGGAGGAGCATAGCTCAGGTGCGGGAAGGGCGGGTGTTGGTTGTTGGTGTTGGTGTTGGAAAAGGCCGGTTGCCGACGGTCTGGCGCGCTCTTCCAATACCAACAACCAACACCAACACCCGCTCTTCCGCTACTTCTGCGTCCGCTCTTCCGGCAGCAACAAGTGCTGGGGATTCTTCGGTACCCAATCCGCCGGCGGGATGGTCGGCTTGCCGAAATGCGCTGCGACGCGCGCGTAGGCCTCCATCTCGCCCAATTGAACGGTGTCGCGCGCAATGCGTCCGCTGCCGTAGCCGAGTAGTTCGGCATGACCGAGGGTGTTGTAGAACTCGGTCAAATAGACGTAACGCGCGCGGATCGCCTTCATCTCGGCTTCCAGCGGAGTGCCCTTGCCCAGACGTCGGGCGATCGCCGACCCGACCATGTTGGTGACCAGCCCGCCCGCGGCTCGGGCCATGCGCTGGCCTACCGTGATGCAGTCCTCACGAACCTGCGGGTCTGCGGGCAAGGCTCTGTCCTGGTGGCACAAATCGATGATGCGCTGGAATCGCGGCATCGGCATCGCCCAAACCTCGTACTCGGCTACCGTGCTGGATGCCGGAGCACCCGGCGCGAGCGCGCGGGCGACGCCGACAGCCAGTCCCGGCGGTTCAACGCCGGCGGATTCGATAGCCTTGGCGTAGGACTCGTAGCTGGCGCCAAAGTAGTCGTGGAATTCAGGGCTGGTCGCCGCACGATGCAGCGCCGCCCACGCGGCCTCGCTGTCGCTGCGCATCGCCAGCAGCATCCAGGCAAAACCGTTGTCCGGATCGAGCCGCGTCAGTTGCTCGGAAGCATTCGCCAGCGCGCAAGCGGCGCCCTCCGTCGCACCGCAATAGATACTTGCCAGGTACCAGCCGAAGACATTGTCGGGTGCCTGTTCGAGAGCACGCTGGAGCAACGCAGCCACGCGCTCCTCGCGCTGCGGAGCGGCCGCGTCACGCCAGATCATCATCGCGGCGTTGGCCAGCGAATCGGCGTCGTCACGCGCCTGCAGCGTCTCGATGACCTGCCCGCGGTAATCGGCGCCGGCCTCGTCCATGACCGCACTCAGTAGTTCCGCCACGATCAGCCGCTCACCGCCCTCGCCCATCGCCTGCGCGAAGCTGGCAAGCACCTCACCCTGACGCGCTTCATCGCCCGGCGCGCGTTCGCGCAGCCAACGCACCACCTCGGCGGCGACCTTGGCCAGGTCCACGCCGCGAGTGCTGGAAAACAACTGTGCCCCGAGCGCGGCCGCATCCTCGGCGAGCTGGCGCTGCGCGGTTTCCGCCGCGCGCGCCGCGTCCGCGGCATCGCGTTGCTGAACCGCCATCGCGCGCGCCGAATCCGCCTCGCGCCACTGACTGAAAGCGCCAAGCCCGCCCAACGCAATTGCGGCAAAAGCAACGCCGGCAGCCACGGCCAGCTTGGGTTCCCGCCGTAGCCAGCGCTGCGCGCGCTCGAACAAACCCGGGTGCCGCACGCTGACCGGCAGTCCAGCCTCGACGCGACGCAGGTCGTCGATCAGCGCCCGCGCGCTCGGGTAGCGATCGCGTGGTTCCAGCGCCAGGCACTTCTCGCAGACGGCGGCCAGGTCCGGCGCGACCTTCGGCGCCAGCTCGCGCAGTGGGCGGATACGGCCAGCCAACGCACGCCGGATCAATTCATCGCTGCCACCATCGCCATGCGGCGAATGCCCACTCAGACAGCGATAGAGCAGCGCGCCGAGCGCGTAAAGGTCAGTCGCCGCGGTCAGTCGGTACTGCTTGATCAGGATCTGCTCGGGCGCCATGAACGACGGTGTGCCGGAGACTTCCTGCGCTTGCACGGCGCCGTTCTCGTCCATATGGCGGGCCAGGCCGAAATCGGCAATCAGCGGCTCGCCGCGTTCGTCGATCAGCACGTTCGACGGCTTCAGATCGAGGTGCAGCAGCCCCAGACGATGCGCGTAGTCGACCGCCTCGCAGACGCGCAGCAGCAGGCGCAGCAGCTCGGGCGTCACCATCGGCTGCTGCAGGCGCTGCTCCAGCGACTCACCGTCGATCAGCGGCATCGAGAAGTAGTGGATCTCGTCGACCGAACCGACCTCGAATACCGGCACGATGTTCGGGTGGACCAGTCGCGCCGCGGCGCGCGCTTCGCCGACAAAACGCGCGACCTGATGCGTGTCGGACAGCCCCGCGGCAATGAACTTCAGCGCGACGATGCGATCCAGGCTGAGCTGGCGCGCGCGGTAGACCACGCCCATGCCGCCACGGCCCAGTTCAGCCAGCAACTCGTAGTCGCCAAAGCGACGCTGCGCCGGATCGGCAAAATCCAGCGTCGGCCAGCGCCACTGACCATCTGGCGCGACGCTGTCGGCCATCGCGATGCGTGCCAGCGACAGCAATTGCGAGGACTTGACGTCGGGCGGCAGCACTTGGGTCGGGTTGGTCACGGGCGTCTCCGGATTGGCGGTGTCAGCCAAGGGATACGGGCGGCGCGGGAACTATGACAGTTGCTATGGCTAGGCCGTGAGTACGCGCCGCCAGGCGCGTTCTCCGGCGCTCTTCACATCGCCGAGCCGGTGAGCCGCAACGCGGCACAGCGGCCTACAAAAGGCAGACCCTACGGATACCGCCCCAATCGCAGCGCGTGCCAGTCGCGATCGGCGGTCAGCGGATCGACGCACAGCTCGGCGAGCTGCTCGCGCATCGCGCCGGCGACCCGTTCGCGCAGGCGCCGGAGTTCCACGGCAAGGGTGTTCGGCGGCATTCCCAGCTGCGCGGCCAGCCGCGCCAGCTCGCCGCGTTCGGGAGGCGACGTCAGCAATGGCAGCATGGTGTCATAGAGTGCGGCACGGTCGCGGGCGACGTAGGTCAGGCGCAGCTGCGCCAGCGCCTGCGCCGTCAACGTCGTCAGGAAGCGGGCGTCGAAGGCGCGCTCTGGATCGACCGCAGCCGCCGGCTCGGCGATCGCGGCGTCATCTTCGATGGGTTGGGTGTCGAGGCCGCAACGCTCACGCCAATGACCCACGTGGCGCTTCAGCATCAGCAGCAGGAAACCGCGAAAACTGCCGAATTCAGGGTCGGCGCGCGCAAACCAGGCGTGCTCGTAACTCGACGCCAGGAAGCTCTGCAGCAGGTCTTCGGCGTCGGAGGCGCCCACACGGGCGCGCAGATAGGCGAGTATCGCCGGCCGATAGGCCTCAACCAGCGCGCCGAATGCCGCGCGGCGCTCGTCCTGCGATAGCGCCGTACTGCGCACCAGGTGCCATTGTGTCGAGGGAAAGTCGGCCATGGCGCATGTTCGCAGATTGGCGACGCTTTTTCCGAATCGGTGACACTGGAAAAGCGGGGCAAGGGCAAGGGTCAGGGGACCAACCGCGGCGCATGGTTCGACCATGACGCGAACCGAAGCTGGACTACCCGAACAACCAATAACCAACAACCGACACCAAGATGCTCGCCATTACCGCCCTGCTGGTCCGCGACTACGACGAAGCCATCGCCTTTTTCACTGGCGCGCTGCGCTTTGTGCTGATCGAAGACAGCCCGCGCGGCGAGGGCAGGCGCTGGGTCGTGGTCGGCGCCGCGTCGGGACAGGGCGGCCAGTTGCTGCTGGCGCGCGCGGCGACGCCGGAGCAGCAGGCCCGAGTCGGCGATCAGACTGGCGGCCGCGTCGGCTGGTTCCTGCACAGCGACAACTTCTGGGGCGACTACGAACACATGCGGGCGCAGGGTGTGCGATTCACCGAGGAACCGCGCCACGAACCCTACGGTTGGGTGGTGGTGTTCGTCGATCTCTACGGCAACCGCTGGGATCTGCTGGAGCAGCCGCTGTGACGCTGCTGCTGCTGAAACTGCTGCTGGTGCCGGTGCTGATTCTCGGCGTGACCCTGGCCGGGCGCCGCTGGGGTCCCGATGTTGCCGGATGGTTGTCGGCGTTTCCGATCCTGTCCGGGCCGATCCTGCTGATCATCGCGCTGGAACAGGGTCCGGCATTTGCCGCGACCGCGGCGCACGGCACGCTGCTCGCGGTGCTGGCGATCCTGGTGTTCAGCCTTGCCTACGCCTGGGCGGCGCAACGCCGCAGCTGGCCGGACTGCATGATCATCGCGCTCAGCCTGTATGCGCTGGCGGTGCTCGGCCTGCACCGCCTCGATACCAGCCTGACGCTGTCCTTCGTCAGCGTGATCGCGGCGCTGCTGCTGGTGCCGCTGGCGTTTCCAGGCGTGCCGCGCTGGGTTACCGGACGCGTCAGCGGCAACGATTTGCCCTGGCGCATCGGCGGCGCGGCGGCGCTGGTACTGCTGGTGACCTATCTTGCCGAGCACTTCGGCCCGCGCCTGAGCGGCCTGCTGGCGATGTTCCCGGTGATGAGCACGGTGCTGGTCGGCTTCTCGCACCGGCAGTCGGGCGGGCCCTTCGCAACGCGATTGCTGCGCGGCATGGTTTGGGGCTACTTCTCGTTCGCCTGCTTCTGCGCGGTGCTGGCGCTGACCTTGGCTGAGATGGGCATCGCGGCGGCGTTTTCGCTGGCGCTGGCGGTGGCGCTGCTGGTGCACCTGCTCACGCGGCGGTTTGTGCCGAAGTAGCGCGGTCGTCCGCGACGATCCCAGAAGCTCGCGGGGCGAACTCGCTCCCACAACAGATGCCCATCCGCGACGCTATGCTGTGGCCAACACCAACACCAACACCAACACCAACACACATGTCTTTCCGCCACCAGTTCCTCGATCTGGCGCTGCGCCTCGACGTGCTGCGCTTCGGCGAATTCACGCTGAAGAGCGGTCGCATCAGTCCGTATTTCTTCAATGCCGGCCTGATCAACACCGGCGCGGCGCTGGCAGCGCTCGGGCGCGCCTATGCGCAGACCCTGGTCGATGCCGGCCTCGGCTTCGATATGCTGTTCGGCCCGGCCTACAAGGGCATCGCCCTGGCCAGCGCCACTGCGATCGCGCTCGCCGATGGCCATGGGCGCGACGTTCCGTTCGCATTCAACCGCAAGGAAGCCAAGGACCACGGCGAGGGCGGCGTGCTGATCGGGGCGCCGTTGTCCGGTCGCGTGGTGATCGTCGACGATGTCATCAGCGCCGGCACCAGCGTGCGCGAATCGGTGGCGCTGATCCGCGCCGCTGGCGCCACGCCAGCCGCCGTACTGATCGCACTCGACCGCCAGGAGCGAGGTCGCGGTGCGCAGTCGGCGGCCGACGAAGTGCGTGCCGAATTCGGCATTCCGGTGCTGGCGATCGCCAACCTGACCGAATTGCTCGGCTACGTCGCCGGCAAGCCGCAGCTGGCTGCGCTGTTGCCGCGGCTCGAGGCGTATCGGGCGGAGTTCGGCGTGTAGCCAGACGTGGGCGCATGCGAGCTTCACGTGGGTCCAGACTTGTCTGGACGCTGTTCGCTCTGGTCATCGAAAGCGTCCAGACAAGTCTGGGCCCACCAGAGCGAAGGCAGGCGCCCGCAAGAGGGGGCTTCCACAACCGCAAACCGTAACCGAAAACCGCGGTCCAAGCTCTTCGCGCGCCGAACCCCTAGAATCCGCGTCATCCCACGACCACGCCCCCCTCATGCCCTCTTTCGATATCGTTTCCGAACTGGACAAGCAAGAAGTCCGCAATGCGGTCGACCAGGCCAATCGCGAGCTGGTGAATCGCTTTGACTTTCGCGGCAGCGGCTGCGCCTTCGAGCAAGACGAGTTCGTCGTCACCATGAAGGGGCAGAGCGAGTATCAGCTCAAGCAGATGCTGGAAATCCTCAAGCCACGGCTGATCGCGCGCGGCATCGACATGCGCTGCGCGGAGCTTGGCGATGCCGAGAGCAACGTCGCCGCCGCGCGCCAGAAGGTCACGCTGAAGCAGGGTATCGACCAGAAGAACGCCAAGGACATCATCAAGCGCATCAAGGACGCCAAACTCAAGGTCGAGGCGCAGATCAACGCCGAAAAGGTGCGCGTGTCGGCGAAGAAGCGCGACGACCTGCAGACGGTGATCGCGCTGCTGCGCGCGGCCGAGCTGGATTTGCCGCTGCAGTTCGAGAACTTCCGCGATTGAATGCAACAATGAGGTTCAACGGTTGAATGCCGCGGTCGCCGAGTACGAGGTCATTCCCGGCATCGACCTCAATGAGGACGAGCTGGTCGAGCGTTTCGTGCGCTCGTCCGGTCCCGGCGGCCAGAACGTCAACAAGGTCTCGACTGCGGTCGAGCTGCGCTTCGACGTGCAGGGTTCGCCGACCTTGCCCGACTGGCTGAAGACGCGCGTACTCGCCGCGCGCGATCGCCGGCTGACCAACGACGGCGTGCTGGTGCTGCAGGCGCAGCGCTTCCGCACCCTCGAGCGCAATCGCGTCGATGCGCGCGAGCGCCTGCTGGCGCTGTTGCGCGCGCACACCGTCGAGCAGAAGAAGCGCATCGCCACCAAGCCGACGCGCGCCTCCAACCGGCGTCGCATCGAATCCAAGAAGGCGCGCGCCAGCACCAAGCAGTTGCGCGGCAAGCGGGGTATCGACGAATGACTTCGGGATTGCAGCAGCGGCTGCTCGCCGTGCCGCCGCAGTTGCCGCGCATCCGCGGCCAGCGCCCGATCTGCTGGATCGGCGCCAGTGTCGTCCGGCTGTCGCCGTGGCGCGTCGACGGCGAGTTCCCCGACATCCCGAAGCTGGTGGCGATCGCCGCGCCGCACAGCTCCAACTGGGACGCCATCATCGGCATCTCGGCCGCCTACGCGATGGGCGTGCGTGCCACCTGGATGGGCAAGAACTCGCTGTTCCGGTTCGGGCTGGACCGGCTGATGCGCGGCCTCGGCGGCATTCCCACCGACCGCAGCAATCCGCGCGGCGCCGTCGGCCAGATGGCCGAGTTGTTCAAGCGCCCGGATCCGTTGTGGCTGTTCCTGGCGCCCGAGGGCACGCGCAAGAAGGTGTCCAAGTGGCGTACCGGCTTCTGGCATATCGCCAGCGAGGCCGGCGTGCCGATCCTGCTGGTCGCGATCGACTACCCGGCGCGCCGCTTCGTGGTCGGGCCGTTGTTCCATCCGACCGGCGACAAGGAACGCGACCTGCAGGCGCTCTACGACTACTACCGGCCGTTCCAGGGCAAGCACGGCAAGAGCGGCTTGCCGCTGTCGGCGCAGTAGCCTTGGTGGGCCCAGACTTGCCTGGACGCTCTTGCCGACCCGAATGCAGAAGCGCCCAGACAAGTCTGGGCCCACCAAAGCTCCCGCAACGCGCGGGCCTTTCGTGCCCGATGCCAAGGCGATGCCGTGCGCAGCTCTCGCACCTCTTGGTGCGTCGATCGTTCAGACCTGCCCCGACGCTACCGGCAAAGGTGCGCGGTGAAGCTCTGCTCCCCCGCCACCGGTGGACCTTTCGGCTTGATCACGTTGGCGCCCAGCGCCGCCGCTTCGTTGCGCGCCAGTGTTTCCAGTTCGTCGGCGACCTTGACCGAGTTGCGCTCGACGCCGACGATGCGGTTGCTGACCGTGGTCGTGATATCACCCTTGAAAGTGCAGCCGGCGAGCGTTTCCTGAGCGGCGGCGACGCGCACGATGGCGCCGTTGTCCTCGAGCTTGACCCAGGTGCAGGCGCTGGTGGCCAGCAGTGTCAGGATGATGGCGATCGAAACAGGTTTCATCGGGAAGCATCCGGGTAGCAGGAGATGCTGCAAATTATCAGTTTCGCGCTCCGGGCGCGCGAAGAGCGCCCAGACAAGTCTGGACCCACAAAAAGCCGCACTACACCACCTGCGAAAACCTGGCCGGCGCCGCGACCGCCTGTTTGTCGCCGCTCAGATAGGCGTCGAAGGCCATTGCCACGATGCGCAGCAGCATGGCGCCGGCTGGCGTGATCGTCAGCGCGGACTCAGTCAGTTCGACCAGCCCATCGCGCTCGGGCTGCGCCAGTCGTTCCAGCGACGCCGCGAAGTAATCCCTGAAATCGATGCCGTGGCGTGCGCCGAACGCGCCGTAGTCGATGCGCCCGAAACACATGATCTCGCCGATCACCTCGCGCCGCAGGCGGTCGTCGGCGTCGGTGGCGAGGCCGCGCATGATCGGCAGGCGGCGTTCGTCGATCGCATGCAGGTAGGGAATCTCGTGCTTTTCGTTCTGCGCGTAGATCTCGCCGACCTGGCCGATCGAGCTCATGCCGAAGGCGACGAGGTCGCAGCCGCCGTGCGTGGTGTAGCCCTGGAAATTGCGCTGCAGGCTGCCGTCGATCTGCGCCCGCGCCAGTTCGTCATCGGGCAACGCAAAATGATCCATGCCGATGTGCACGTAGCCGGCGCCGGTCAGGCGTTCGATGGTCAGTTCCAGCAACGCCATCTTGGTGTCGGCGCTGGGCATGGTCGCCGCGTCCATCACGCCCTGCGACTTGAACAGTTCCGGCAGGTGCGCGTAGGAGTAGGCGGCGATGCGGTCGGGCCGCAAGGTCAGCACGGTGTCCAGAGTGCGGTCGAAGCTTTCGACGTGCTGGTGCGGCAGGCCGTAGATCAGATCGAAATTGATCGAGCGGATACCGACGCTGCGCGCCTCGATCACCAGGCGCTCGGTCTCCTCGACCGACTGGATGCGATTGACCGCCTGCTGCACGGTCGGGTCGAAATCCTGCACCCCGAGGCTGATGCGATTGATGCCGAGGTCGACCAGTGCGCGCAGCGCGGCCGGATCGGCGGTGCGCGGGTCGATTTCGATGCCGTAGTCGCGGTTGCCGCCGCGCTGCATGCCGAAGCCGGCGTTCAGCGCTGCGAAGATCTCGCCGAGTTCGTCCGGCGTATAGAAGGTCGGCGTGCCGCCGCCGAAGTGCAACTGGTTGACCGGTCGATGGCGATCGGACAACTCGGCCTGCAGCCCGATCTCTACCAGCAGGCGATCGAGATAAGCGCGTCCGCGCTCGCGATTGCGCGTGATGATGCGGTTGCAGCCGCAGTAGTAGCAGCTCGACCGGCAGTACGGCACATGCAGGTACAGCGACAGCGGTCGCCCGCTGGCATTGCTGCGCCGCGCTTCGGCGGCATAGTCGGCGGCGGTGAAACCGGCATGGAACTGCGGCGCCGTCGGGTACGAGGTATAGCGCGGCCCGGGGCGGTCGTAGCGGCGAATCAGTTCGGCATCGAATCGGGTATCCATGGGCGCAAGTCTAAGCCGGAGCGGCCTGCGCGCGCTTGATTGCGGTCAGACGCACGATTGGTCGGCTCTCGCGGTAAACCCGGGAGCTGCATGCTTGTCCGCAAAGGACAATTGCTCTTCAGGCCGCGCGCGCAATCACCGTCGGCACGCCAACCTCCGCCGCCGCGCCGAACCACCCGAGTGTCGTCGCCAGCGCCGCAACTTCGCCGATGTACAGCAGCGTCGGCGATTGCACCTGGTGCGCGCGCGCCAGTTCCGGCAGCTCGCCCAGGGTACCGACGATCACGCGCTGGTTGGCGCGCGAGCCGTTTTCGACCAGCGCCACCGGGGTGTCGGCGGCGCGGCCATGGGCAATCAGTTTCTCGCGCAGCACCTCGAACTGGGCGCCGCCCATGTACACGGCGAGCGTCTGCCGTTCCTGCGCCAGCGCCTGCCAGTCGAGTGTGTCGGTCGAGCGCGCGCAGTGCGCGGTGACCAGGCGCAGCGACTGCGCGTGATCGCGATGGGTCAGCGGAATGCCGGCGTAGGCGGCGCAGGCGACGGCGGCGGTGATGCCGGGCACCACCGCGTAGTCGATGCCGGCGTCGCGCAGCGCTTCCAGCTCCTCGCCGCCACGGCCGAACACGAACGGATCGCCGCCCTTCAGGCGCACCACGACGTGGCCGGCGCGCGCATGTTCGATCAGCAGGCGCTGGATCTCGGCCTGATCGGTGCTCGGGCCGCGGCCGCTCTTGCCGACCTCGATGCGCTGCGCGTCGCGACGCGCCAGTTCCAGCACCTCGGCGCTGACCAGGCGATCGTGCAGGATGATGTCGGCCTGCTGCAGCGCGCGCAGCGCATCCAGCGTCAGCAATCCGGCCGCACCGGGACCGGCGCCGACCAGCACGACGCGGCCGCGGCGCGCCGGATTGGGTGCGGCCAGCGTGCGCGCCAGCTCGTGCTCGGCGGCGCCGAGCTGACCGGCATCGACCAGTGCCGGAACGCCGCCGTGCAGCAGTTCGTCGTAGTAGCGGCGCCGCTGCGCCAGATCGGGTCGCGCGGCGCGGATACGTTTGCGCCAGCGGTCGAGCAGGCCGGCGAGCGTGCCGAGCGACGGCGCCAGCGCGCGCTCCAGCCGCTCGCGCACCAGCCGCGCCAGCATCGGCGCGCTGCCGCCCGAGGACACCGCGATCAGCAGCGGCGAGCGGTCGATGATCGCCGGCACCTGGAAGGTCGACAGCGCCGCATCGTCGACCACATTGACCCACTTCTGGCGCAACGCGGCAGCCGCGGCGACGCGCTGGTTCAGCGCCGCGTCGTCGGTCGCCGCGACCACCAGCCAGACGTCGTCGAGCTGCTGCGGCGTGAACTGCAGCGCGCGATGACCGAGCTCGCCGCGCTGCTTGCGCGCGCGCAGCGCATCGGTGAGGCGCGTGGCCACTACGTCGACCACGGCGCCGGCACGCAACAGCATGCCGATCTTGCGCTCGGCCACTTCGCCAGCGCCGATCACCAGTACACGGCGGCCGCTCAGGTCTGCAAATATCGGGTAGAGAGTCATGCGCCGCGCCTGCAAACATCGTCAGCTTCAGCCTATGGACGTATAGACGTCTGTAGAAATGACCGCGCGACCTGAGCTTATGCCGGTTGGGTATATGCGGGGCACGGGGCGCGGAACGCCTGCATCGGGCAAGCTCTTGTGGGTCCAGACTTGTCTGGACGCTTTTCAGCTCTTGTGGGTTCAGACTTGTCTGGACGCTTTTCAGCTCTTGTGGGTCCAGACTTGTCTGGACGCTTTTCAGCTCTTGTGGGTTCAGACTTGTCTGGACGCTTTTCAGCTCTTGTGGGTCCAGACTTG
>JAIMJQ010000003.1:39024-40586 GCA_020693165.1 Xanthomonas sp. | reverse complement strand
TGGACGCTTTTCAGCTCTTGTGGGTCCAGACTTGTCTGGACGCTTTTCAGCTCTTGTGGGTCCAGACTTGTCTGGACGCTTTTCAGCTCTTGTGGGTCCAGACTTGTCTGGACGCTTTTCCAGTCCCGATGCCAAGAGCGTCCAGACAAGTCTGGACCCACCAGAGCAACAGACAAGGCGCGACCCACCAGTGCCATGGACAAGTCTCGGCCCGCCAATGTCGGTACCTGCTAGCCTTCTCTGCCCGAATCCCTGATGTCCCCACCCAGGCATGCCCCTCGACCGCCAACGCATCCAACGCGCCTTCACCCGCGCCGCCGCGGACTACGAGCAGACCGCGGTGCTGCAGCGCCAGGTCGGCGACCTGTTGCTGGAGCGGTTGCAGGTGGTGCAAGGCGAGCCGGCGCGGGTGCTGGATGTTGGCGCTGGCACCGGCCGGCTGACCGGACTGGTCAAGAAGCGCTATCCCAAGGCCGAGGTCATCGCCCTTGATCTGTCGCCGGGAATGTTGCGCGAAGCGCGCCGTCACGCCGGTTGGTGGCGACCGTTCCGGCGTGTCGCCGGTGATGCCCAGGCGCTGCCGATTGCCGACGCTTCAATCGACCTCGTCGTTTCCAATCTGTGCCTGCAGTGGTGCGGCGATCTCAAGTCGGCGCTCCATGAGTTCCGCCGCGTGCTCAAACCGGGCGGCTGGCTGCTGTTCACCAGCTTCGGTCCGGACACGCTGAAGGAGTTGCGCGCGGCCTGGGGCGCGGCCGACCAGCGCGCCCATGTGCACGTGTTCCTCGACATGCACGACGTCGGCGACGCGGTGCTGGCGCAGGGATTCGTCGACCCGATGTTCGATGTCGAGCGCTACGCGCTGACCTACGCCGATGCGCGCACCTTGATGCGCGAGCTGAAGACCATCGGTGCCGGCAACGCTGCCGCCGAGCGCGCGCGCGGCCTGACCGGCAGGCAGGCCTATGCGCGGATGCTCGCCGCCTACGAGGCGCAACGCCGCGACGGTCGTCTGCCGGCCAGCTACGAAGTGATCTTCGGCCAGGCGCAGGCGCCGGCCGCCGGGGCACCGCTGCGCGGCCCGCAAGGCGATATCGCCAGCTTCAGCGTCGAGGCGATGCGCGCGAAGTTGCGGCGTGGCGGATAGGATCGGGAAACCCGACCCCCGTGCCTTACTCCAACACCAACAACCAGCACTGGTAACTATTCGGCAAACCAATCACGAAACCGTTCGTCCTGAGCGTTTCCCCCGTGCTTTTTGGGGGAAACAGTCGAAGGACGCGGGCGTGCCGAGTTCGATGCATCCAGCGCACTTGGCGCCATTGGCGCTGCTTTGAGCTTTCGCGAAGCGCAAGCCGAGCGGGTGTGCGGCGGGCGTCCTTCGACTGTTTCCCGCTCGCAGGGCTCGCGGGAAACGCTCAGGACGAACGGTTCTTGCGGGGGATCGGGCCGAGGTCCGCGCATCCGCGTGGGACTGGCAATACGCAACGGGTCCACCGAATAGTTACCAGCACTGCTCACCGAACATACCGTAAACGACTGATTTATAAGAAACCTAAGAG
>JAIMJQ010000003.1:19182-39000 GCA_020693165.1 Xanthomonas sp. | reverse complement strand
GCCCAACCTCGCCGCACGGTCCGACCGTGACGCGGTCTCGACCTCCTGCCCCCTGCCCCGTTTTGATCTTGTTCGATGCGCGAATAAGTGTACCGAACGGGGCGACCAGGACTCACATCCCCTGCCGCGCCGGCACCACGCTGTTGCCGAGCAGCAGTCCCGCGACCAGCGCCGCGATCATCGTGACCATGCTGAAGGCGGTGTCGAGGCCGAGGAAAACGTCCTTTTCGAACACGAAGGTGAGACTCTTGAAGCCGACCGAGCCCGGGACCAGCAGGATCAGTCCCGGCAGCCGGAACGTGGCGCCGGGGCGATTGGCCCAGCGCGCGTAGATGTTGCTGAGGATGGTCACGAGGAACGCGGCGACGAACAGACCGAGTTCCGGACCCAGCGCCGGAATGGCCAGCCTGGAACTGGCGTAACCGACCGCTGCCCCCAGGTACACCACCCACCAGTCGCGAATGCGCGCCTTGAACAGCAATGCAAAGGCCGCCGCCGACACCAGCAACGACGCGATCTGCATCCACAGTGGCTCAATCGAATCCATCGCCGGCATCGGTTGCATGCCCAGTGCCTGTGCCAGCTTGGTGCCGACCAGCGCGCCGAAAGCGAGCTTGAGCAGCACGGCGATGGCACCGGCAAAACGCGCGGTACCCGACACCAGGTGCTGCGACGCGACCTCGGTCGCGGCGGTGGTCAGCGTAAGGCCCGGCAGCAGCACGATCACGCCGGCAATCAGCACCGTCCGCGGCGAGATTGGCAGCAGCGTCGCCGCGATCCACGCCGTCAGCAGCGCCACCAGAAACGCCGCGAGTGCCTCGAAGGTAGCCGCCAGTCGCGGCATCGACGGCGTCAGCTGCGCCATTACGCCGAGCATCAATCCCATCAGCGCAGCACTGCCGATGTCGGCCGGACTGCCGTGCAGCAGGCCGGCCACTCCGGCCGACGCCAGCAGGTAGCCAAACACCGTCTCCAGCCACTGGCGCCGGATCGGATCGGGCTGCGCAGCCTGCTCCAGTGCCGCCATGCCGGCGGTTGCGGTCAGCTCGCCGCGGACCACGCGACCGGCGATGTCATCGATGCGCCACAGTCGGCGCAAATGAATGTCGCCCGGTTCCAGGCGCAACACGCGGGTGATCGACTGGCGGTCGCCGTCGCCACCGAGCGGTCGCACCGTGGCGATGATCGCCGTGGGGCTCGACCAGATATGCGTATCCAGCCCCAGCTTGCGGCTCACCGCATTGATCACATCTTCCAGACGTGGCGCCGTCGAACCGCCCTGGTGCAGGCGCCGCGCCAGTTCGATGACAAAATCACATTGGGCGCAGTAATCGCTCATCACTCAATGATGCGCGACGCCCATGCTCAACGGGCAGCACCACGCGTCCCGCTCTCAGACCCGATTCAGGACCCGCCGGACCAGCAGAGCAAGCCCTTCGACCCGTCGCGACACCTGCCTCGACGACGTCCCCCGCATCGCCCAGCGCGCTCTGTAGGAGCGACGTGCACGTCGCGACACCCGCCCCAAGGATGTCCCCCTCATCGCCCAGCGTGCTTCTGTAGGAGCGACGTGCACGTCGCGACCGTCAGCCACGGCATTCGACCTGGTGTCCCGCACTCGCAGCGCCACGACCTCGTCGCGCAGTCGTCTGCGCTCGCCGGAGAATCGGTAAACTGCGGCACTGTTCCAAGTAAGCCGCGCAGTCCCCCGAGAATGCAATGATCGATCCTGGCGATACCCGCATCGACCTGACGGTCACGATCCCGGTTTACAACGAGCTCGACAACCTTCGGCCGCTGCATGAGCGCACGGTTGCGGCCCTCGCTGCGCTGGGACGCAGCTGGGAACTGGTGCTGGTCGACGACGGCAGCACCGATGGTTCGGCGGAGCGACTCGACGAAATCGCCGCCGCTGATCCCCATGTCACCGTGATCCACCTGAGCCGCAACTGCGGGCAGACGGCTGCGCTGATGGCTGGCCTCGATGTCGCCCGTGGCGATGTCATCGTGCCGATGGACGGCGATCTGCAGAACGATCCGGCCGATATCGGCAAGCTGCTGGCCAAGCTCGACGAGGGTTATGACGTGGTTTCCGGGTGGCGCAAGGACCGCAAGGACCACCCGATCAAGCGCAACTTCACCAGCCGTGTCGCCAACACGCTGATTTCGCGCGTCTCCGGCGTGCACCTGCACGACTATGGTTGCTCGCTGAAGGCCTACCGGCGCAGCGTGCTCGACGGCGTCAAACTGTACGGCGAGATGCATCGTTTCGTGCCGATCTACGCAAGCTGGAACGGCGCGCGGGTGACCGAGGTCCCGGTGCTGCACCACCCGCGCCTGCACGGGGAATCCAAGTACGGCCTCGAACGCGTGGTCAAGGTGATCCTCGATCTGATCGTCGTCAAGTTCCTGTTCCGCTATGCGAGCAAGCCGATCTATCTGTTCGGCGGCTTCGGGCTGTTCGCACTGCTGCTCTCATTCGGCGCCGGCGTCTGGGCGCTGGCGCTCAAGTACTTCGCCGCCACCTCGCTGATCCAGACGCCGCTGCCGCTGCTCAGCATCTTTTTCGCCGTGACCGGCATCTTGAGCATCCTGATGGGCCTCTTGGCCGAGATGCTCAATCGCGTCTACCACGAGTCGCAGGCCAAGCCGGTCTACCGCATCGGCCGAATCGTGCGCCGCAAGGAATCGAGCTGAGATGTGCGGCATCGCCGGATTCGTCGGCGCCGCCAATCCGGTCGCGCTGAAAGCGATGGCGGACCGACTGGCGCATCGCGGGCCGGATGGCGAGGGCCTGCTCGTCGACGGACCCGACCGGGTGCATCTGGCGCACCGGCGCCTGGCGGTCCTCGATCTCGCCGGCGGTTTCCAGCCAATGCGTCTGGCCGACGACTCGATCGCCATCGTCTTCAACGGCGAGATCTACAACTTCCGCGAACTGCGCGAGGAACTGCAGCGCGATGGTGCCCGGTTTGCGACCGACCATTCCGACACCGAGGTCCTGCTGCACGGCTGGCGCCGTTGGGGCCACGCGCTGTTCGAGCGCCTGAACGGCATGTGGGCACTGGCCCTGCACGATCGGTCGCGGCGGCAACTGGTCCTGTCGCGCGACCGTTTCGGCAAGAAGCCGCTCTACTACCACGCCGGCAAGACCGATTTCGTATTCGCATCCGAGCTGTCGGCGCTGCGCCTGCACCCGGCGACGCCAACGCAGCGCAGCGAAATCGCACTCAAGAAGTACTTCGGCTACGGCTTCATTCCGGCCCCGCATACGCTGCTCAAGGACGTCCACAAGCTGCCCGCGGGACACACGCTTACGCTGCAACTGGACAACGGCAGACTGCGGATCGACCGTTACTGGCGCTACGAGCCGATCCCTGGCGCCGCTTTGGGATCGCGTACCGTCGCGGAGGTCGGCGACGAGCTGATCGCCCGCCTGGATGCGGCCGTTGCCCGGCGCCTGGTCGCCGACGTACCGGTCGGCGCCTTCCTCAGCGGCGGCATCGATTCGTCGACGATCGCGGCGCTGGCGATGCGCCATGCCGGCGCCGAACGGCTTAAGACCTTTTCGATCGCATTCGCCGACGACAGTTTCGACGAATCGCACCACGCGCGCGCCGTCGCCCGCCATATCGGCGCCTCGCATCAGGTCGAAGAATGCACGGTGGCGCATCTGCGCGATCACCTCGACGACATCCTGAGCCGTCTTGATGAGCCAATGGCGGATGCCTCGCTGCTGCCGACGTTTTTGCTGTGCCGGCACGCACGTCGCCAGGTCACGGTGGCGCTCGGCGGCGATGGCGCCGACGAATTGCTGGCCGGCTACGACCCGTTCCGCGCGTTGCGCTATGCGCGCCTTTACCAGCGAGCGGTTCCGCGCCCGCTGCACCGCGGCATCGTCGCCGCCATCTCCAGATTGCCGGTGTCGCACCGCTACATGAGCCTCGACTTCCGGCTGAAGCGGACACTGCGAGGGGTCGGCGACGCCCCGCGGATGTGGCTGCCCTTGTGGATGTCACCGCTGACCCCGGGCGAGTTGCAGCAGCTGTTCGACGAGCCGGTCGACGCCGAGGATCTGTACAGCGAGGCGATCGCCGCCTGGGAGCGCAGCACCGATGCCGACGACGTCGATCGCAGCATCTGCTTCTACGTCGATCTCTACCTGCAGGACGACATCCTGACCAAGGTCGACCGCGCCAGCATGATGAACTCGCTCGAAGTCCGCGCACCGTTCCTCGACATCGAGCTGGTCGATTTCCTGCGCACACTGCCTTCCGACCTCAAGCTTCGCGGCGGCGTCGGCAAGTGGCTGCTCCGGCAGGCCACCCGCACATTGCTGCCCGAGCCCATCGTCGCCCGGCCCAAGCAGGGTTTTGCCGTGCCCACCGGCCGCTGGTTCGAACAAGGCCTGGTGCCGGCCGGCGCCGGCGGCGGCGCGTTCTGGCGTATGCAACTGGCTGAACACCGCGCCGGCAAGGCCGACCACCGTCTGTACTTGTGGAGCCAGCTGGTCCTCGATTCGTTTTCTGGAGAACGCGCCGAATGAACAGCCCGGACCAGGCCACCGCCCAGGCTTTCGCCAGTTCCTGGAACAACCTCCCGCCGGGATCGGTGTACACCCGCGCGCAGTTCGAGGACTGGATGGCGCCGTTGACGGCTGCCGATTGTACCGGCCGGCAAGTCCTGGAACTCGGTTGCGGCAACGCCAGCCTGCTGGTCCACTGCGCGCAATGGCGACCGGCGCGACTGGTCGGCGTCGACCTCGGCGCATCGGTGGAAACGGCGCACCGGAACAGCGCCGCATTCCCCTTCGTCGACATCGTCCAGGCGGATCTGGTCGAGTACGCCGGCAACGGCTTCGACGTGGTCTATTGCATCGGCGTGTTGCATCACCTGAAGGACCCGGTCCAGGGCTTCACCTCGGTCGTTCGCAACACCAGTCCCGGCGGTCGATTCCATTGCTGGGTCTACGCGCGCGAAGGCAATGGCGTGGTCATCGCGCTGGTGGAGCCAATCCGCAAGGTGGCGTCGAAGCTGCCTTGGTGGGTGACCAAGTACCTGCTGGCGACGCCCCTGGTAGTACCGTACTTTCTGTATGCCAAGACCCTGCGCCTGCTGCACCGCTGGCTCGGGCCGCGCGCCGCGGACTGGCTGTCGCAGGCGCCACTGCGCGAGTATTCGCTGTGGATCGCCGAACGCGGCTTCGGCTTCTTCCGTCACGTCGCCTTCGACCAGCTGGTGACGCCGCAGACCACCTACCTTTCGCGAACTGATGTCGAAACCTGGCTGGCTGCGAACCCGGATGTCGACCCGGCGAGTACCTACGTGATCATGCGCAACGGCAACTCCTGGAAGTTCGGCGGACGCCGCCGTGATGACGCCGCCAAGGGTACGGGGCCAAACGCATGAGCCACGCCTACGATGCCCGATTCATGAGCTACGCCGACCGCTCGTCGCGCGCAGCGGCGCAGCGCATCGCCGGACTGATCGCCGGCACGCTCCCGGTCCGCAGCGTGCTCGACATCGGCTGCGCCCGGGGCACCTGGCTGGATGTCTGGTCCGAGCTTGGCGCCAGCGAAATCCAGGGCGTCGATGGCGACTATGTCGATCGCGCGCAACTGGTGATTCCGGCGGCGCAATTCCAGGCGTGGAATCTGGCCCATTCGCTCGATTTGTCGCGCCGCTTCGATCTGGTGCAGTCGCTCGAGGTCGCCGAGCACATCGCGGCCGAGCACGCCGGTGTGTTCGTCGAAAATCTGGTCCGGCACAGCCGCGGCATCGTCCTGTTCTCGGCAGCGCCCCCCGGCCAGGGCGGTGAGTTCCACGTCAACGAGCAGCCCTACGACTACTGGCGATCACTGTTTGCCGTGCACGGATACCACGCGCACGACTGGATCCGACCACAAATCGCCGGCGAACCCTCGATCTCGTTCTGGTACCGCTACAACATTTTCCTGTACGTGCACGAAGCAGCCGCGGCGCGCCTGCCCGAATCGATCCGGGCAACCCGGGTGCCCGCGGAGCGGCCACTCGCGGACATCTCGCCGACCTTGTTCCAGTGGCGCAAGCATTTGGTCAGGCGGCTTCCCGCCGGCGTTAAGGACGGACTGGCGCGCTTCAAGGCGCATTACTTCCCGAGCGGGCGCTGGTAGCGACCCGGCTGGATGTCGCACGCTGGCTACACGCTGCTCGAATCGAAGCTCTCGCAGCCGGACAGGGTGCAGAGCGCGGGCAACTTCAGCCCTCTGATTCGCTCAGAAGCGGCGGCATCCGGATAAATCGCAGATCGCATGAATTCTGAAGGCAAGCACGCTAAGTTGCTCTGGTGCCACTGCGAGTCCTTGAAGGGCAATGGTTTTGGCCGCTGGAAATCGATCGAATGCGGTGAGCGGTTCTGCATCGACGCCGTCGGCGCGGAGTAGCAGGAGCGGCTGCTTCGACGTCGCGCCCCATCGGTAGTGATCGCCATCCAGGCGCAGGTTGAGCGTCTCGGCCACCGCGATGAGTTGGACGAAGTGTTCCTGCAAAGATGTTCGGTTGTCCTCCCGGATGGGCGGGACGCGCGCGGCCACGTCGTTGACGTAGAGAAGGGTGCTGCCTGGCGTGACGGCGCCGGTGGTCAACGCCCTGACGTTCGGGAATGGGTGAACCATGTCCTCGGGATAGCCATACAGCAGGCGAATCTGTTCGTGATTGAGATTGATGATGCGGTGATAGCGGTCACCGAAAAACGCAAACTGGTCCGGCGATACAAAACTCAGATAACGGGTGGTGATGATCGGCCCTTTGAGCTCGGAGGCCAGCGGTAACGTCGTCAGGAATTCCTGCACTTGATTCCGGTAGAACGGTGATGCAAGTCGTACCGCCTCGCGCGCAGAGAATCCGAAGTCAATCGCGAGCACCGCGGCCATTGGTAGCGCGTACAAACGACGCCAGCGTAGCAACAGGGCGACCACCGGAACGATCAGAAACGCGCTCAAGGGTGCCAGATAAGCGAGATAGCGTACCTCTTTGAAATTTACCGCGTGCATGACCGTGAACAACACGATCCACGCGATCGCAATGCTGCGCTGCAGTTGATCACCGCTGCGCCAGCCGACAACGATCCCCGGCAACACCAACGCCATCGCCAGAATGCCGTAGTTCGACAGGTTCTTGAGGTAGACCCATTGGTAGAAGGTCGAGGAGATCGGGCCCGCCTCCGCAAATACGGCGACCACTGCACGCATCTCCTGCAGGGGCCGCATCAGCAGCCCCGCATCGGGAAAACTGTTGGCCAGCACGAGTGCAAAGGCGATCCAGAAGATCACCGCGCTGACGGCGGCGCCCGCGGCCAACTGGATCGGCAGCATCCAGTCGCGTTTCGGGCCCACGGCTGTCAGGCACGCATAGGCGACCAGAATGGCGAACCAGATTGCCCCATACATGTGCTTGACCAGTGCCGCCGCAGCACCCAATGCCACCAGAACCAGCCACGTTCCCAGCGTTCTCTGGGTCGCGTACCGATCCGCCAGCAACAGCATTGTCAGGGCGATCAATCCGGGAAACAGGTCGCTGCTGATGAATGCGGCGTAGCTGAAAAAGACCACGGTCGGAATCGCCGCGGCGAAAGCGATCAGGACCGGGAGACTTGCACCGAAGCGATGTCGCAAGAGCCGCCAGACGACCCAGAAATAGCCAAAGTGGATGGTCGCCATCAGCAGGTGATGCGGACGGACGTCCAGCGGATGCAGGCCGCGCGCGGTGGCGGCCCATTCCGCGGGCATCAGCAACCACGCAAGCATCGGGGCGCGCGACCAGATGTAGTCGCCGGAGATGCCCAGGAAATACTGGCTGTTGATGATGGTGGCGTAGCCATCGTCGAACTCGACGCCGACGACGAACAGCGACCACACCAGCCAGGCGCCGACCACTGTCGCCATCAGCGCAAAAGCACGCCCCACCCACTTCGCCTCGGACGCGTTGATGGGCGACGCATTTTTGGATGCATGCGGGCTGGCGACCATGATCCCGGAAACCTTTGTTGACCGCTTATCGAGTCCCTTGATGCTGCGTCAGGCAACATCCGTACGCGCCACACCCACAGGCTGGCGTCCAAAAGCGAGTGCTATCGATCATCGCACAGCCGCGTCCGCACTGGGCCAAGGAGAATCAGGTGCCCCTTTGCCCGCAGCTGAACGCTTGAACCCAACTGCAGTTCGACGCCAATTCCAAGTCTTGAACGCATTGGCATTGATGCAGGTCATTGGCGCGGGTCGACCTCACCCCGCAGCATGCATGCCGAATCCGATCCGTCCTCAGCAGCCGATGGCCGAGCACGACAAGAGTGGAGAAGACCACACGCGGCAGGATGCCTGCTGTGGTGGGTCCGGACCTTGTCCGGACGCTCTACCCCTTTTCGACCGACTCGCGCTCGAACTCGCCACCGATCAAGTGACCGCATCGAAGCAAGCCCCGCTCCAGCGGCCATGATCGAATATTACCCCGCCATCAAATCCGCCCATATTGGCCTGGTGCTGGCCAGCGGCAGCCTGTTTGCCCTGCGCGGCGCGTTGGCGCTGGCCGGAAAGTCGGTTGCCGGGCATCCGCTGCTGCGCTACTCGAGTTACGCCATCGACACTGCGCTGCTCGGCGCGGCGTTCGTGCTGATGTCGATCGTGCACATGTACCCGCTCAGCCACGACTGGCTGACCCTCAAGATCGCCCTGCTACTGGTCTACATCGTACTCGGCAGCTTCGCGCTCAAGCGCGCGCGAACGGCGCGGATGCGCGCCGCCTGCTACCTGGCGGCGCTGCTGGTGTATCTCACCATGTTCGGCATCGCCCGCGCCCATCATCCGTTGGGTTGGTTGCGCTGGTGGGGTGTGGCCTGATCTAGGCGTTTGCCTGCTGAGCTGGCCAAGCCGCGGCGCCCTGCGATTCCGACCTAGCCCGCGAGCAAGTATGCCGCGCGGTTGACCCTGCTATCGTCGCCACAGGTCGCGCACCGACGCGATCGTTCGAGCCATCCGATCCGAGGGCCACTGGTGTCTGCAGCCATCGACAACCGCACCGCGCGCCTGGCCGTCACCGCGCTGGCGCTGCTTTATGGCGCGGCGCACCTGGCCTGGTACGGGACCACGCCGCTGGGCGGTTTCCCGGTGCTCGATGGCCGCGAGATTCTGGAAATGGCGAAGGCCATTGCCGGCGGTACGCTTCCCGCCGAGCCGTTCTATCGCGCGCCGTTGTATCCCGCGCTGATCGCGCTGTTCATCGGCCTCGGTGTCCCCGAGGGCTTCCTGCCGGACGCGGCCCGGCTGCTCAATCTGATCGTACACGTGGGTTCGGCAATACTGGTGTTCGAACTGGCGCGGCGCGTGTGGGACGACGTGCGCGCGGGGCTGCTGGCGGGCGCGTTGTACGCACTCTATCCGGTGGCACTGCATTTCGCCGGTGACCCGCTCGACATCTCGCTCGGAACCACGCTGGCGCTGGGCGCGACCCTCGCGGCGTGGCTGGCCGCAGATCGCAGCTCCTGGATGGCCGCAGTCGCCGCCGGCGCGCTGCTGGCGCTGGCGGCATTGGCGCGCCCCAATTTCCTGGTGTGCCTGCCGGCACTACTGCTGTGGTTCGCGCTGCTGGCCTGGCGCGACCGCCGGCAACTTCGCCTACTCGTCGGCAGCATCCTTGGATGCGCACTGGTACTCGGGGCCATGGGTCTGGTCAACAAGGCCATCGGCGATGAATTCCGGCTGCTGCCCTGGCAGGGCAGCCACGCGATCTGGGACGCCAACGGCCCCGGCGTCAGCGGTCTGTACTACCAGCACACCATCCAGATCCCGGACCTGGTCCCCGGCAGCAATCCGGCGCGCGCGGAAGCCGAAATCCTCTACTGCCGCGACCGCCCTTGCGCCGAGGGGATCGACATCGACGATTTCCAGGCCTATTGGCGCGATCGCTCTGTCGTCTACCTGAAGACCGATCCGGGTGCCTGGCTCATGCTGATGGCCAGCAAGACCTGGTACCTGGTCAACAACTACGAGCAGTACAACAACAAGACCTACTGGTTTCACAAGGACCGCGCGCCCTGGTTGCGCTGGAATCCGCTGGGATGGGCGGTGCTGCTCGCGCTGGGACTCGGCGCCCTGTGGCTGCCGCTGCGCCCGCAGGCGCGCAGCATGCTGGTGCTGCTGGCAGGCGCCTACGCCTGCGGCCTGTTGCTGTACTTCGTCAGCGCGCGCTTTCGCGTTCCGATGGCCGGCTGGCTGTGCGTACTGGCGGGCGGCTGGGCGATGCTCGCCGCTCACTGGCGCGCATCGCCAGGCGGCCCGCCAGTCAGGGTATTCGCCGGCATCATGAGCGCCGTCGCCGTGGGACTCACCGCAGCAGTTCCCGTCGCCGATTCGCTACGCCAAGGTACTGTTACCGAAGACTGGGCGCTGGTCGCCAGTGCATCGCTGGCAGCCGGCAAATGGCAAGAAGCAGAGGACTGGGCGCGCAAGGTGATCGAGCGTGCCCCAGGGCGCACCGTTGCCATCGCCCTGGTGTGCTCGGCGCGTGTGTACGCCTGGGAGCAAAGCCCGACCGACGCCCTGCCGCCGCGGGCTTGGCTGGAGGAGTCGCTCAGTTTCTGTGCCAAGGGCAGCAACAGCTCGGATCGCGCCGCATACAATGCGGGCTTCTTCCTCTCAGGACTTTGTCGCAACGCGGATGCGGAGCAGATCTGGCGCAATCTGCGGAAGTCAAAGCTGGTCGGCGAACTCTCCCGAAACGCCCTGTTCGCACTTGGTCACGCACCGGCCGACCCGGCCGACCCGGTGGTCGGTATTGCCGAATTGGTGGCCAAGCCGGCAGAGGATTTGCGTCCCGGACAGCGCTCGATGCTGGCTGCATTGAGAGGAACGGGGTGCTAGTCGGCGGCGGAATCAAAGCTCTGGCAGCCGGCCAGGGTGCACAGCGCGTGCAACCTCAGCCCCTTGATTCGTGGGGTTTCATCGATGGTTGAGGAAGCGACGTCCAATCCAGCGATGTCGTCTCCGTCGCGGACCAGCACAGGACTGGACTGCGAGTCTTCCCCAGCCACCATCAGGATCGGCGCCGCCGAACTGCCGGCCACCGTCAAGCTCCTGCCGTCGCGAATCAGCGCGACGTTCTCCGGTCGCGAGATCGATTGGAGGAATCCGGGATCAATACCGGTAGTGTTACCGGGAAGATAAGGTCGTACCCGCGCGGCGATGCTGGTTGCCAGCAAAAACACGTCCTGCGCCCCTGCTTCGACCACGGCAGCAGGCAACTGCGAACTGTCCAATCTTCGAAAGCGCGCCGCGGGAATGCCGAAGAGTGCGCCGATCAGCTCGGCGTCAAAGTGCGTGATCCGGTGATAGCGATCGCCGAAAAAAGCTGATTTCTCTGGCGACACGAAGCTCAGATAGCGTTCGTAGTAGATCGTGCCCGACGCTGTTGCATCGGCACTGATCGGCGCCAGGAAGTTCGACACGCCGACCTGGTAAAAAGGATGGCGCACCCGTGCGGCTTCCGGAGTCACGTACGCCGCGTTCAGGATCAGCAGGCCCACCACGCCGAAGCGATAGGCTGCGCGGAGCGCCCACAGGCGTTGCAACACCGGAATCAGCAGCACTGACGTCAACGGTGCAAGGAAGATCAGATAGCGAACTTCCTTGAACGGCGTCAGCTGCATCAGTATCAACAGCAGCAACCAGACGATCGCGACCGCTTGCAGCAGTGTCCCGCGCTGGACCAGCGACATGGCCAGTCCCGGGAGCACCAGCGGTACTGCCGCCAAACCGTAGGCCGAGAGGTTCCGCAAGTAGATCGCTTGATAGAACACATCCCTCGGCTCGCCCTCGTTCAGGTACAGCAGCGACACCGCATGCACGATCTCCAGTGGCCGCAGCAGGAACGGGGTGTGCGGAAATCGCTCGGCCATCAGTGTCGCGTACGCCAGCCAGCAAACAACACCGCTGGCGATCGCGGCTGCGGCGAGCAGCATCAGTGGCCGCGGCGAACGCGCCCGGCCAGGGCTGCCGGCAATGAACTGCACGACGTACGCGGCAAGCACCGCGACCCAAACCAGCGCATAGGTTTGCTTGAGCAGCGCCAACGAGGCACCGAGCGCGAACAGCAGGAACCAGCGACCTGCAGACGGCGCTTGCATGAAGCGGTAGGCCAGCACCACCAGCAGCAGCGCCATCAGCCCGGGAATGATGTCGTGGCTGACGAACGGGGCGTAGCTGAAAAAAGCGAATGTCGGAATCGCCGCCAGATACGCCGTCAAGGTGATCGCGGTGGTCCCGAAATGCGTGCGCAGGAGCTGCCATGTGCCGGCCAGATAAACCGCATGCAGGAGCGCCATCAGCGCATGGTGCGGACGCACGTCGAGCGGATGCAGATCGAGTCGTTGCGCCAGCCACTCGGCAGGCACCAGCAACAGGCCGAGCAGCGGCCCGCGCTGCCAGGAGTAGCTCTCGGATATGCCGAGAAAATACTGACTGTTCACGATCGTCGTGTAGCCGTCATACAGATCGATCTGCACCAGCTGCACCGACACCGTGAGCCACAATACCGCGATCGCGAAGAACAGCAGGAAACCGATCTGCGGGCCGACTTCCGGGCGCCAGCGGCCGGCAGCGGCGGCGACAGAATTCATCGAATGTTCCTGTTGCACCGGCGATCCGCCTGCAAATACATCAAAGCAAAGTCACCGAAATCAACGATTGGACGGTTCCGAATATTGCAGTCATCGGCCACCGAACGCGAAAACCGGAAGATGGAACCTAGCTACTTCGGCAGCGCAGTCCACTGTGGCCCAATGCCGAAGCATCGCAAGTCTCGCACAGTCCGGGCGCGCCGTTCGACGCGTTGAAGGAACACTGGCGGACATGGTCAGGCTGCCGCCCCGCCATGCACATCAGCGCTTACCATCGCCGTTGCGTTCAGTCGCGACTGCTGTCCGCTAGCCGTCGGCTCAATAGCCAGGCCATCGCAAATATCGCCAGATCAGCGAATATCGTGCAGGCTCGCCAGGCCAATGCGGTTGCCAGTAGTGCGCTATCCGAGTTGCCTTCGGACAATAGCTGCAGCACCAGGGCTTCGCGTACGCCGAAGCCTCCGGGGGCGCCGATTACGATGAATCCGCCGACCCACGACAAGGCCACCGCCGACAGCAGGATCTGGGGCTGCAACAAGCGCACGCCAGCGTCCCCCAGCAGCCAGAAGGCAAATGCAGAACAGGCGAAGTAACTCAGCGCGCACAGCAGGTGCAGCGCCAACCAGAATCCGGCGCGCGAACCGCCACGGACGATTGCAGAAGCAAATGCAACGAACAGAAGTCCAAGGGACGCAGCCAGAAACGGAATACTGGCAACCCATGGCTTGTCCGCAGGCGACGACGGTAGCCCCAGAACCGCGACCAGCGACAGTGCGGCGGCGATCAATGACGCGGCTTCAAGCCCACTGGCAAAGACCAGCGATCCATGCGCATGTCCGTCGGCACGACCAAGCAAATGTCGAGTTGCAAAATGCCACACATTTCCCGGGAGATACTTGGCCGGTTGCGCAAGCCCGAAAGCAGCAAACGCCCTGAGAAATGAGGCCTGACCACTGCTGGCTCGAATCATCAGGTACCAACCACTGGCGACCACTGCCATCGCCAGCGTGCAAACAGACAAAGCGGCTAGCCAGGCATCGAGGGGTGGCCAACGCAGCGCAGCATATCCGGGACCGTTGAGCGCATTCCGGTAGACGTTCGCCAAGTAGACGCAACTCAGAAGCGCGAGAAAGAGTCCGGCCCAGCGCGCCATTCGACCTAGATTTTGCGGCACAAGGCCATCGTCCAGGGCAGTGGCTGACGCAGGGCAACGATCTCGAAATGTGTGCGCAAGAAACGCAGGAACGCTGCGGATGACCAGTGATTCAAGTGGCCTGGGGTGTTACCCAGATCACGAATGTAGTGGCCGCGGCAGAGGTTCATCGCCCGCCACAAGGGCTCGCGCGGCACGCTTGTCAGCAGCCATGGATCGGCCATTGCAGCGAGTTGGGTCAGGCCGGCGTGCGGGTCGGGCAGATGCTCGAGGACTTCGCAGCAGACGATCAGTGGAGCGCGAACATGCCGCGCCACCTGCTCGAGGGGTGCCTGTTCGAACTGCAGAGCAAATCCGGATTCCGCGGTCATCCGCCGGGCCTCGCTGATTGCCCGTTCGGAAATGTCGTAGCCGCGGACCTGGAAGCCATTGCTGGCCAGCAGCCGGGTCAAGACACCCTCCCCGCAACCGATTTCGACGGACTCCCGCGCTGGTGCTGAGAGGGCGAGATCGGTAAACGAATTCATGAAGCCATTGACCAGCCAGCGCGCTATTGGATTGCGCGAATGGTACTTGTCCTGGTAATTGCCGTCCGGGTTCTGTGTCATGGGGCTTTAGTCGCGCTGAGAGCCGCCGTAGGTCATTGCAGTAATTTGCTCCGCCACCAAGCCGATCAGAAATACCAACACTGCCGCTGTCAGCATCAAGGTGCCCATATTGGTGAGGCGCCCGGTCATCGCGTATGTATAAAAATAGTAAGAAACCCCGGCGAGGCAGAAGGCGAATGCTGCCGGCACGAATAGCTTGAGCGGCGAATAAAGGGTTGCAATCTTGAAGATGATCAGCAGAAAGCGAACCCCATCCCGAATAGGTTTCAGGTGACTCCGTCCAATGCGTCGTGCCACATTTATCGGTACATAAGCCACCGGGTATGCGCTGCGCAGGAACGCCATGGTTATTGTTGTCGGATAGCTGAAACCATTCGGCAGCAAATGCAAGAACTGGCGGAATGGTTGCGCTTTGGCAACGCGGAATCCAGATGTCAAATCCAATACCTGAAAATCGGTCATCCAACTTGCGATTCGATTGTAGAACCTGTTGGCGAGGCTACGCCCGACGTTTGCCTGACCCGTTCGATCGCGGGCCCCGACAACCATGTCGAAGCCCTCATCCAGCTTCGCCAGCAGGCGCGGAATGTCCGCCGGATCGTGTTGGCCGTCCGCATCCATGAAAACCAGTACGTCGCCCCCGGCTGCGCGCGCGCCTCGCTTTATTGCAGCCCCATTACCCATCGAGTACGGAGACTTCAGCACGCGCACGCCAGCCGCTTCGGCAACCGACGCCGTCTCATCGGTCGACCCATCGTCAACCACAATGATCTCAGCATCCGGCATCAGCGCGCGCAGCTTCGGCAGGAATTCCGGCAAGGCCTTGGCCTCATTCTTGGCAGGAATCACGATCGAAAGGCGCGGATTGATCATCACAGGTAAATCCTTGGGATCGGGGCCTGCGAGCCAACCCGGCGGCACCTCGCGGCCAACACTACTACAGATGCCGCATGAGGACAGGTCACGAAATGACTCGCGGACCGCAGCACGCTCAAGAACATGCTGGAGGAACACTCAGGTGCTTTGCAATCCAGCGCTCGATTATCGTGGCTGTTCGTGTACTTTTTGCGCCTGACCAAGATCGAAAAGAAGTGTGGGCATTTGGACAAACTGATGGCTCAGCGCGGCGGCGACGAAATGGTCTCTCCGGTTGGCATCAGTCGCTCGCGCAGCGGCGCAATGAAGCGCGCTTGGCTGCCGAATGCATCCAGGCGTTCCAGTGCGCGCAGGTCGGCACGCGCTTCATCGAGGCGACCAAGCTGAAGCAGAAGTGCCGCGCGATTGAAATACGCCGCGGGGTTGCTTGGCATTTTCGTTACGGCGCGCGCATAGGAGGCGAGCGCAGCGTCAACGTCGCCGAAGTGGCGATAGACAAGTTCGGCATGCGCCGAGTAGAGACTGACGTCGACATTCGGATGTGCCAGCGTCAACTCCATCAGTTCGCGCAGCTGTACATAGTCGGGCGGGCAGGCGCCGTCCTTGATGCACTTGTAGATCGAGATCAAGCTGCTGACATCGCTGATGCGCGGCGCTCGTCCATCCATGCGCGCACGCATCCTTGGCCACAGCGTGGGATCGGGCGGTTGGCCGCTGCGTGCTGTCAGCACCATCTTTGCCGCATCGAACATCAGCCCACCGCCGTCCATGTCGCGGTGAGTGTCGATACGCTCCGCCGCGAGCCGCGCGTAACTGCTCTCGTAGTCCGATCCGGCAGCCATGAGCAGTAGGTGGATGTAGTTGTATTGGGCATCCACCGAATCGGGCCGCTTGGCGGCTTCACTGGCCGCCAGGCGCAAGGGGTGGCTCCATTCCAGCGCGCGCAAGTGGGTGGTGCCGCTGTAGAAGGCCCACGCCAGCGCCAAAAAAAGCAGTTGCAGGCGTGGGCGCAGCCAACGCGTCTCGACAGACAACAGAGACACCACCGCCAGCAACAAGCCAATGCTCGGGAAGTAGTTGCGATGCTCAAATGCCAGCATCAGCGGTATGACTGTGGCGGTAAGCGCGTGCCCGGCGAAGTACCAAAATATTCCAAGGGAAAACAAAGGCATGCGCCGCCTAACCAAAGTTGCGCAAGCGAGCAGCGCGAGAATGCCAATCAACGCTGGCAGCGTGGTCCACGGTATCAGCAAGCCGCTGGAGATATCGATATCGTCGTGGTAGAGCGTCAAGTCACTAAGGTTGGGTAGTAGCGACCAATGGATGTAGTGCCACATCACCCGGCCCTGAGTCAGCAGTCGTTCGACCGAGTCGTAACTGCGCGCGTAGCTACCCTCGCTGCCAACCCAGGTGGATAGCCAGTACAGTCCGAGCAACAGCGGCAACAGCAGGCATGCGCCCAGCACACCGAGCATGGTTCGACTGTAGCTGCCGTCGCTGCGCCGCATTGCCGGCATCACAAATTCCACGCAGGCGACGTAGAGTGGCAGAAGGACTGCAGATTCCTTGACCAGCAAGCCGGCAGCAGTGAATCCGAGTACCGCCAGCGGCAGGCGGATGCCGGTGCGCTCGCCCTGCCAATCGCGCACGCGCAGCCGCAGGTAAACCAGTAGGCCCAGCAATACAAAGGTGTTCGACAGCGACTCCAGTCGCTGTACGACGTATTGCGCCCCCGTCAGATTGATCGGCAGGACCAACCACAGCGCGGCTAGCGCAAGCGCCGCCAGGCGCTGCGTTCGTACCATCGACTGCCCGAGCATGCTGGCGCGCATCTGCAGCAAGCGATCGACCACGCACCAGATCAGCATGCCGTTGAACAGGTGAATCAACAGATTGACAAGCTTGTAGCCCCAGGGATCGAGGCCACCGATGTAATGGTTCGCAGCGAAGCTCAACATCCCCAACCAGCGACCCTGGTGAGCTGCGGGGAAGGCATTGGCTGCTGCAGCCCATTCGGACGACGACAGCGCACCCACGTGCACTGCCGGATTGTCGACGATGACCACGTAGTCGTCGTAG
Source organism: Xanthomonas sp. (assembly GCA_020693165.1). Lineage (GTDB taxonomy): Bacteria > Pseudomonadota > Gammaproteobacteria > Xanthomonadales > SZUA-5 > JADKFD01. The sequence goes on along the minus strand of JAIMJQ010000003.1, from coordinate 21,638 downwards.
ACAAAGCTGCCAGCGAGCGCCGGCCAGTAGACCAACAACGTCGTCAGCAACATGCCCAGCAGCAACAGCACAGTGCGATATCGCGGTTGCAACAGCATGATTCTTGACAAGTCTGACTCCTCGGATGGAGCAGCCCTGGACTCTACACGGGCAGCCCCATTGTCGCGGCGCACCTTGCCGTCAGCGTGCGCGCCAGTTCCGACGGACAGTTGGGGGTGAGCTGCTGATGGCGCATGTTATCGTCAAATTCCCTCCGCCTCTCAACGATCATCAGCATGAGCCAGCAAGCGCAGAGTGGACACACAAGCAATAGTCCGCCGAGATTTGCGCTGACTTTGATGCTTTTGTTCTTCGTTCTGTCCGGCATCAGTGGATTGATCTATCAGGCGGTCTGGTCCCAGTACCTGGGCTTGATCCTCGGCCACGCGGCGTACGCCCAGTCCCTGGTGCTGTCGACGTTCATGGGCGGCATGGCGCTCGGGGCTTGGGTCGCTTCACGCTACATCGGTCGCCTGGGCAGCTTGCTGCGTACCTACGGAATTCTTGAGGCCGGAATCGGCCTGTTTGGCTTGGCATTCCATGCAATCTTTCTGTTTGCGTCCGGCTGGCTGTTCGACAACTGGTTGCCACGCTTTGACGGTCAGGGCGCAACCGACCTGAGCCGCTATGCCGTCGCGCTGCTGTTGATCCTGCCGCAGACGATCCTGCTTGGAATGACCTTTCCGGTCATGAGTGCAGGTCTCATTCGCTGGCAGCCGCTCTCGGCAGGTCGAGTGCTCGGCGGCTTGTACTTCTTCAACAGCATCGGCGCCGCAGCCGGCGCGTTGCTCGCCACCTTCGTGCTGATCCCGCAGGCCGGACTGCCAGGGGCAATGACGTTTGCCGGGGCACTCAACCTCGTCGTCGCTGCTCTCGTACTGTTGCTGCGAGTTCCGCCACGGGCCGCGCAGGACGTCGGGCACAGCGAGGAGTCTACAAGCAGCCCTGCGCAGTCGCGGGCGCTGCTGCGATTTGTCCTGTTCGCCGCCTTCGTCACCGGCGCGGCTTCGTTCATGTACGAAATCGGCTGGGTGCGGATGCTGTCATTGGCGCTGGGTTCCAGTCTGCACACCTTCGAACTGATGCTTGCTGCGTTCATCGGTGGCCTCGCTTTTGGGGGCCTGTATATCCGCAAGCGGCTGGATTCGATTGCCGCGCCGCTGCGCTTTTTCGGCTGGGTGCAAGTGCTCATGGGACTGGCCGCGCTGGCCACCTTGCCGCTCTATGACCACGCCTTCGATGCAGTCGGCTGGGTGGTCGGCAGCCTCGCCCGGAGCGAAGGCGGCTATACGCTCTACAACTGGGCTACCGCGGCGGTGTCCATCGCGATCATGGTGCCGGCAGCATTCTTTGCCGGAATGACCCTGCCGCTGATGACTTATGCCCTGCTGCGCCGGGGAGTCGGCGAAAAGGCCATCGGTCTGGTGTATGCGGCCAACACGATAGGCGCCATCCTCGGCGTGATGCTGATGGTGCATGTACTGATGCCTGCGCTTGGACTCAAGCTGTCCATGGTGTTGGCAGCGTCGGTCGACATCATGCTTGGACTGGTCATCCTGCGCCGATTGAGCGAGGAATACCGGCCGGCACCCTATCTGATGGCGGTGGCCGCCAGTGGACTCGCCATCGCCGTGGTCATGATGGCAGCGCCGTTCGACCCAAGGCGCCTGGCTTCCGGCGTTTATCGCACCGGCATCGCCCAGCTCGCCGCGACCTCCAACGTGAGCTTTCTGCGCGACGGCAAGACCGCGTCGATCGCGATTTACAGCCAGGGCGATGGATCGCAGGTGATTGCCACCAACGGCAAGCCAGACGCCGCACTGATGATGGATCCAGCCAAGCCTCCGACGTTGGACGAGCCGACCATGGTAATGGCCGGCCTGCTGGCTCTGGCGCACCATCCCAAACCACAGCGCATTGCCAATATCGGGTTTGGATCTGGCCTGACCACGCAGACGCTGGCCAGCAGCACGCTGCCGGCAGAAATCGTCAGCGTGGAAATCGAGCCCGCCATCGTGGCGGCTGCCAGGAGTTTTGGTCCGCGGGTGGAATTGGCGTACACCGATCCGCGCTCGCGATTCGTCATCGATGATGCCCGCGCCTATTTCTCGGGCGGCGGGCAGCGATTTGACGTCATCGTCTCGGAACCGTCGAACCCCTGGGTCAGCGGCGTCGCCAAGCTGTTTTCGCAGGAGTTCTACGATTTTGTGCCCAGGCACCTCAATGACGGCGGCCTCCTGGTGCAGTGGGTACAAGCCTACGAGATGTCGGACCAGACACTGCTGTCGATACTCGCGGCGCTCGACAGTCGCTTTGCTGACTATGCGATCTACACCAGCAGTCAATTCGACCTGCTGATCGTGGCGAGTCCCACATCCGCACTCCCGCCGCTGCAGAACGCCCCGTTCGCAGACGCG
>JAIMJQ010000003.1:14937-19163 GCA_020693165.1 Xanthomonas sp. | reverse complement strand
CACGTGTGGGCATCCACAGCGCAACCGAACTTGGGGCCCGCCTCGTGGCGACCAAGCAAATCGTGCAGGCGATGATCGCGGTCGCGCAGCCAGTGCCCAATTCGGACTATTTCCCGACGGTCGCACACAGGGCGCCACGCGATCGCTTCGCCAACCAGATGGCGACAGGCGTCGCCACCATTTATCACGCGCCGGGTGCCGCGATGACCTTGCTCGGCATGCTACCGCCGACAACCGGGAACATCGCGCTTGAACCTGCAGTGCCGAATGCACCGATTTCCCTGCGTCGGCATGGCCTCGCCATTCTGGCCGCCATGAATGCGCGTCCCGAGGGGCGCATCCTGGACACCTTGTCGCCCACCGATGCGGCAAACATCGCGCTACTTCGGCAATGGGGTTCGCAGTGTTTCGAGGATGCGAACAGCGCGCGTGCCATCGTGATCATGACCAGCCTGTTTCGGCGCAGCCTCGCCAGAGTGAGCATGGATGAGGCACGGGCTACTTGGGTGGCGCCGGAGTGGGTCATTTGTGCTCCGGGTCAACAGGCGCCTGCCGAGATTGCGATGGCCCTTGAAGCGTTCGCGCTTGCCTTGCAGGCGGACGCGGGCGGCGCGCTGTTGGAGCGAGCCGGAAAGCTGGTTTCCGAAGTGCGCGGGCTACCGCCCGAGACCTTGGCCGACCTTTACGCGCTGGCAATGATCGGGGCCGCGAGGGCCAGTTTGCCCGACGAAGTGATCGCCCTTCATGGCGCCACGCTGAAGGGTCTGCCGATGTCCGCGTCCGAACGGCTGCAGATGAACACCATCGCGCAACTGGCGTTCAAGCGCGCGTCGGACTAAGCAGCCCTGCCGGCAGCCATGTCTTCGCGCAGCACCGCCTCCAGTCGTTCGAACTCGAGGTCCCAATAGCGCTGATGCTGCATGAGCACATCGCGCAATCGCAGGATCGGCGTGTGGGCCGGCTCGCCACCCAGGGGCCCGCCGCGGCGATAGTGGAGCAGATGGCGCAGTCCGGAGTCGGGGCCGCAGTGGGTCGCCAATTGTCCGATTTGTTCAAGGGCCGCTTCCGGACGCCGCTGGATGTCCAGGCGCCGATTGAATGCAGCAACGGCCGACTCGCATCTACGCTGGCGCAACAACAGATAAGCTTCGGACCGGGCCAGCCGGGACTCGATCTCCTGGTCACGCCGAGGATGGTCACGGACTGCCGCCACCAGAGCGGTTGCAGAGGCATCATCGAGCCACCGGCATGGCGCTGATTCCGACTTCTTCAGAACTCCGATCAGCCACAGGTGCGCAACGTCGACGCCGATGCCGGTCGCCGACAGCGCTTTGGCGGTCGTCGCGAGCAGTGGCGCCTCAACTTTCCCTGACAGGCAGTGGGCGTTCATGAGCGTGATCGCGAATTGCACCTCCGCCGGCTTGCGCTGCAGTTGCGGCGTCAACAATTCTATTGCGAGGTCGGCGCGACCGACATCAATCAGCATGGCTGCCGCATTGGTTTGCGCGCGCGCCGAGTCAGGCAGGTCGCGTGCCCACATCAAGGCCGACTGCAGCGGCTGCCCCCAGAGGCTGGCTCGCGCAAGCGTGAGCAATCCGAGCAACACCAGCAGTCCGACAGCGCCCAGGCACCGCCACTTCAACGCCGGTCCGAGTTTCGTCAACTGCACCGCAAATGGCCAGAACAGCAGTGCGGCGGGGAGATAGTTCCGGTGTTCGAAATAGAGTTCGAGCGGAAGCACCGTGCTTTCGAGCACATGACCGGCCAGGTAGAACAGGAATGCGCTCGCCCAGATCGGCGACCGCCGGCTCAGGGCCAGGGATGCGCCAGCCAAGGCAAGGATGAAAGCGAGGGAGAAGAGTGTGTCTGGCGGATTCAGCAATCCTCGGGACACCAGAAAATCATCGGCAAAAACGCCACCCGAATACACGCTGGGCAGGAAAAGCTGGCCGAGGTAGGCGGCGATGACCCGCGGCTGCGTCAGCAGGCGCTCCGCGAGGGTCCACGGTCGGTCTTCCGGCGGGTCGGCAAAACCTGCCAATAGCAAACCGCCGATGATGATCAGGCTCGGAAGAACCAGCAGTAACAGCACTTCCGGGCGTCTTGGAGCGTGTTTCCCGGTCCGACAGAAGAAACTCCAATGCAGGACCAGCAACAGCAACGGCAACAAGAATCCGTTTGGTTTGCTCAGACCAGCCAGCGTGCCGAAACCGAGCACTGAAGCCAGAGCCAACAACCATCCAGCGCGCTTGCGACCGTCGCGAAAGCGTTGTTGAGCGGCCAGCCACGTCCAGATCCCAAGCAGCACGAACAGCGTCGCGAGCAACGCGTGGCGCTGGACGACATAGAGCACGGTCGATACCCACAGGGGATGCAGTGCCCAGAATGCAGCAGCCAGCGCACTTGCATCCCGCGCTGAAGCCTCACGCATGCCGGCCAAAACCCCCAGTCGCAGCAGAACGGCATACAGGACCGTAGCGTTCAGGACGTGGAGGACGAGACTGGTGCGTTTGAACGGCCACGGCTCGGCAGGCCAGTTGTTGGCATCCACCAGGAAGCTGAGCATGGCCACGGGCCGACCACTCGGGTCGGCAATACCTGACGTCAGATAGCGCAACAGTCCGTTGACATCGACCACCGGGCCATAGCGCCCGAGCGCCGGCAGGTTGGCGAAATCATCGAAGAGGAAGCCGCCCGACAAGCCGGGCCGATAGACCACTAGCAGCACCGCCGCCAACGCCACCACGACAAGAATGTGCGTTAGGAATTGCCTTGCAGGACCGGCTGGCTGGGCTGCTCTTGGACGCGGCAACCGGGCCGCGGCGCTCGATCGCATCATCCCTGGCCCGGTTCAATGCTGGCGCGCCGTCAGCGCATGAGAAAAGAATGAATCGCGAACGCCAAAAACGCAGCGGGGGCTTTCGCCCCCGCTGCAACATCCGAACATCAAGTGCCGATTAACGGCACTGGGTCGGCAGGTAACGATCAGCAATACCCGACGTGCAGTCCCATTCCATGCTGCCGCCGCGGTCCGTCGGGACGAGCTGCACCGTGGAAGTGGTGATCTTGGCATTGGCCGAGTTGCCATAGGTCACCGTGATCGTACCGGCGGCAATCTGGGTGCCCGTCACGAAATTGCCAATGATGCTGCCCGAAGCTGCAACGCCTGCAGTGGAGTTGTCCGTCGGGTAGACACCGCGATTCTGGTAATACTCCGCAACGGCCGTCTTGCTGCCGCTAGCCAGGCTAAGGCCGTCGGAGACTTGGGCACGGATGGTGTAATCCTGGTAGGCCGGGATCGCGATGGCTGCCAGAATGGCGATGATCGCGACAACGATCATCAGTTCGATCAGGGTGAAGCCTTTCTGCATCGTATTCATAAATAAACCTCTTCGAAGTGAGCAAACCTAGGTTTGACGAGCCTCCCGACCGAGCTTGACGCTCGCTCGGAATGCGCTTAGCTCGTCGCAGTGAAGTGTTGCACGTTGCATGCCAGAAGAAACAGGGGCCCAGACTCAATTGCGCCGGGCAATATGCAGTCGCCAAGCGCACTCTCGGTAAGTGGCGCCTCTTCAGCGTCCGAAGCTGCCACTTTTGGTCACCCGACAAGTACCCGCCTGGGATCGCCGCTTCAGGTCTTCAGGGCGCGGGCATTTCCCGGTGCGGCAGGCTCACCAGCCGAGTTGATCGGCCAGCCAGCGCCTGATGGCGTCGGATCGATGTTTCGAGAGTGATGCCAAGGCGTGACTCGCGCGGCGGCGTGCCGCGGGTAGTCCAACCCGCATTTGTAGCGCACCGACCCTACTCAGCGCTCTCACCGAACATGATCTAACCGTCTGAATCCATTTACTTTAGTCCTCAACGGAATGACGACCCTGTAATGGGGAAGCAAAGGACGCAATGGACGCAAAGTCAGCCAATGCGAGAAGCCGTTGATGCAGGTCATGGCTTTTGATTTCCTTTGCGTCCTTTGCGTCCTTTGCGTCCAGAAATACAGTCCGCATTCTTGCGACACCCGCAGTTCGTTGCGCGAATAAGCGCACCGGAAGGGGCGGCCCGGACCCCCACCGAACATGCGATAAGCTATTGTTTACAATCACCTATCCTGACCCCTCTCCCGCTGGCGGGGCCCTGGCAGCACGCTTGCGAGCAAAGCTCGCGTGCTGACTGGCGCCGGAGCGCTGCGCGCGTAGGCAGGGGGCCGAAGGCGGGCTGGGGGGGGGGGA
>JAIMJQ010000003.1:4406-14847 GCA_020693165.1 Xanthomonas sp. | reverse complement strand
CGATACGCGAATAGGCGCACCGACAGGGGCGACCTGGACTCTCACCGAACATTCCGTAACTCGTTGAAATATATGGCGCCGGGAATCCATCGCCCCGCAAGCGGGTGTAAGGATCAACGCCTGCGAGCCGTCGGCTCGCGTTCGTCGCGAACGCCAGTCGGCTTGCCGCCTGGCCGGGACAGGTGCACTTCGTCAGCGAGCCACCTCATCCAGGTCCTTCGGACCCACCTTTTCCCCGCTTGCGGGGAGAAAGATTCAGCGCGCCGTAACTGCCAAGTTCGATGCGCGAACAAGCGCACCGTCAGGGGCAACCAGGACTTTCACCGGACATGCCGTAACTCACTGATTGTAGGACATGTTGCCCAAAGGGCTAAGTGACAACGAGGCAGTGCGTCATGTAGCCCTTCAGGCAACGTGACCCGCTTCTCGAGGGTCGATGCGCAAACAAACGCCCCGCAAAGAGCGACCAGAACTCCCGCGCATCATCGGCATTGTGTTGGCAAGTAGCGCGGCAGAATTGTGAGCGAGGAGCAGTCCCACTCAATGCTACCTCCCTGGTCGGTTGGCGACAGCAGCACCGTGGAACCAGAGACGGCGGCGTTGACGTCATAACCATAGGTCACCTCGACCACGCCGTCCGTGACTTCAACCTGACTTACGAAGTTGCCCCGAATCGAAGTCGGCGTCTGCAGTCCCGCCTCCGTGTTGTTCGCCGCAAAAATGCCATAGGCGGAATGGTAGTCCCACACCCCATTCTTGGCGCCGCTGGCGAGCACGATGCCTTCGCTGATCTGCGAGCGGGTGGTGTAGTCCTGGTACGCCGGAATTGCGATGGCGGCGAGGATGGCAATGATCGCAACAACGATCATCAGTTCGATGAGGGTGAAACCGGACTGGCGCGCACGCATGATCATTTCCCAGGCGACGTTAACCTAGGTAACCGTGTAGCAAGAAGTGCGCCGCGCTGCGCCGGCAAGTTCGACCTGTCGCAGCCAGGAGATCCGAGAGCCAAAACCCTCGGGGCGGTTTTCTCCTTGACAGGCTCGAGGCGGACGAGTGATTTCCTGATTCCGCTCGTGCTGCGCGTGTCCAAGCATGTTCGAAATCAGGGCTTTGCGACTGGTTCAGTGGCTCCCCGATCGGCTGGCCAGACCAGGCCAGGGATCCGCATTGATCACACCAACTGGCTCGGTGTTGCCAACGGCGTAGACGAGGGTCACGTCTCTTTCAGGATCACGGCCGCGCAAGGGCTGGAACCGGAGCTGCTCAATGGGAATGCCGGCGTCCGCCACCAAGGCGCGCACGTCTTCGCGGGCTGCATCCACCTCAGCCAGGCGCTGCACCGGCGCGGATGCTTCGATCAATGCAAGCCCGGCCGGGTCCATGATCCGAAAATACTTCGGCAGGCGGTCGATGTCCTTGCCACCGAGGCCGGAATCCAGCAGTTCCTGACGCATTTCGGCAGTTTCGGGCGGAGGTGCGGCCACCTGAATCGGTCCGGTCCATGAGCGTCGGCGGAATCGAGGCTCGAAGGCCGAGGCGAGGTCCGCGTCGCTCACGGAACTTGCCATCGTCAGGTAAGTCATGTCCTTCGTCACCACAACGAAGACCGGTCGTGACTGTGCAATCACATTGAGTCCGTAGACCAGGGCTGAGACTTGCGCGGTCGCGATGAACGCAATATCGAAGGCCATGCCCTTCTTGCCGTGCTTGAACACGATCAGCGTCAGTAGTGGCCCGAGCACCAGATCGATGCCAATCAGAAGCATCACCAGGCGATCAGCGCCCGCGGCAGCCGTGTACGGCTGCGGGTACCAGACCCCGAAAATCAGCAGCGCGGCCAGCATTGCCAGTGTGAAAGACGCCACCAGATGCAGGCCCGCAGCTTGCCAGCGCGTCAGCACGCGAGTCGTCGAGCGCAACATTGCAGCTTCCCCCAGACTGTCCCGTTTGCGCGGCAATTATGGGCGCGCGCGCGACTTTCAAGGAACCCGAAGCGCAGCTGGGTTGAGGTCAGTCGCACGAACGCGCCCTGGATCACTCGCCTCGCGACGACGCGGAGGAGCGCCAGTTCAGGGCCGGCCACGGATCGACCGCAATCACGCCCACTGGATCCGGCTGACCGAGTTTGTAAACGATCGCCGTGTCATTGTCGGGGTTGCGCCCACGCAGAGGCTGGAAACGCAGATCCTCGACCCGCAGACCGTGGTCGGCGACAAACGACAGTGCTGCTGCGCGGGTGTCCGGGTGCTCCATCAAGCGCCGGAATGTTGCCGAATTCGCGATCAACCTCAGTCCGGCCGGTTCCATCGCCTGAAAGTGCTTCGGCATTGCGTCGATGTCCTTTCCGGAGAGGCCGGAATCCATCAAATCCTGGCGCCCTTGGCTATCGGCGGGTGGCAACGCGGCGACTTGCACAGGGCCTTTCCAGGATCGGGACATGAAGCGAGCCGACCGCCCATCGGCAAGGTCCAGGTCAGTCACTGAACTGGCCATCGTCATGTAGGTCATGTCCTGCGACACCACGATGAATACCGGGCGTACCTGCGCAATCACGAAGAGGCCGTAGACCAGCGCAGCGACTTGCAGAACGGCGATGAACCCGATGTCGAAGGACATCCCCTTCTTGCCCTTGCGGTAGACGATCAGCATCAACAACGGGCCCGGCAGCAGACCGATACCGATCAGCAGCATTGCCAGCTGATAGGCGCCTGCGGCTGAACGGTACGGCTGGGGATACCACACGCCGAAGATCAGCAATGCCGAGAGCGCGGCCAGCACCAACGTCACCACGAGGTGATAGCCAGCCGCCCGCCAGCGCGACAGCGGGCGAGTGTCGTCAATCATGCGTGTACTGCCCGGGAGTCATCGACGCGCTGCGCGTCGACAGGATCAACACGGCCACCGTCCTGCCGGTGCCGATGATCGCCATCGACACATCAATCGATCCCGAGTTTCTTCAGGCGATAGCGCAGCGCACGAAAAGTGATTCCCAGCTTCTTCGCTGCGGCCGTCTTGTTGTAGCGGCATTCTTCCAGCGCCTTGTGGATGGCTTCGCGCTCGAGGCTGTCGATGTAGTTCTCGAGCCCCACCCGCTGCGCGCCCGCCAGTGGTGCGGGCTCGCCGGCACCGGGAAGTGCAGCACTCGCGCCGGCCGCGGCCGTTTCAACCGGCGCTGACACGCGTGAGGCCAGTTGCAGGTCTTCGCGGCGGATGATGTCGCCATCGCTCAATGCCACTGCGCGCTCGAGGATGTTCTCGAGTTCACGTACATTGCCTGGAAAGTCGTACTGCTGCATCGCCAGCAAGGCCTCCGGCGACAGCCGCGGGCGTGAGATCGACCATTCCGGCGCGAGTTTGTCGAGGAAACGTTCGGCGAGCGGCGCGATGTCCTCGCGGCGCTCACGCAGCGGCGGCATGCGCAGTTCGATGACGTTGATCCGGTAGTACAGATCCTGCCGGAACTCATTGCTGTCGACCAGCCGCGCCAGGTCCTTGTGCGTGGCGCTGACGATGCGCACGTCGACCGGCAGTTCGCTGCGTCCGCCGATGGCGCGCACCGATTTCTCCTGGATCACGCGCAGCAGCTTCACCTGCATGTGCTGAGGCAATTCGGCAATCTCGTCGAGGAACAGCGTGCCACCGTTGGCCGCCTGGATCAGGCCATCCTTGTCGCCGTGCGCGCCGGTGAAGCTGCCCTTCTTGTGGCCGAAGAACTCGCTCTCCATCAATTCAGTCGGGATCGCGCCGCAGTTGACCGGCACGAACGGCCCGCCCGCGCGCGGGCCTTGCTCGTGGATCGCGCGTGCGGCCAGTTCCTTGCCGACGCCGGATTCGCCGTAGATCAGCACCGGCGCCTGCGAGCGCGCCAGCTTCTGGATGGTTGCGCGGGCGCGCTGCATCGCCAGCGAGTCGCCGAACAAGCGGCTTTCCGGCTGCGCCGATGGCACGCGATCGCCGCGCAGCTTGAGTGCGGTCTTGACCAGGTTGCGCAGCACGTTGAGGTCGACCGGCTTGGAGACGCAATCGAACGCACCGGCGCGCAGCGCCTGCACTGCAGCCTCGGCATTGCCATAGGCGGTGATCATCGCCACTGGCGTATCCGGATGCTGGCGCGTCATCAGCTCTATGAACTCATGGCCATTGCCGTCAGGTAGACGCATGTCGGTGAAGCACAGGTCGTAGCTGTGCTTCCCCAGCAGTGCGCGCGCCTCGGCCAACGTCGCCGCGGCGTGCACCGTGAGGCCCAGGCGCGTCAATGTCAGTGTCAACAGCTCGCGGATGTCCGCCTCGTCGTCGAGGATGAGTGCGTGACCCTTCTCCATGAGTGCGCTCCGCGGAAGACTCTCCGAGAATAACGCGGGAAGCGGTCAACCGGGCAGCATCGAACGACGTGCGCGATCGCAGTGCGACAGTTGCGCTCAGTCGCCGTAGCTGCGACAGCCATCCAGTTGGCACAGCCGCAGAACCGCGAGCACCTTCATCGAGACGCGGTCCGGCAGTCCGTCGAAGCCGCCGAAATGCCGCAGTACCTCAGGCTCGACGCCATCCATGACGATGCTCATCTCGCCGTCGACCCCCGAGTCGCGCACCAGCATGCGCGGCATCTCCGGGCGCTGACCCACCACGTAGCGGTCACCTTCGCGCACGAACTCGACGGTTTCAACCCGCGATAGGGTCTGCACGAAATCCGGCGGGAGCCCCGCCAGGTTGCCGGGCCGGTACGGCGCTGCGCGCGACAACAGGACGTTCTGCAGCAGAAACATGGACTCGGGATGCCGCTGCATGGCCGCAGCCACGGCAGACAGTTTGATGCGGAAGACCTTCTCGCGTTCCCAACCGTGCAGCACACGCACCTGCTCGACGTGCATCTCGGTGATCCGATGGAAGGCATCGCCGTAATAGGCGTCGCGGTCGGGGGAAACGAAGCTCAGCCAGCCGACACCGAAAAACACCGGCACACCCGGGTCGCCCGATGTCGAGAGCGGCGCGAAGAAGCTGGTGATTCCGTTCTGGTAATAGGGGAACCGGATCCGTAGCGCCTCCGGCGCAATCCGCGCCATATCGACCAGCAGCACCAGCCCGAGCAGCCATCGGTAGCGCGCCGGACCCTGCAGGACATGGGCGAAAACCGGCACCGTGACGAATGCGACCAGCGGCGCGAGGAAGGCGAGATAGCGCACCTCCTTGAACAGCGTCAGGTGCATCAGCACCAGCAACACCAGCAAGGTCGCTGCGACCTGCCGAAGCAAGGCATCACCGCGCCAGAATGCCAGCACGATGCCGGGCACGACCAAGGTCATCGCCAGCGTCCCGTAAGCCGACGCATTTCTCAGGTAGAGCCACTGGTAGTAAAGGTCCTGCAACTCCGCCAGGCCTTCGTAATTCATGCCGATGCGGTTGATTAGGGACCACGGCCGGAGCATGAACGGCACATCCGGAAAGCGGTCGCTGGCGAGCAGCGCGTAGACGATCCAGCTGGCCAGCCCGGCGAGCGCCGCGGCGCCTGCGAGCAGTCCGATGCGCACCGCCTCCCGCCCCCACGTCTGCCGCTCGAAGACCGCTGCGACCAGGCGGCCGAGCAGCACTGCGAGCGGGACGATGGCATAGGTCTGCTTGACCAGGACCAACGCCAAACTCAACCCGAGGAACAGCATCCAGGTCGACAGCGACGGTTTACGCGCGAAACGGTTGCACACCACCAGCAAATACAGCGCGAGCAAACCCGGAAGGATGTCGTGGCTGATGAAGGGGGCGTAGCTGAAGAACACCAGCGTGGGTACAGCTGCCACGAAGGCGAGCAACGTCGCGGCTCCGATACTGAATCGCGCGGTCAGCAGTCGCCAGACGCCGAGCAGGTAGAGAAAATGCAGCAACGCCATGATCGCGTGGTGCGGGCGCACATCCATCGCCGGCAGTTGCAGCCACTGCGCAATCCACTCCCCCGGCACCAGCAGCAGCGACATCAGCGGGCCGCGCTGCCAGAAATACACGCTGGAGCTGCCGAGGAAGTACTCGGCGTTGGCCACCGCGCTGTAGCCATCGCCGTACTCGACGTTAACCAGCAACGCCGCTGCGAGCAGCCAGCCACCGATGAGCAACGCAACGATGCGAAAGCCGACGGCGACCCGGCGATCGACGCGATGGTCGGCGATTCCTGATTCGGCGGTGGACAATGCCATTAAGCCACCAGATCGCGCTGCGGCACCGCCAGCTGAATCCGGAAGCAGCTGCCGCCGCCGGGAACGGTGACGTACTCGATGCTGCCCTGGTTGGCGCCGAGCAGTTGCTTGCAGATGTACAGGCCAAGGCCGGTGCCGTCGGCGCGGGTGGTAAAGAAGGGCTCGAACAGCTGGCGCTGGTGCGGCGCCGGAATGCCGGGGCCGCGATCGATGATTTCGACCAGGGCGCCCTGGGTGGGATTCGGCTGGCGGATGCGCAGCGTGATCTCGGCAGGCTGGTCCGGCTGGCGCCCGTAGCGGATCGCGTTGCGCAACAGGTTCCACACTGCCTGGGTCAGCTGCGAGGGGTCGACCAGCGCACGCGCGTCGCGGTTGTCGACCACCAGCCGCAGTTGATCCTGGCCGAGCGATTGCGCCTGCTTGAAATCGATGATCAGGCCGTGGCCCCAAGAGGCGAGGTTGATGCACTCGGGTCGCGAGCGTTCGCGCCGCGACAGTTGCAGCACGTTTTCGACGATGCCGTTGACGCGCCCGCAGTGGTTCATGATGATTTCGATCAGACGCCGATCGGCGTCCAGCAACTCTTCCGACTCGGCCAGCAGCTGGGCGGCGTGGCTGATCGCCCCCAGCGGGTTGCGAACCTCATGGGCGATGCTGGCCGACAGCCGCCCGAGCGAGGCCAGCGTCAGCTCCTCGGCGCGCCGGTAGACCATGCTCTCGTCCTCGAGGAAGCACAGCGTGGCGGCGTCGTCCTCGCCGCCGAGGCGGGTGAAGCGCGGCACCACCGCGGGCACGCCCTGCGCGATCTGGATCGGCACGTTGTTGTGCTTGCCGGTGGTCAGCCAGTAGCGCCAGCGATCGTAGAGATCCGGCGACAGCTTGCGCACGTCGGTCTCGCTGCTCGGCGGCGTACCCAGCAGATACCAGCCGGATTCGTTGAAGCGACGCACCGCGCCGTCGCCGTCGAGCACCAGAATGCCGGTGCGCATGCGCTGGATGATCAGTTCGTTGATCTGCGCCAGGTTGGCAATATCGACGCCCTGACGCTCGGCAAGCTCCTGGCTCTGACGGGTCAATCGCGCCAGCCAGTAGAAGATCGCCACGGTCAGGAAGAACGCGGTGCCGAGCAGCGCAGCCTGCGCCAGATTGCGATCGGAGGAGGGCTCCACGCTCAGCTCATACATCGACTGCGACAGCAGGGTGACGCTGGCGACCGCAGCTGCCAGCAGGGCCAGGCGACCCGGCAGCAGCAAGGCCGACATTGCCACCGTGATCAGCAGCAGCACGCCGACGCCACTGGAGAGCCCGCCGAACACGAACAGCAGCAGCCCGCCGATGACCAGATCGCAGCCAACGCCGAGCAGCGCCAGCGAGGTCACGCCCCAGCGTCGCGCTTCGCTGATTGCGAAAATCCCGGCAGCCGAAAGGGCGTAGATCAGTACGCCGATCTGCCCCGCCAGCAACAGCGACCCGCGCAACTCGAAGTAGCGCATGCCGAGGCCAGAGAGCAGCAAAAACCCGAACACCAGCGCAACCAGCAGCCGGTACAGATTGAACAGGCGCAGTTCGTACCAGCGCAGCGCTGCGGCTGAGCCCGGCGATTCGTGACGACCGATGCTGGAGATACGCATGCTTGCGCGAAGACCTTCGAGCCACGTCGGGCGGCAGGCAACCGGGGCGCAACGCGATTCGCAAACCTGGTTGCGGCGAGACCCGGATTGCGCGAACGACGTTGGAAGTTCGACTATAGCATCGCGATTTTGCTCGTCAGTTCGCGCAACTGCAGGCATGCTCCGCACGGGGTCGCGAAAGGCGCTGAACACTTGCGCAATTTCGCGCGTTTCAGTACTTGGCGACGCGCAGTGCTTTCATCACAATACGCGCCAATTTGCGCAGGGGCGGCGCAACGCAAAAACACCAACGCCCACGCGAGTTCTTGATCAGGAGACGGGATGAACTTCCACGAGTACCAAGCGAAAGAACTGTTCGTGCAGTTCGGCATTCCAGTGCCGCAGGGCATTGTCGCGACGACGCCGGATCTGGCGGTCGAGGCAGCACGACAGATCGGCGGCGATCAATGGGTGGTCAAGGCGATGATCCACGCCGGTGGCCGCGGCAAGGCCGGCGGCGTCAAGCTGGTGAAGACGCTGACCCAGGTTCGCGATGCCGCATCGAAGATGCTCGGCACGCGCATGGTCACCTACCAGAGCGGCGGTCGCGCGCTGCCGGTGAATCAGATCCTGGTCACCGAAGCCACCGAGATCAGCAAGGAGTTGTACCTCTCCATGCTGATCGACCGCACCGCCCGCGCGGTGACGTTCATCGCCTCGCCGATGGGTGGCGTCGACATCGAACAGGTCGCGCGCGAACACCCGGAGAAGATCTTCACCGTCGAAGTCAACTTCATGCAGAGCCTGCAGGCTTTCGAATGCCGCAAGCTCGGCTTCTCGATGGGTCTCGGTGCCAAGCAGACGGCGCAACTCGCCAAGATCATGATGGCGATGTTCCAGCTGTTCAATCAGTGCGACATGAGCCTGATCGAACTGAATCCGCTGGTGATCAACAGCGCCGGCGATCTGGTGGCGCTCGACGGCAAGCTCAACTGCGACGACAACGCGCTGTTCCGCCAGCCCAAGCTCGAAGCGATGCGCGATGTCAGCCAGGAAGAGCCGCTGGAAGCGCAGGCCGCCAAGCACGATCTCAACTACGTCTCGCTCGACGGCAACATTGCCTGCATGGTCAATGGCGCCGGCCTGGCGATGGCGACCATGGACGTGATCAAGCTCTATGGCGGCGAGCCGGCGAACTTCCTCGATGTCGGCGGTGGCGCCACCACCGAACGCGTCACCGAGGCGTTCAAGCTGATTCTCGGCAACGACAAGGTCAAGGCGATTCTGGTCAACATATTCGGCGGCATCGTCCGCTGCGATCTGATCGCCGAGGGCATCATCGCCGCCGTCAAGGAAGTCGGGATCAACATTCCGGTCGTGGTCCGGCTCGAAGGCACCAATGTCGAGAAGGGTCGTGACATGTTGAAGTCGAGCAGTCTGTCGTTGATTCCGGCCAGCGATCTGGCCGATGGCGCACAGAAGGCCGTTGCAGCCGCGAACGGCTGATCACAGGGACGTCGAGGAGCAGACATGGCTGTTTTGGTCAACAAGAAGACGCGGGTGATCTGTCAGGGCTTCACCGGCACGCAGGGCACCTTTCATTCCGAGCAGGCGCTCGATTACGGCACCAAGCTGGTCGGTGGCGTGACGCCGGGCAAGGCCGGCAAGGACCACATCGGACTGCCGGTGTTCAACACGGTGCAGGATGCGGTCGAAGAGACCGGCGCCGAGGCGAGCATGATCTTCGTGCCGCCGCCGTTCGCGGCCGACGCGATCCTGGAAGCGGCGGATGCCGGCATCAAGGTGATCGTGGCGATCACCGAGGGCATCCCGGTGCTCGACATGCTGCGCGTCAAGCACGTACTCACAACTTACTACCCCGGGACCTACCTGATCGGTCCCAACTGTCCGGGCATCATCACCCCGGGCGAATGCAAGATCGGCATCATGCCGGGCTTCATCCACAAGCCCGGCAAGATCGGCATCGTGTCGCGTTCCGGCACGTTGACCTACGAGGCCGTGTACCAGACCACCAAGGTGGGACTGGGACAGAGCACCTGCATCGGCATCGGCGGCGATCCGATCCAGGGGATGAATTTCGTCGACTGCTTGCGCCTGTTCCAGGACGATCCGCAAACCGAGGCCATCATCATGGTCGGCGAGATCGGTGGCAGCGCCGAAGAGGAAGCGGCCGAGTTCATCGCGGAGTATGTGACCAAGCCCGTGGTTGCCTACATTGCCGGCGTTGCAGCGCCGGCGGGCAAGCGCATGGGTCACGCTGGCGCCATCATCGCCGGCGGCAAGGGCACGGCCGCAGCCAAGTTTGAAGCGCTGGACCGCGCCGGAGTGACGACGGTGCGTTCCCCCACGGAACTGGGAGATGCGATTCAGAAGCGCCTTTCGGGCGCCAAGAGCAAATCGTCATCCACGAAGGGGAGTGCCATCATGAAAACAGAGAAAGTGACGCAAGACCTGCCGGCGACCCCGGCGGCGCCGGCGAAGAAGGCGGCAGCGAAAAAGGCAGCAGCCAAGCCCGCGGCGAAGAATGCCGCTCCGGCCAAGGCTGCACCGGCGAAGAAGGCTGCACCGGCCAAGGCTGCACCGGCGAAGGCTGCACCGGCGAAGGCTGCACCGGCGAAGGCTGCACCG
>JAIMJQ010000003.1:0-4337 GCA_020693165.1 Xanthomonas sp. | reverse complement strand
ACGTCTGCACCGGCGAAGAAGGCCGCGCCGGCCAAGGCTGCTCCCGCGAAGAAGGCTGCGCCTGCCAAGGCCGCCCCGGCGAAGGCTGCTCCGGCGAAGAAGGCTGCACCTGCCAAGGCCGCTCCGGCAAAGAAGGCGGCTGCACCCGCCAAGAAGCCCGCGCCGAAGAAGGGTAAGTAAGCCAAGCGAAACGATGCCGGACCATCACCGGCATCGCGGACCTGATTCGGGGCGGCGGCTTTCGCCGCCCCCTTGCATTTTTGAGGCGCTGGATTCGACACGACTGTGCTCCGCATCGCGCTCGCGCAACACGATTTTCCGGTCGGCGCAGTCAACGACAACGGCCTGCGCCTGCAGGCACTGCGTGATCGTTCGGCGGCGACCGGCGCGGACCTGCTGCTGACGCCCGAATTGGCGCTGTCGGGTTATCCGCCCGAAGACCTGCTGTTCCGTCCCGGATTCCAGGCGCGCGTGGATGCCGCCCTTGCCGAGCTCAAGTCTGCCGGGCATCGCACCGACGTACTGGTTGGCCATCCGGCGCGGGTCGACGGCCGCCTCTACAACTGCGCCAGCTGGCTGTCGTCGGGAACGACCCTCGCCTGTGCGCGCAAGCAACGCTTGCCCAACTATACGGTCTTCGACGAGAAGCGCTATTTCGCCGAGAGCAGCGGCTCGACCGTGGTCGAGCGCTGCGGTAGCCGCATCGGTGTGTTGATCTGCGAGGACGCCTGGTTCCCGGAACCAGCCGCGGCCGCGCGCGCGGACGGCGCCGAACTGCTGCTGGTGTTGAACGCCTCTCCGTATCACCAGGGCAAGCGCGCCGACCGCCAGCGTGTGCTCGCGGCGCGCACGCGCGAGAACGGCGTGCCGCTGATCTACTGCAATCTGGTCGGCGGCCAGGACGATCTGCTGTTCGATGGCCAGAGCATGCTGTTCGCCAGCGACGGCACGCTATCCGCGGTGGCGCCGGCATTCTCCGAGCACCTGCTGCTGATCGATGTCGTTCGCGGCGATGGCGGATTGCGGTGTACGCCGGTCGATTGGCCGGCCGTCATCGACGAACCCGCCGAGGCCGAGGTCTATCGCGCACTGGTGCGGGCGACCGGCGACTACGTGCGCAAGAACGGTTTCCAGCAGGTGTTGCTGGGGCTCTCCGGCGGCATCGATTCGGCGCTGACGCTGGCGATTGCCGTGGATGCGCTCGGCGCCGAGCGCGTCAGCGCGGTACGGCTGCCATCGCGTTACACCTCCGCGCTCAGCAACGACGAGGCGCTGGCCCAGGCGCGGGAGCAGGGCGTGCGCATCCAGACGCTGCCGATCGAGGCCCCGCTGCAGGCCTTCATCGACACGCTGGCGCCGGCGTTCGCCGGCCGCGCGGCCGACATCACCGAAGAAAACCTGCAGGCACGTTGTCGCGGCGTGCTGCTGATGGCGCTCAGCAACAAGTTCGGCGGCCTGCTGCTGACCACCGGCAACAAGAGCGAAATGGCGGTCGGTTACTCGACCATCTACGGCGACATGTGCGGCGGCTTCGCGCCGATCAAGGACGTCTACAAGACCGAGGTCTATGCGCTGGCGCGCTGGCGCAACACGCAATCGCCGGTGATTCCGCGGGCGGTGATCGAGCGCGCGCCATCGGCCGAACTGCGCGAGAACCAGACCGACCAGGATTCGCTGCCGCCCTATGCGGAACTTGACGACATCCTGCGCCGTTTCATCGAGAACGACGAATCGCGCGCGGCGATCGTTGCCGCCGGCCACGATCCCGCCACCGTCGCCCGCGTCACTGGCCTGGTGCTGAGAAACGAGTACAAACGCCGCCAGTCCGCCCCCGGCCCGCGCATCACCGCGCGCTCGTTCGGCCGCGACCGGCGATTTCCGATCAGCTCGGGGTACCGGTAAGGCGGGTTTCGGGTACGCGATCGCGAGCTACGCCGCGCAAAACGGCGGTCATTGTTTGGTGAACCCATCGCGACACCGTTCGTCCTGAGCGTTTCCCCCGTGCCGTTCCGGGGGAAACAGTCGAAGGACGCGGACTTGCCGGGTCCGATGCCGCGGCAAGAAGCGCACACAGCGCGCTTGCGGTTTTGAAGTTTCCTGGCGTTCGGGAATCGCTCGCCGCGCGGCTACGCGGTGGGCGTCCTTCGACTGTTCACCGCGCGCAGGCTCGCGGGAAACGCTCAGGACGAACGGTGGATTACGAGGGAGCTGGGGCCCGATCGCCGCAAAGTCCGACGCGCCTGTGCGCGTTCGCAGCCCAACGCCCAGAACGCGACGGCGATTCTCCGCGAGCACCCGTTCGACAGCGGCCTGTTATTCTTGCTGACCCTTCGAATCAAGCCCGGCCTGTCGTGAAAGAACATCTGGTTGAACTGGTGATGCAAGCCCTGCTCGACGTCCGTCGCAAGCAGCACGTCGAACTGCCAGAGACGCCGGAATTCGTCATCGAGCGCACGCGCCAGAAGGAACATGGCGATTTTGCGACCAACGCCGCGCTGGTGCTGTGCAAGGCGCTTGGCATGAAGCCGCGCGACCTGGCACAGGCGATCGTCGATCACCTGCCGCCGTCGCGGCACGTCGAAAAGGTCGCCATCGCCGGCCCGGGCTTCATCAACTTCACGCTCAGCCAGAGCTGCCTGCTCGGCACGCTGAAGCGCGTGCTCGAACGCGGCGCCGAATACGGCCATGTCGAGTTCGACGAAAACGAGCACATCACTGTCGAGTACGTCAGCGCCAACCCGACCGGACCGCTGCATGTCGGCCATGGCCGCGGCGCCGCCTTCGGCGCCAGCCTGACCAATGTGCTGGAAGCCTGCGGCACCCGCGTGCAGCGCGAGTATTACGTCAACGACTACGGTCGGCAGATGGACATCCTCGCCACCAGCGTGTGGTTGCGCTACCTGGAACTGACTGGCAATCCGGTGCGCTTCCCGGACAACGGCTACAAGGGCGACTACGTGATCGAGGTCGCGCGCGCGCTCAAGCACCTGCATGGCGACCGCTTCCGCCAGAGCCCGTTCGAGGTCAGTGCCGGTCTGCCTGCCGACGAAAGCCAGGGCGGCGACAAGGAGGCGCATGTCGACGGCCTGATCAATCGCGCGCGTCAGTTGCTCGGCGCCGCCAATTTCGACCTGATCTACAAGCTGGCACTGGACCAGTTGCTGGATGCAATTCGCGACGAGTTGCTGGCGTTCAACGTGCGCTACGACAACTGGTTCAGCGAGCGCAGCCTGAACGAGTCGGGGGCGGTCACGCGCGCCATCGAGCGGCTGACGCGCCTGGGCCACATGTACGAGAAGGACGGCGCCAAGTGGTTCCGTGCCACCACCTTCGGCGACGAGAAGGACCGCGTGGTCATCCGCGAAAATGGCCAGACCACCTACTTCGCCTCCGACATCGCCTACCTGCTGAACAAGTTCGAGCGCGGTTTTACCCGCGCCGTCTACGTGCTCGGCGCCGACCACCACGGCTACATCGCGCGCCTGAAAGCCGCCGCCAGCGGTCTCGGGCTGAACCCGGCGAATGTCGAGATCGTGCTGGTACAGTTCGCCAAGCTGTACAAGGACGGCAAGGAAGTGTCGATGGGCAAGCGCGAGGGCAACTTCGTCACGCTCAAGGATTTGCGCACCGAGGTTGGCACCGATGCCGCGCGCTTCTTCTACGTGATGCGCAGCCATGACCAGCACCTCGACTTCGACCTCGAACTGGCCAAGTCGCAGAGCAAGGACAATCCGGTCTACTACGTCCAGTACGCGCACGCGCGCATCGCGTCGGTGTTCCGCCAGCTCACCGAGCGCCGCCTGGTGCACAACCGCTCGGCCGGTGATGCCGCGCGCATGCAGCTCGTCAACGAGCACGAGATGGAGCTGATGAACCTGATGCTGCGGTTCCCGGAGACCATCGAGAACGCCGGCGCGCAACGCGCGCCGCACCTGATCGCCAACTACCTGCGCGAACTCGCCGCGGCGCTGCACGGCTACTACGACGGCGCCCAGGTGAAGATCCTGGTCGACGACGACGACCTGCGCAACGCGCGCCTCAATCTGCTGCTGGCAGTCAAGCAGGTATTGGCCAATGGCCTCAAGCTGATCGGCGTGTCGGCGCCGGAGAGGATGGAGCGGCAGGAAGCGTAGCGTGCTTTGGTGGGTCCAGACTGGTCTGGATGCTTTGCGGCATCCAGTAGGAGAAGCGTCCAGACCAGTCTGGACCCACAGGAACAAGAGCGGGAAGCGTCCAGACGAGTCTGGACCCACAGGAGCAAGAGCGGGAAGCGTCCAGACGAGTCTGGACCCACAGGAGCAAGAGCGGGAAGCGTCCAGACGAGTCTGGACCCACAG
>JAIMJQ010000079.1:13130-15325 GCA_020693165.1 Xanthomonas sp. | reverse complement strand
AATGCCACCGTTTCACATCGTTGCCTCGAACCGCCCTTCCCTTTTCCTTCTTCCGTTTTCCATTTTCCTTTTCCCAGCTTCCGGGGCTCAACCGCATGTTCACCAAGATCCTGATTGCCAATCGCGGTGAGATCGCCTGCCGCATCCAGCGCACCTGCGCGCGCCTCGGCATTGGTACCGTGGCGGTGTACTCGGACGCCGATGCGCGCGCGCAGCATGTGCGGCTGGCGGACGAGGGGCGCTGGATCGGAGGTTCGCGGCCGGCCGAATCGTACCTGCGCGGTGAGCGCATCATCGAAGCGGCGCTGGCGACTGGCGCGCAGGCGATCCATCCTGGTTTCGGCTTTCTCAGCGAGAACGCCGACTTTGCCGAAGCGGTCGCCGGCGCCGGACTGACCTTCATCGGTCCGAACGCGGCGACGATGCGCAAGATGGGCAGCAAGGCCGGCGCCAAGATCCTGATGAGCGCCGTCGGCGTGCCGGTGGTGCCCGGCTATACCGGCGAGGACCAGGATCCGCAGTTGCTGGCGCGTGAAGCCCAGCGCATCGGCTTTCCGCTGATGATCAAGGCCGCCCACGGCGGCGGCGGCAAGGGCATGCGCGTGGTGCGCGCTGCGGCTGAGTTCCTGGCCGCGCTGGAATCCT
This sequence comes from Xanthomonas sp., assembly GCA_020693165.1. Classification (GTDB taxonomy): domain Bacteria; phylum Pseudomonadota; class Gammaproteobacteria; order Xanthomonadales; family SZUA-5; genus JADKFD01. The sequence continues at coordinate 14,680 of JAIMJQ010000079.1, read as the reverse complement.
GCCAGCGCGAGGCGCGCAGCGCCTTTGGTCGCGACCGCGTGCTGCTCGAACGTTACGTCGAACGTCCGCGGCATATCGAAATCCAGATCTTCGGCGACCACTACGGCGACGTCGTTCACCTGAACGAGCGCGAGTGCTCGGCACAACGGCGCTACCAGAAAGTCATCGAGGAATCGCCATCGCCGTTGGTGACGCCCGAGTTGCGCGCCGCGATGGGCGCAGCGGCGGTCCAGGCTGGCCATGCGATCGACTACGCCAATGCCGGCACCGTCGAGTTCATTGTCGGCCCGGCCGGCGATTTCTACTTCATGGAGATCAACACGCGGCTGCAGGTCGAGCACCCGGTGACCGAGATGGTGACCGGCCTGGACCTGGTCGAGCTGCAATTGGAGATCGCCGCCGGCGGACGCCTGGCGACGCTGGTTCCGCAGCGCCCGGTGCCGACGCGCGGCCACGCCATCGAAGTGCGCCTGTACGCCGAGGACCCGGAAGCCGGATTCCTGCCCGGCAGCGGTCGCCTCGACCTGCTGCGGTTGCCGCCGCAGAGCACCTCGGTGCGCCTCGATTCCGGCGTCGTCGAGGGCGATCAGGTCACGGTGCACTACGACCCGATGATCGCCAAGTTGATCGTGCACGAGGCCGACCGTGGCCAAGCGCTGGCGCTGTTGCGCCGGGCGCTGGCGGACACGATCGTGGTCGGACCGAAAAGCAATGTCGAGTTCCTGGAACGGCTGACGCGGCATCCGGCGATAGTCGAAGCCAGCATCGATACCGGCTATCTCGACCGCCATCTCGACGAAGTCATGGACGTCGATGCGGCATTACCTGAAGAGGTGCTGGTCGCAATCGCCGTGCGCGCGCTGCTCGACGACGAGGCTGCCGCGGCTGAACTCGGGCGCACCGGCACCGATCCGCACTCACCTTGGGCGCTGGCCGACGGCTGGCGCCATGGCCATCCGGGCAAGCGCCTGAAGCATCTGCTGCATCGCGACGCGTTGATCGAAGTCGCGGCGCATGGCCACGATGGCGACTACAGCCTGTACATTGGAGCCGCGCGCCTGGAAGTCCGCGGTGCGCAAGGTAGCGCCGACAGCGTCGATTTCCTGCTCGGCGAGCGCGCGGTGCGCATGCGCGTGCGCGCGCTGCCCAATGGTTACCTGGCGCACGACGGCGAACGCCGCTACGCGCTGACGCTGCGGCATCCATACGCCTTCGAGGGCAGCAAGTCCGGCGGCGGCGATAGCGTGCGCGCACCGATGCCGGGGCGCATCGTCGCCGTGCGCGTCGACGCCGACGCTGCGGTCGATGACGGCCAGGAACTGATCGTCATGGAGGCGATGAAAATGGAGATCACGCTGCGCGCACCGCGCGCTGGCGTCGTCGCCGAGATTCGCGCGGCGGTCGGCGAATTCGTCGAAGCGGAAATGGTGCTGGTGCGGTTGCTGGAGTAGCTCCGCTGTTGTCGGTCTGGACTGGTCTGGACGTTGTTGATTTTGGGCCAGCGGGAAAAGCGTCCAGACAAGTCTGGACCCACCAGAGCTCCAAATCCG
>JAIMJQ010000079.1:0-13101 GCA_020693165.1 Xanthomonas sp. | reverse complement strand
CCAGACAAGTCTGGACCCACCAGAGCTCCAAATCCGAAGCAACCGCGTCCAGACAAGTCTGGACCCACCAGAGCTCCAAATCCGAAGCAACCGCGTCCAGACAAGTCTGGACCCACAGAAAACGGGGCTATGAACCCCGCACCCTCGATCCGCCGTATCGTAAGCACGCCTGCCGGCCAACTCCGGCCCTGGAGACCCACCGATGAACCCTCTTTGCCGTGTGCGCCGCGCGCTCGTCCTGGGCATCACTGCCGTCGCCCTCACCGCCTGCGACACGGTCGAATTCCAGTCGCCGCCGGGTGCGATGTCTGCCTGCGATCCGGTGCTGGTCGGCGACTGGCGCGCCGAGGACCTGCGCAAGGAACCGGAGGCCGGCGACCTGTATGTGCGCATCAGCGCCGATTGCGAGCGCTGGTATTCGGTCGAGATCGATCGCGATGAGAATGGCAAGGTCAAGGCGGATGTCGACGACCTCGAGGCGGACCTCGAACTCGGCTTCGCGCGCACCGAAAAGCTGGCTTTCATCGCCGCCCGCGACCGCCCCGATCCGGCGAAGCCGGGCGCGCCGGACGACAAACCGAACGGCTACACGCTGGTCGCCTACGATCGCAACGACGACGGATTGCTGCTGCGACTGATCGATCTCAAGGCGGTGTCCCACCTGATCGTCGACGACGTGGTTCCCGGCTGGATCGAAAAGCGCGATCGTGGCGCCGATGGCAGCCGCAATGCCATGAGTGACGGGTTCTGGGTATTCGTGTTCGGCACGCCCGACGAAACCCGCGCACTGCTCGAAGCTCACGAACTGCTCGACGCACCCTGGATGCGCCTGCTGCCGGTCGATGATGGCGTCAGTGCGCAGATCGATGGCTGGATCGCTGCTGCGGACAACGTCGCCTCCACCACGTTCGAATCGGGATCCGCACCTTGAATCGCTGCGTCGTTCTCCTGGTTGTCCTGTTCGCGGTCCTGTTCGCGCTGCCGACTGGCCTGCGTGCCGAGCGCGCCGATCAGCTGCCGGTACCGCTTCCTGCCAGCCATGTCTCCGATTTGCGCGGGTTGCTTGCGGCCGACACCCGTGCCGAACTCGACCGGCTGGCGGCGACGCTCGACGATGCCGGGCGCGGTCAACTGGCATTCGCGATCATCGACAGCACCGACGGTGTCGATCACCGACGCTTCGCCACCGACCTGTTCAATCGCTGGGGCGTCGGCGATCGCCGGCGCAACGACGGCACGCTGATCCTGCTGGCCAAGCGCGATCGCGCCGCCGAAATCGTGCTCGGCGATGGCATCGACAATGCGGCCAATCGCGCCCATGCCGAACGCGTGATGCGGGACGCGATGGTGCCGCGTTTCCGCAACGGCGATTACGATCAGGGTATGGTGGCTGGTGCCACGCAGTTGCTGCAGAGCGTCTACGCCATCGACCTGTCGCGACCAGCGGAAGCGGGGGAATCGCCAATCGGGACTGGAGAATCAGCGGGCGTGCCGGCGACTCCGCTCGACAGCGATGCGCCGATGGCGCTTGCCGCCGATTCAGGCGAACGGGGGCAATCCGCGGCAGCCGAATATCGCCCGCCGGCCGTGCCGCGGCCGATCGCACCCTCCAACCGCGGCACCGCAGAGTCGGACCAGGCCCCGACCGGCGCGCTCGCCGTCGGGTTGTCGATTCTGGCGGCGATCGCCGCTGCGGTGATCTGGCTGCTCCACAAGATCCTGCGCATGCTCTGGTGGTTCACCGGCTCGCGCTGGTTCACGCGCAAATGCGGCGCCTGCGGCGGCACCATGCAGCTGCTGCCCGAGCATATCGACGACCAGCACCTGAAGCCGTCCCAGCGCACCGAGGAGCGCCTCGGCAGCGTCGACCATCGGGTATTCCAGTGCTCGCGCTGCAGCAGGATCGAGCAACTCGCTCGACGTGCATGGTTCACCCGCTACAGCGACTGCAAGAGCTGCCACTCGCGCGCGATGTCCAGCGTATCGAAGACGCTGACCGCGGCGACCCGCTATTCGACCGGACTGGCCGAGGTCACCGAGACTTGCCGGAACTGCAACCAGGTGCGCACCGAGCGACGCGTATTGCAGGTGCTGCCGCCACCGAGCAGTTCGTCATCGAGTTCCGGCAGCAGCTTCGGCGGTGGTCGCAGAAGTGGCGGCGGCGCCAGCGGGCGCTGGTGATAGGTTGCCGTTGCAGGAGCGACGCGTGCGTCGCTCCTGCAACGGCATGTCGACTCAATGCACCTGGCACAGCACCCCGGTTGCGCTGAAACAGCTCCGGTCGAGCGCTGGCAGCGAACAGCGCCTGCCACTGCCGCAGCGAACGCTGCGACATCCGCGTGCAGGACCCAAAAAACGCAAAGGAAGGAGGCGAAAAGCCGTATCCGCCAGCGCGATCAGACCTTCCGGCAGCATCCAGGACCACGAGCGCCGGGGCCGCGCTGCCACAGCAATCGGCGATTTCCACCCCCCAACGGGTGCCAACCGCACGCCACGCTGGCAAACTCGGCGGACTCACCGGAGCCCCTGCATGCCCACGCTCACCGACTGGATTCGCCATCTGTCCCACAACCAAAGTCTGCCGACCGACCCGATCGGTCGTCGGCGCTTCCTGTCGCAATCGATCTGGACCGCCGCGGCGCTGGGCATGGGAAGCGGCATCTGGCGACCGGGACTGGCGCAGACTCCGGCCCGCGTCCGCTTCGTCGCCCAGCCGTTTACGCTCGGCGTCGCCAGCGGCTATCCGCACCCAGGCGGTTTCTCGCTGTGGACACGACTGGCGCCGGCGCCGCTGCTCGCCGACGGCGGTATTCCCGGCGACGATCGCATTGCGGTGCGCTGCGAGATTGCCGATGACGAGGGCTTCAAGTCGATACGGCGCAGCATCGACTTCGACAGCGCGCCTGAAGTCGGCCACAGCGTGCATCTGGATATCGATGGCCTCGACTCGGGTCGCACCTATTTCTATCGCTTCCAGTGCGGCGACGCCGTCAGCCCGATCGGCCGCACGCACACCCTGCCCGCCGCCGGCAGCGCGCTGGCGAAATATCGCATCGCCTTTGCCAGTTGCCAGAACTACGAACATGGCTATTTCACGGCCTACCAGCAGATGCAGCGCGATGCGCCCGACCTGGTGCTGTTCCTCGGCGACTACATCTACGAGAGCCAGTGGGGCACCGATTTAGTGCGCAGGCATCTGGGCGCAGAGGCCAATACGCTGGCCGGTTATCGCACCCGCCATGCGCAGTACAAGCTGGATCCGGACCTGCAGGCGATGCACCGCTATGGTCCCTGGGCCTTCGCTTGGGACGATCACGAGGTCGACAACGACTACGCCGGCGAGCAGTCGGAGAATCTGGATCCGGCATTTCTGCTGCGCCGCGCTGCGGCCTACCAGGCCTATTTCGAACATATGCCGATGCCGCGACGGATGTTCCCGCGTGCCGGCGAGATGCGCACGTACACGCATCTGGACTTCGGCGATCTGTTGCGGATCTACCTGCTCGACGATCGCCAGTACCGCACGCCGCAGCCCTGCCCGCGTCCGAATCGGCATAGTTCGCAGGTGCTGGCCAATTGCACGGAACTGCGCGAGCCCGGCCAGACATTGCTCGGCAAGGCACAGGAGGACTGGCTGCAGGCGCGCTTCGCCGACAGCAAGGCGCACTGGAACCTGATCGGCCAGCAGACCCTGTTCGCGCCGATGGACGAACAACCGGGACCGGAACGCGGCACCTGGACCGATGGCTGGGATGGCTACCCGCTGGCACGCCAGCGCCTGATGGGAGATATGCATTCGGCCCAGTTGCGCAACCCGGTGATTGCCGGTGGCGACCTGCACTGCAATGTCGTCGCCGACGTTCCCGGCGACCCGGAGCGCTTCGATTCGGCGCCGATAGCCAGCGAATTCTGCGGCACCTCCCTATCCGCCGAAGCACGCCCGCAGAGCTATTACAGCGAGCGCCACGCCGACAATCCGCATATCCACCACCTGCGCTCCGACCAGCGCGGCTACACGCTGCTGGAATTCGGGCGTGAACGGCTGAGCGCGACGCTGCAGGTGGTCAAGGACGTGCATGTGCGCGAGCCGGAGTTCGAGGTACAGGGGCGTTTTGTGGTGGAGAGCGGCAAGGCGGGGGTGAAGCCCGCGTAGGGTGGAGCTGGTGTTGGTTGTTGGTGCAGGTGAAGCGGTGTTGGTTGTTGGTGTTGGTGTTGGAGAAAGCAGAAGCACAACGGCGCGCCCCATGCTTCTGTGGGAAGCCTGAACCCACATTAGGCTCGCTGGGTACTCCAGCCCCGCAACCGCTCTTACCAACACCAACACCTACTACCAACACCGCTTCACCCGCACCAACACCAATAACCAACACCGCTTCACCCCCCACTTGCCTACTCGACGCCATGCGGGCAGCCTCTCCATACCCACGCGTACGGAAACCGGATCGATGACTTCGCCCTACCCGCATTTGCTGTCGCCGCTCGATCTCGGGTTCACCACGCTGCGCAACCGGGTGTTGATGGGCTCGATGCACACCGGTCTGGAGGACCGCGCCAAGGACTACGACAAGCTCGCCGCGTATTTCGGCGAACGCGCGGCGGGCGGGGTGGCACTGATCGTCACCGGCGGCATTGCACCGTCGATCAATGGCTGGCTGGCGCCGTTTGCGTCCAAGCTGTCGTGGCCGTGGGAGGTCAAGCGCCACCGCAAGGTCACCGGCGCGGTGCATGCGCACGGCGGCAAGATCGCGATGCAGATCCTGCACGCCGGCCGCTACGGTTATCACCCGCTGTCGGTGTCAGCCTCACCGATCAAGTCGCCGATCACGCCGTTCCGGCCACGCGAACTGAGCAAGAGCGGCATCGAGCACACCATCGAGGACTTCGTGCGCACCGCGGCCTATGCCCAGGAAGCCGGCTACGACGGCGTCGAGGTGATGGGCTCGGAAGGCTATCTGATCAACCAGTTCCTGGTGAAACGCACCAATCAACGAACGGACGAATGGGGCGGTAGCTACGAGAACCGCATGCGCTTCCCGACCGAGATCGTGCGCCGCATCCGCGCCAAGGTCGGGCGCGACTTCATCATCGTCTACCGGCTGTCGATGCTGGATCTGGTCGAGGACGGCCAGACCTGGGAAGAGATCGTGCAACTGGCCAAAGCCATCGAAGCGGCCGGCGCCACGCTGATCAACACCGGCATCGGCTGGCCCGAGGCACGCATCCCGACCATCGTCACCAGCGTGCCGCGCGCCGCCTTCGCCTTCGTCACCGAACGCATGAAGCGCGAAGTGACGATCCCGCTGGTCACCACCAACCGCATCAACATGCCGGACGTAGCCGAAAAGATCATCGCCAGCGGCCAGGCCGACATGGTGTCGATGGCGCGGCCGCTGCTGGCCGACAGCGACTGGGTCAACAAGGCGGCGGCGAACAGGGCCAACGAGATCAACACCTGTATCGCGTGCAACCAGGCGTGTCTGGATCATGTGTTCGAGAACCGTCGCGCCTCCTGCCTGGTCAATCCGCGCGCCTGCCATGAGACCGAGATCGTGGTGAAGCCGACGGCGCTGGCAAAGAAGGTCGCCGTCGTCGGCGCTGGTCCGGCCGGCCTGTCGGCTGCAACCACGCTGGCCGAGCGCGGCCACAAGGTCACGGTATTCGATGCAGCCAGCGAGATCGGCGGCCAGTTCAACATGGCCAAGAAGATCCCCGGCAAGGAAGAGTTCTACGAGACGCTGCGCTACTTCCGCGTGCGCTTCGAACGCCTCGGTGTCGACCTGAAGTTGAACACGCGCGTCGATGCAGCGGCGCTCAAGGGTTTCGACGAAGTCATCGTCGCCACCGGCGTCACCCCGCGTCATCCGGCCATTCCCGGCGTCGATCACGCCAAGGTGCTGAGCTACGTCGATGTGCTCGCCGGCAACGCGCCGGTCGGCGCGAAGGTGGCGATCGTCGGCGCCGGCGGCATCGGTTTCGACGTCGCCGAGTTCCTGACCCACCAGGGTCATTCGCCGACGCTGGATGCGCCGGCGTGGTATCGCCAGTGGGGCATCGACGCCACCTTGTCCGCACGCGGCGGCCTGGCCAAACCCGCGCCCGGCGCACCGGCGCGGCAGGTTTACCTCTTGCAGCGCTCGACCGGCAAGCTCGGCGACAAGCTCAACAAGACTTCCGGCTGGGTGCATCGCTCGACGCTGAAGATGGCGCGCGTCGAGATGATCGGCGGCGTCAGCTACGAGGGTATCGACGACCGCGGCCTGAAGATCCGCACCGGCGAGGATGTGCGCGTGCTGGAGGTCGACAACGTGGTCATCTGCGCCGGGCAGGAATCCAATCGCGGGCTGTACGACGAACTCGTTGCGGCGGGCGTCAAGGCGCACGTGATCGGTGGCGCGCACACGGCCGGCGAACTGGATGCCAAGCGGGCGATTGACCAGGGCGTGCGGCTCGCGGTCACCCTGTGACCGCAGGTGTTGGTTGTTGGTGTTGGAAAGAGCGGGAGCGATCGGCTTAGACCCACGTTGGCCGCGGAGCGGACTAGGTGACTCGCGCAGCCGTCACGTAGTCCCTGCGGGCCAACGTGACCTGCCTCGGATCGCCTGTACCGACACCAACACCAACAACCAACACCGCCTCACCCTTCCCTGGCCTCGATCGCCCTTCGAAGCGCCGCCGGCAGCCACTGCGACAGCGCCGCATGCAGCGCCGCCTCGCGCTTGTTCCACCAGATGCCGACGAAGACGATGCCGATGCCCAGCGCGCCGAGCACGCCGGTGAAGATCAGGCTGTCCTGGAACACCGAATAGCTCAGGTGCCCGATGTAACCGATCACGCCGAAGGCGCCGAACACAGTGAACACGCGGCGGGCCAGTGCGGCGCCGACGAGGATCAGGCCGACGTTGATCGCGCAATAGATCATCTTGCCGAACTCCGATCCGGAGTCCTGCGAGGTCAATCCGCCCCAGAAGGTGAGAACACCGATGGCGTACAGCCAGAACGCGAAGTCGCGTCGGTCCAGGCGATCCGTCGACAGCGCGTATTGGCGCAGTTCGATCCACAGCGCGATGCCGATCATGCCGATGCCGAACAGCATCGAGATCGTCGCGCGCAGCTTCCAGCCGCTTTCGCTCGACCAGCCATCGTAGTCCTGCGCCAGGTAACTGGCGAAGTCCATCGACATGTACCACAGCGTCACCGCGATGGTGAGCATCGCGAACGGCAGCCGGAAGCGCCACAGCACCACCGCGCCGGCGGCCAGTGTCGCCAGTTCCATCATCAGCCAGCGCCAGTCGATCCAGTAGTGATAATCGCGATAGCTCTGGTCGCCGCCCCAGAAGCCCATGACGTGCTGCGCCGCGAACACCACCATCGGGACTGCCGCGATCAGCAAGGCTGCCATGGTGCCGGCCGCAATCGGCTGACGTTCGATCTCGACGAAGCGCCGCGTCAGCGCGTAGGCCAGCAACATCACGCCGAGGCCCATCACCAGCAATGGCCACGCACCCATCGCGTCCCAGGCAATGGTGATGAAGATCGAGATCGCACCGATCGCGATCAGGCCACCGAAGTAGTACAGCAGGTGCGCCATCTTGAAGCGCGGGGTCTCGTGCTGCCCGTGCGCCTGCGTCAGGAACGCCCACAGCGTGTCGGCGCGCTCGGCGTCGAGCAGGCCCGCGGTTACCGCTTCATCCAGTTGACTCCGACTCATCGTTACGCGCATCGGCATCACTCCACCAGCCCAGTGACGATAATGACGCAAGCGCATGGGGTCGCTCCACCTGGCCGGCCTGCCCCAGCGAACAGCAGCGTGAACCACAAATGCACAAATCGGCAGATGCCAGCAGGCACTTGAGAAGCTAACCTCCGAGCTCCCTGCAAGTTCGTAGGCTAACGCACCGTGCTGACTCGTTGCCTGTTATTGCTGTTGTGGGGCGGCGTCGCCGCCGCCAGCCCGCTGACTGAAGGCGATCTCGCCACCGCGAAAGCCCTGCGCGACGACGCCCTCAAGGGGTCAGGCGCCTATGCGGTGGTCGAATCGCTGACCACCGAGGTCGGTCATCGCATGGCAGGCAGCGCCAACGATGCCAGGGGCGTGGACTGGGCGGTCGCCAAGTTCAAGCAACTCGGTTACCCGCGCGTCTACCTGCAGCCGGTGACGTTCCCGGTCTGGGAGCGCGGCTTCGAGAGCGCCGGCATTCTGTCGCCGACACCGCAGCCGCTGACCATCGCCGCGCTCGGCGGCAGCATCGGCACGCCGGCCGGCGGCTTGCGCGGCGAAATCGTGCGCTTCGAAGACGCCGCCGAACTGCAGGCAGCGGAGCCCGGCTCGTTGCGCGGCAAGATCGCCTATATCGCCAACCGCATGCAGCGCGCTCGCGACGGCAGCGGCTACGGCGCGGCGGTGATTGCCCGAGTCCAGGGCGCCGTGTTCGCCGCGCGCGCCGGAGCCAGCGCCGTGCTGATCCGTTCGATCGGCACCGACGAGAACTCGCGCACGCCGCATACCGGCGTCATGCGCTACGACAACATGCTTACGCGCATTCCCGCAGCCGCGCTGGCAACTGCCGACGCCGATGGGCTCGAGGCTGCCCTCGGGAGCGGCAAGCCGGTGACCGTCAAGCTCGAACTCGGCAGCCGCCTGCGCAAGGGCGAATACACTTCGGCCAACGTCATCGGCGAAATTCCGGGCCGTGAGTTTCCCGATGAAATCGTGGCGATCGGCGGCCACCTCGATTCCTGGGACCTCGGCACCGGCGCAATCGACAACGGTGCCGGCGTCGCGATCACGATGACCGCCGGCGCGATGATCGGGCACCTGGCCACGCCGCCGAAGCGCACCATCCGGGTGATCGCCTTCGCCAACGAGGAGCAAGGCGTCTATGGCGGCAAGCACTACGCCAAAACCCACGCCGACCAGCTCGCGCGGCATGTGATCGGCGCCGAATCGGACTTCGGTGGCGGTCGCATCTGGCGCCTGTCGTCGCGCGTCGCCGAGTCGGCGCTGCCGATCGTCGACCAGATCCACAGCGTACTCGAGCCGCTCGGCATCGAGCGCGGCGACAACCTCGCCGGCGGCGGCGCCGACTTTTCCGCGATGCGCGATCTTGGCATGCCGATCCTCGGCCTCAACCAGGACGGCACCCAATACTTCGACTACCACCACACCGCCGCCGACACCCTCGACAAGCTCGAAGCCGGCAACCTCGACCAGAATGTCGCCGCGTATGCCGCGATGGCCTGGCTGGCCGCACAGGCGGGGCCGGTGTTCGGACCGCTGCCGGCCCCGTAGGCCGAACCGCGCAGGGATTCACCGCCGCCGGATCGCCGCCAGTACCCGGAACGCGCTGCGCGCGCACATCGGGCTACAACTGACGATCGTCGCGAAGAGCGACCTGCCCCCAAGCTTCGTGCAGGTTGCGATCTGTGTCACACCGAGATGAAGCTGCGTTAGCCTAATGTGGTTCCCACGCGGCACGCGAGAAGGGCTTCACCCATGCGAGATTCGATTGTGCGCCTGCTGCTGGTCATCATGGCGCTCTCGGGCGCGCCTGCCAGCGCCGGCGACCACCTGTTCGACTCCGGCTTCAACGAGATGCCGGAGGGACCGCGCAGCGATGCAGAGGCGGCGCGCTTCCTGACCCAGGCGACTTTCGGACCGACGCTGGCGGAAATCCGCCGATTGCGCGCGATCGGCTACAACGCGTGGCTGGACCAGCAGTTCGCGTTGCCGGCGACGCTGCACAAGCCGTATCTCGATGCGCAGGCGGCTCAAGGCATCAACGTGTACCAGAACGCGCGCCAGGAGGCGTGGTGGGATCGCGCCATGCGCGCGCCCGACCAGCTGCGCCAGCGCGTGGCCTTCGCCTTGAGCGAGATTCTGGTGGTGTCCGACCGCTCCGGCGCCATCGAGGGTCAGCCGTTCGGCATGGCGCATTACTACGATGTGCTGCTGCAGCGGTCGTTCGGCAACTACCGGGATCTGCTGGAAGACGTCACCCTGCACCCGGTGATGGGCCACTACCTGTCGATGTTCAAGAACCGCAAGCCGGACCCGGCCAGCAACATCCGGCCGGACGAGAACTATGCACGCGAGATCATGCAGCTGTTTTCGATCGGCCTGGTGCGGCTGAATGCCGATGGCACGCCGCTGCTGCAGGGTGGCGTGCCGGTCCCGACCTATGACCAGCAGACGATCCGCGGCTTCGCCCATGTGTTCACCGGCTGGAACTGGGCCAACTGCCCGCGCACCAACGGCGGCCAGTGGTGGGAATGGGAATGGTGTCCGTCGGGCCCTGACGGCAATCCTGGTGCTGGCTGGCTGCTGCCGATGCAGCAATGGGAGCAGTACCACGCCAGCGAAGATTCCAAGACCTTGCTGAACTACTCGGGTGTCGCCTTGCCGGGCGGCATGCTGCCGGCTGGCGGCACCGCTCGCCCGAACCTCGAGAGCGCGCTCGACAATGTCCACGGCCATCCAAATGTCGGTCCCTTCATCGCCCGGCGCCTGATCCAGCGGCTGGTGTCGAGCAATCCCTCGCCCGCCTACGTCGGGCGCGTCGCCGCACTGTTCAACAACAATGGCCAGGGTGTACGCGGCGATCTTGCCGCGATGGTGCGCGGCATCCTGATGGACAGCGAAGCGCGGACGCTGCCAACGTTGGCGAGCAACCAGGGCAAGCTGCGCGAACCGCTGCTGCGGCAGACGCATCTGTGGCGCGCGCTCAGCGCGCGCGCCGACAACAACCGCTACCAGGAGTGGAACGCCGAGTTCAACTTCGGACAGGCGGCGCTGCGGGCGCCGACCGTGTTCAACTTCTTCCTGCCGGATTTCCGGCCGGCCGGCGAGTTGTCGACGCTTGGCCTCGATGCGCCGGAGTTCCAGATCGCCACCGATCCCCTGATCGCCAGCACGCTGAGCCAGCTCGGTGCGCGCGTCTACTGGAACTGGCGCGGCAACCCATGGCAGAGCCCCGAGGACGTGGTCGTCGACCTGGCGCCGCTGCGATCGCTCGCCGACCATCCGGCGGCGCTGGTCGACTATTTCGACCTGGTCCTGATGAGCCGCAGCATGTCAGCTTCGATGTATGCACTGCTGGTCGCGCATGTCAGCACGCTCGATCCCAGCGGCGACCAGGGGCGCGAACGCATCATGGACACGGTCTGGCTGATCCAGTCCTCCCCCGAATACGCAATCGAGCGCTGACCGCCATGGACCGACGCCAAGCTCTGAAGCACCTGCTCTGCGCCACCGCATCGAGCGCCCTGTTCACCTCGCTGGCCGGCAAGATGTCGCTGGCGCAAGCCGCCACCGGCAGCAGTCGCAGGCTGCTCGGCGGCGGCTATCGGGCGCTGGTCTGCGTGTTCCAGTACGGCGGCAACGATGCCCTCAACATGCTGGTCCCACGCGATGCGGCCGGCTATGGCATCTACAGCACTTCGCGCGCCGGCCTTGCGGTGCCACAGGCCAACCTGCTGCAACTGACGCCCTCGCTACCGCCTGCCGGCGGCGGCAGCTACGGCCTGCATCCGGGCATGCAGGGGCTGCAGAACCTGTTCAACAGCGGCAAGGCGGCGATCGTCGCCAATGTGGGTCCATTGCTGCACCCGATCACCAAGGCGGAGTATCAGGCCGGCTCGGTGCCGGTACCGGCGCAGCTGTTTTCGCACAGCGACCAGCAGGTGCTGTGGCAGACGCCGGCCGCCGACAGCGGCGATCGGCGCGGCTGGGGTGGGCGGCTCGCCGATCTGTTCTTTTCCAGCAATGCGAATCAGCAGCTGTCGATGAACATCTCGATCAACGGCGAGAACGTGTTCCAGTCCGGCAATACCATCGTGCCGTACTTCGTCGGCGAAAACGGCGTCGACGGCATCTATTTCGTCAACAACGAGCCGTGGAACGCCCCCAGGCGCGCGGTGTTCGAGGCGCTGCGCGACGCCAGCTACAGCCACGCCATGCAGCGCGAGTACGCCGCGCGCGTGCGCCGCGCGATGGACAACGAGGCGATGGTCAACAGCGCGCTGGATGGCGCGCCGCCGCTGACGACGACATTCCCGGACACCTCGCTCGGTCGCCAGCTACGCATGGTGGCGCGCCTGATCAACGCCCGCGGCGCGCTGCAGATGGATCGCCAGATCTTTTTCGTCGCCCAGGGCGGCTACGACACCCACGCTGCCCAGCTTGCCGACCATCCCGGATTGCTGACCGATTTGTCGGATTCGCTGAGCGCTTTCTACGCGGCGATGGGCAGCCTCAATCTCGGCAACGAGGTCACCACGTTCACTGCGTCGGATTTCGGGCGCACGCTGACCATCAATGGCGACGGTACCGATCACGGTTGGGGCGCACATCATTTCGTGATCGGCGACGCGGTCCAGGGCGGGCGCATTTTCGGGAACATGCCCAACCTCACCGTAGGCGGCCCGGATGACGCCGACTGGGGCCAGATCATTCCGAGTTTGTCGGTGGATCAGTACGCGGCGACGCTGTCGACCTGGTATGGCCTCGGCAATGACGACCGCGCACTGGTGTTCCCCAACCTGTCGCACTTCAACTCGCCCAACCTCGGTTTCATGGCATCGGTGTGAGTATGCGCACCTGGACCGGCGCCCTGCTGACGGCGCTGCCGCTGGTCTCGGCGCAGGCGCTGAACAACTGCCTGCCGGGGGATTTCATCGATCGCCGCGGTCGCGACGACGTCGTCATCGCCAACGATCAGCCCGGCAATCCGTTCCTGTACCGGCCGCGCTGCGTGGTTGTGAGCGCCGGCGCCACGGTGCTGTTCCGGGCACTGCCGAACTTCGGCAACCACCCGCTGTTCGCGGGCACCGTCAGCGGCGGCAGCGCGACCTTCGATCCAACCAGCCCGATCGGCGCCATCACCAGCGGCGAGGAGCGCGCGGTAAGCTTTCCCGAAGCGGGCGAGTTCCCGTACTACTGCGACTTCCACTTTTCCCAGGGCATGCTGGGATCGGTGCGCGTGGTGCCGGAGTGGTTTGCGAGCGGGTTCGAGTGAGCTCGGGAGCCCTTGCGGGCGCGCCTGTCCGGGGGCAAGAGCGTCTCCCGAAGCACGTAACTATTCGGTGGACCCGTTGCGTATTGCC
>JAIMJQ010000078.1 GCA_020693165.1 Xanthomonas sp. | reverse complement strand
TATCGTAAGTCATTGAAATTATTTAAAACCGCTCACCCTGAGCAGAGCATCCCAGCTTCATCGGGATGCGACGTCGAAGGGCGCGCGTGTGCCAGGAATCCGCGCGTCCTTCGACGTCGCGTCCTGGAAAAGCATCGGACGCTCTGCTCAGGATGAGCGGGTTCAAGGTCACCGCGCAGTTTTTGGTGAAACTGAAGGCTCTCCATGAACCCATGGCGTAAGTTATTGATTCGTCATTGCGAGCGCAGCGAAGCAATCCAGCGCATCTTCTTCGATACACCCAGAGCAGAGGCAAAGTCGCTGGATTGCTTCGTCGCTGCGCTCCTCGCAATGACAAGGTTCATGGTTCGTGTGCGGCTTCGAACAGAAGCGGGCCACTCGCAATGACAAGGTTCATGGTTCGTGTGCGGCTTCGAACCGAAGCGGGTTGCTCGCAACGACGAATCAATGACTTACCACCGATCCGGACGCAAAAAAACCGCGACGGCGTTGCCACCGTCGCGGTTGCGAAGGTCATCCGCTGGGGAGTGCACTGGTAAGCGGAGGCGCCGGCCGCGGCCATCATCCGGTGGCCCGCGCAGCGCCGAGCATGCCACGAAGCTGGGAACGATTCGCGAAACTTGTATGACTGACTGATGACGGGCGCGCGCCCTTGGACGCCGGTCAGTTGCCGATACGCGCTCCCGTCGTCGGGTGCGCGACCGAGTAGTCCTTGCCGCCGTTGTCGAAGTAGTCGACGGTGATCTTCTTGACGACACCCAGCAACAGGAACAAGCCGATCAGGTTCGGGAACGCCATGAAGCCGTTCAACAGGGTGCCGATCGCCCACACCAACGGTACCGAGACCACCGCGCCGACCATGATCAAGGCCACAAACAGGACACGATAAACCTTGGTGTAGGCCGAGCCGAAGATGTACTCGAAACACTTTTCGCCGTAATAGCACCAGCCGATCAGCGTCGAGAACCCGAACAGGAACGAGCAGACCGCCACGATGATGGTCGCAAACGGAATCGACGTGCTCATCGCGGCAGCCGTCAGGTCGCCGCTGGCATTCTGATAGGCAGGGTCGGTCCACATGCCGGATGTGAGGATCACGAATGCGGTCATCGAACACACGATGATGGTGTCGATGAACACTTCGAAGACTCCGACCAACCCCTGCTCCGCCGGGTGTTTGACGTCGGCGATGCCGTGCGCGATCGGGGCGCTGCCCAGGCCCGCTTCGTTGGAAAGTACGCCGCGGCTGACACCGGCGGCGATCGACTGCGCCACACTGGCGCCGATGAAGCCGCCGACCGCCGCTGTCGGGGTGAATGCCTCGGTGAAAATCAGCGCAAAGACGTGCGGCAACTGCGCGAAATTGATGACCACGTAGCTGATCGCCGCCAGCAGATACAGGGCGATCATCGACGGCACCAGCTTTTCAGCGACATGCGCAATGCGCTTGATGCCACCCAGCAGCACCATGCCAACCACGATCGTGATCAGGATGCCGGGAATCCAGGTCGCAATGGTGGTGCCGGTAGTCACGCGCACTGCCTCGACGAAGGTCCGCGCGACCGTGTTCGACTGCGCCATGTTGCCGGTGCCGAACATCGCGGCAGCCATTCCGAAAAAAGCAAACATCCACGCCAGCGTCTTGCCGAGCGAACTGCCGCCGAGGCCGCGCGTGATGTAGTACATCGGGCCCGAAGCCAGCTCCCCGCTCTCCCGCGTCACCCGGTAGTGGACACCGAGCACCGCTTCCGCATACTTGGTGGCCATGCCGAGGGTGGCCGTCACCCACATCCAGAACACGGCGCCGGGTCCACCAATCAGGATGGCGGTGGCGACGCCACCGATATTGCCGTTGCCGACCGTGGACGCCAGCGCCGTCGACAGCGCCTGGAACGGCGTGATGGTCCTGGAGTTCTTGTCTTCCTTGCTGAAGGCACTGGCAAGCACCATCTTCAGCGCGCGCGGAAATCGTCGAATCTGGACCACACCGGTCGCCATCGTCAGCAGCACACCCACGATCAGCAGCACCAACGGCATCGCGAATGGCTGCCAGACCTTGCCGTCGAGCGTGGTGATCCATTCCGTAACTTGAGCCAGATCCATCGCGGTTCCTCGGTAGCGCCAGGCCTTCGCCCAACAATTGGCATACAGCTTTGCGTTCGTGAAGAGCGTGCAGGCGATCACGCGGCACGCCAACGGATCGGATCAGCAGCAACGCCACACGGCGCCGCCATCGAGTCGGCAACGGCGTTGGCCGCAGTCTGCCAGAGTTGGCGACTTTCGAACCAGAATCAGTGCGCTCGGGCCTCAGGCGTTGCCTCGAGAGGCGGCCGGTGCAGGTGCACGTCCATCTGCGGGTAGGCGATCTCGATGCCGCGCTCGCGGAAGCGATTGACGATCCGGCCATTCAGGTCGTCGACCGTACGCAGGCGATCGCCGATCTCGCGGACGAAACAGCGCAGTTCGAAGTCCAGCGTGCTGCCCCCGAGCAGCATGAACAGGGCCACTGGAGCCGGATCGAAGAGAACCGCCGGATGCGCCCGCGCCAGGTCCAGCAGTTCGCTGCGCACCTGCGCCGGATCGCTGTCGTAGCTGACGCCGACCTTGATCACGATACGGGTCACGGTGTCGCTCAGGGTCCAGTTGACGAAGCGCTCGGTGATCAGCGCCTTGTTCGGAATGATGATGTCCTTGCCGTCCCAGTCGACGATCGTGGTCGCGCGCGTCTGCACCCGGCGCACGGTGCCGGACAGCTCATTGATGCTGACCACGTCGCCAACCCGGAACGGGCGCTCGAACAGCAGGATCAGGCCGGCCACGAAGTTGGCGAAGATCTCCTGCAGGCCAAAGCCCAGGCCGACGGAAACAGCCGCCGCCAGCCATTGCAGATCGCTCCAGCGGATGCCGAGCAGGCCGACAGTGGAGAACACCATGGCGATGACGATCAGATAGCGGGTGACTGCCACGGCGGCATAACGCACCGAGGCATCCCTGGCGAAGGTTTTCAGCAGGACGATCTCGAGCAGGCCGGGAATATTGCGGGCAGCCACGGTGCCGATCAGCAGCGCCGCCAACGCCAGGACGACATCGCCGAGGCTGATGAAATCGGCCTGGGCCGCACCTTCGACCAGCGTCTCGGTTTCCCACAGCACCACCTTGTCGAGCATGCTGAACGCCGGCGCCACTGCCGCCAGCGACCACAGCAGTCCCATCGCCAGGGTGACGACGGTCAGCGCCCGCAGCAGCTTGCGCGATTGCTCGCTGATGCTGCGCAGGTTGATGCTGTCGATGCTGACCGCCGGAACCTCCATGCCCGCGTTGCCGGGCGTCGCGACAGGCGCTTGCGATGGCTGCGCCATGGCAATCCGGCGCTCGCCGATCACCAGCCAGCGCAATGCGAGACCGTAAATCAGCGCAACGCCGAACAGCACCTCCAGCGTATCCAGCACCACGCGCATGAGCGTAGCGACAGTGAGCACATAGCCCAGCATCGCCAGCAGCGCCATGCCGATCAGCGCGCCGATGGCTCCGATCCGCAACAGGCGTCGCAACTGTGGCCGCGGATCTTCGCCGCCCACGCGCGACGCCAGCAGCCGGCCAGGGGCAAGCAGCCAGCCGATTGTGACCGCCAGAATCAGCGCCAGCAGGATCACCGCGAGCCGCAACAGGGCACCGTTGGCGTTGTCGCCGCCACGAAGCAGCGACAGCGCCATCACAAACACCAGCGGAACGACGAGCAGTTGCAGGAAAAGGCGCATCCGCAGCAGCGCTTCGCAGCGCGCCTTGACCCATCGGAAGTGCGCTCGCGCAACGCCGTCCTCGCGGCAAAAGATGGCGATCAGCGCAAAGAAATACGCATACGGCGCGACGATCTGGATGGCGACGCCCAGTTTATGGGTGAAATCGACCGGCTTGCCCACCGCCTGCAGCATCTGCGCCAACAACGCCAGCAACAACGGCCCCGGCAGCGCGATCAATGCCGTCAGGCCGAGCGCCTCCAGCGTATGGCGCAATCTGTCCTCACGCAGGTTGCGCACCCGCACCGCGCGCTCGACCAGGCCGTCCGCCAGGCGTGCGCGCAATGCGACCAGCGCCATCGGCAACAGCAGTGCAATGACCCACAACGGATTCTCCAGCAGCCCCTTGCCGAGCTTTGTCAGCGACGGACTCCAGCGCTGGGTACGCACCAGATCCCGCCATGCGTCGCCGAGTCGCCGCGCCCAATCGGCATTGACCGCGGGGTGGCTGGGAATCCAGAGCAGATTCTGGTCCATCAACTGCGTCAATGCCTGGCCATCGGCCATCAGCTTGATCAAGGTCGCCTCGGACTGTTGCAGCACTTCGAGCGTGCGTTGCTGCAGTTGCAGCTGTCGTGGCAACAACTCCCCGCGCACCAGCAGCAGCTCGGTCAACACCGCGCGCGCCTCCGGCAGCGCCGCCAAATCCAGCTCGTCGTCCTTGGTCAGCCGCGCCAGCACGCTGCCGAGGTCGCGCAGACGCTCATGCTCCTCCGCAACCGTGATCTGCAGCAGGCGAGCATCGGCCATCTCACGTTGCAACTCCGCCAACAGTGCGCGCCGGACTTGCGTATACGGCAGCCGTCGCCGTTCCACCATGAGCACCATTCCGACCGCTTCGGTGACACCACCGATGGCAATACGCGCCTCGGTGTTCTGCAGTGCGAGGGCGACTTCGGCCGCGTTGGCTTCAATCTCCGAAGCCTGCTCCCGCAGCTTCGCCAATTGCCGCGTGCCCTGCGCCAGCGCTTCGCCGGTAGCAACATTCTCAGCCGCCAGATCGCGAATCGCCGGCACCGCATCGGCCTGGCTTGCGGCCATCTTGCGCAGTTCGTCGAGCTCTTCCCGCAGTTGGCTGTCGCCGCGCTCGGCCACCAGTTGCTCGAGGATGGCGACCCTTTCGGCGCGCTGGGCAAGCAGCAGCTGGCGCTCGCGCCGACGCACTTCGGCCGTACGCAGCAAGGTGTCGGCGTGCGCCTGCTCGGTCAACGCGGCCATCAGCGCGGCCCGCAACGAGCGCAGCTCGGCCAGGCTCGCCAATCGCTCGATCTGCATCGCCAGGTCGGCCGATTCATCCGCCACCTTGAATTGGTCCAGGCGTGCGCGCAGGTCGATGATCTCGCGACGCAATTCGGCCGGCCGTTGCTGCAGTTCCTGGATCTGCTGCAGCGAACGCTCGGCGCTCTCGCGCAGGCTGTCGCGACCGCTCTGCTCGACCGCCAGCAATTTCTCGAGCTGGTCGAGCGTCGCCCGCTGCGGCAGGCTGCCGCGCCAGCGCAACAGACCCTCGGCCGGCGACACCGTGGCCGCGACTGGCTGCGATGCCGCATCTTCCGCGGCTGCCTGCGCGACCTCCTGACGGATGCGTTCGATCCGCACGATGCTCTCGGCAGCCGCTGCCTCAAAGCGCGCTGCCGCATCCAGGCGCTCCGCCAGCGTGTTGCGTTCGGCCTCGCTCAGATCGGTACGCGCTTCCAGCTTCTGCCTCAGATCAACGACGGCCAGCGCGACAGAATCCGGAATTTCGATCTCGACGTCGGTCTCGGCGATCGCCTCGACGCTTTCCCAGCGCGCCCGCAACTGCTGCTCTTCCTCCACGGTGACGCTGGCGAGCGCGCTATCCAGCACGGCCTTGAGCTGCGGCAGATCGCGGCGAATCGCGTAGGCCAGCTCGGCTTCGAGACCAGTCTCACCACTGACCACCAGAGCCTCGCTCAACTTGCCGCGCTGCATGGCGTAATCGGCAGACAGCAGGTCGCCGACATAGGCATCGGCCTCGCCCGCCGCCACCGCCGACAACGCTTCCCCGATGCTGGCGAACGCGCGCTGTTCATCGATGTAGCCGACGCCGGCCAGCAGTTCCTGCCAGACGTGCCCCTCAACGACGGCGATCTGTCCGCCACGCAAATCGTCGAGTTCGCTGGTTACCGGCCCACCGCGGCGGCCGATCAATGCACCCGGCAAACGCAGGTAGGGCGTGCTGAACAGGAAGCGCTGGTTGCGGGCGGGACTGTTGAAGACGCTGCTGGCGACATCCAGCTCGCCCGCCTCAAGGGCAGCCAACACGGCGTCGAAGCGATCCTTGCGCAACATCTGCACGCGCATTCCGGTACGCGCAGCGAGCATCGCCGTCAGGTCCGCCGACAGGCCGCGTTGGCGGCCACCGCTGTCAATGAACTCGATCGGCGCCAGATCGGGGTCGGGCGCCATCTTGACCGGGCCATGCTCGGCCAGCCAGGTCACCGCCTCGGGAGGTAACGTGACCGCCGCGGCGCAGGCTATTTCGGCAACGGCCAACAGGAATATGGCAGCGATACACCGCTGCAGTCGCTGTGCGGCGCTACCACCCAACATGCCGAGAATCATTGATAAAAGCCCTTGACCGCCAAGGACGCAAAGAACGCAACAGAAGACAGTAGAGAAACAGCCCTCGAATGGGACGGCTCCAGCCCGATGCCTTGTTTGCTCCCTTTGGTCCTTTTGCGCCCTATGCGTCCTTTGCGGACAAAACGAATCTTCAGCAGTACCGCCGCCCATTCCGGTGCGCGACCACGCCAGCCGTCAGGGGTGAACCCGGCCCGCGCACCCGGCATGATGTGGCGGTCCTGCGCTCACACCACCACCACCGGAATCTTGCCGATCTTCGCTTGCCACTCCTTCGGGCCGGTCTGGTGCACGCTACTGCCGCGGCTGTCGACGGCAACCGTCACCGGCATATCCTGCACCTCGAATTCGTAGATCGCTTCCATGCCGAGTTCGGCGAAAGCCAGCACCTTCGAGCCCTTGATCGCCTTCGAGACCAGATAGGCGGCGCCACCGACGGCCATCAGGTAGACCGCGCGGTTGTCGCGGATGGCGTCGATCGCCGCCGGGCCGCGCTCGGCCTTGCCGACCATGCCGAGCAATCCGGTCTGCTCCAGCAAGGGGCGCGTGAACTTGTCCATGCGCGTGGCGGTGGTCGGGCCGGCCGGGCCGACCACCTCGTCGCGCACTGGATCGACCGGGCCGACGTAGTAGATGAAGCGACCGTTGAAATCGACCGGCATCGGCTCGCCGCGGCCGAGCATCTCGACCAGGCGCTTGTGCGCCGCATCGCGGCCGGTCAGCAGCTTGCCGGACAGCAGCAGCACATCGCCAGGCTGCCAGCTGGCGGCTTCATCGCGGGTGACCGTGTCCAGATTGACGCGTTTGCCGTTGCTGGTGTCGTAGGTCAGCTTCGGCCAGTCCTCCAGCGATGGCGGTTCCAGCGCCACCGGGCCGGAGCCGTCGAGCACGAAGTGTGCGTGACGCGTCGCGGCGCAGTTGGGGATCATCGCCACTGGCAGATTGGCGGCGTGGGTCGGGAAGTCCTTGATCTTGATGTCGAGCACCGTGGTCAGGCCGCCGAGGCCCTGGGCGCCGATACCGAGCGCATTGACCTTGTCGTAGAGCTCGATGCGCAGTTCCTCGGCGCGATTGGCCGGCCCGCGCGCGATCAGATCCTGGATGTCGATCGGCTCCATCAGCGCTTCCTTGGCCAGCAGCATCGCCTTCTCGGCGGTGCCGCCGATGCCGATGCCGAGCATGCCCGGCGGGCACCAGCCGGCGCCCATGGTCGGCACCGTCTTCAGCACCCAGTCGACCACCGAATCGGAGGGGTTGAGCATCACGAACTTGCTCTTGGCCTCCGAGCCACCGCCCTTGGCGGCGACGATCACGTCGACCTGGTCGCCGGGCACCACGGTCATGTTGACCACCGCCGGCGTGTTGTCCCTGGTGTTGGTGCGTTTGCCGGCCGGGTCGGCCAGCACCGAGGCGCGCAACTTGTTGTCCGGGTGGGTATAGGCCTGGCGCACGCCCTCATTGACCATTTCTTCGATCGACAGTGTGGCCTCCCAGCGCACATCCATGCCGATCTTGAGGAAAACGGTGACGATGCCGGTGTCCTGGCAGATCGGCCGATGGCCCTCGGCGCACATGCGCGAGTTGATCAGGATCTGCGCGATCGCGTCCTTGGCGGCAACCGACTGCTCGCGCTCGTAGGCTCGCGCCAGGTTCTGGATGTAGTCGACCGGATGGTAGTAGCTGATGTACTGCAGCGCATCGGCGATGGACTGGACGAAATCGGACTGGCGGATGGTGGTCATGAGCGGTCGGCCGCGGTGGGACTGCGGCAAGTCTACCGGTCAACGGACAACTTCACCGCCGGCGACCGCGGAAATCGCTACTCTTGACGGTCGATGTCTACTGGAGAGCCTCCTCATGTCCGACGAAGAAAACCCGGGCCCGGCAACTTTGAGTCCGCAATTGACCGCGGTCGAAGCGCGCGTGCTCGGTTGCCTGATCGAAAAGGCCGCAACCACCCCCGAGCAGTACCCGCTGACCGCCAACGCAGCGATGGTGGCTGCGAACCAGAAAACTTCGCGCGAACCGGTGATGGAACTGGAGCTGGGGGAAGTCGGCCACGCCTTGCGCACGCTGGAAGACAAGAAACTGGTGCGTTGCCAGCACGCCTCGCGCGCCAGTCGCTACGAGCACCGCTTCGAGGAGGTCTACACGCTGACCGGGCCGCAACGCGTCGTGCTCTGTCTGCTGCTGCTGCGCGGGCCGCAGACCGCGCCGGAACTGCTCAACCGCAGCGAACGCATGTTCAAGTTCAGCGATGTCGAGCAGGTGCGCGACACCCTCGACCGACTGACCCGGCGCCAGCCGGCAATGGCGATACGGATTGCACGCCAGTCGGGCCAGCGCGAAGAGCGCTACATGCATCTGCTGTGTGGCGCCGAGCATGCCGAGCGGGCCGCGGCGCAAATGCCGCGCGGAGACTCTTCCGACGGCGTCAGTGGCGGCGTGTCCGACCGCGTGAGCGCACTCGAAGAACAGGTGGCACGGTTGACGGCGGCGCTACGTGAATTGGGGGCGGATGTGTAGTCGAGTCGCGTGAGAGTCGGACCATGCGTCGAGGTCGCGGCCCCAGCCACCTGCCCCTGCCCATCTTTCCAGGCCTCGAATCAACCTGTAATCCATTGTTACCAACGAGGTGACGCATCACGTCGCTTTCTGCTGCCCATTGACACTTGAATCTTCCCTGAATAAAGTGCGCCGAGTTCCACCTCCGGAGGGAGGCGGAATAGGGTTCAAGGGGGATACCGCCGATCGGAGTCGTTGCTGCAGGGGTGCGGCGCGGCTGGTGCGATCGACGGGTTCAGCAACGGATGTTCCATGGGTGTCGCTGCCGATGCCCGCGACCAGGCACAGCCTGAGAGCGCGGTGGAGGCGTGGCGCCGACTTGCTGGGGGCCGGGCAATCGTGCGGATGTGGGCTTGGGGGATCCTGGTTTTGGCGCTCGCCGGTTGCGCGCAGCAGCCGGCGACCCCGGCGGATGGCCCGACGCTGTCCCCCGCTGCATCGACCGAGCCGGCAGCCGCGCTCACCGAAGCCAGCATCGAACGCAGCGTCGACACGCATGCGCTGAGTGCCAGGCAACCGATCCGCATCGACAACCCCTACGGCGATGTGCGCGTGCGCTTCGGTGGTTACGAGGGCACGCTGGAATGGCGGACCGTCGCCCAGAACGGCGAAGCTGCGGAGAAGATTGCCGTCACTGGCAGCAGTCATGATGACTTTCTGATCAGCGCCCGCCTGCCCGAAGGCGTGATCCTTGCGCCCGGCCAGCGCGTCGAAATCACCGCCTATGTGCCGCAAGGTCATGATCTCGACATCGTCACTGAACGCGGCCTGATCGAAGTGCGCGGCATCAAGGATGGCAGCCTGAAGGCGCGCAGCGTCGCCGGCAACATCGTTTTCCGTGGCATCGAGGGTCTGGTCGATGTCGAAACCGGCACCGGCAACATCGAGGGCCAACTCGATCCAAGGCCCGCCGGCAGCCGGCAGCGCATTGCCACCAGTACCGGCAACATCCTGCTCGGGCTCGTCGATGACCTGAACGCCGAGCTGGCCATGGCCAGTTCCGGCGTATTCGCCACCGAGTTCAGCATCAAGATCGACCCGCAACCGGGTCAGGAACCGAACAAGTCGGCCACTGCCGTGATCGGCAAGCCGGAATCGAATGTCGAGGTCGTCAGCAAGCGTGGGGAAATTCGCTTGCTGCGACGGTTGCAGTTCCGCTCCGCATCAGCGGCCGGAAGGTGGGACAGCGAGGCGGGGAACTCGATGAGCCGCCCACAAGATCCGCAACGGCGGCCGGGCACAGCCTGACGCAGTTGCTCTTTCATCCAGGCATTCAGGAAACAAATCCATGAAGGTCAAGAAGCACCTAGCTCTGGTGGCGGCACTCGCACTGGCCGCGGTCGGCGCCATGAGCGCCCACGCACAGAACGCAGCAATGAGTCCCGTCGGCAATGGCGTCGAGGTTGGGGAACCAGTGACGCCCGTAGGCATCGATATCGATCTGCGCAACCTGCCGGTTGCCGAACAATGGCGCCCGGGTCAGCCGATCCGCGAAGCGCATCGTCGTTTCTATCACCCGCTGGATGTGCGCGCGCCGCACGCGCCGGCCGAATGGGCAACGGCGCCGGATCGCCTTGGCGAACTGCAGTCGATCTGGGATGACATGCGCGCGCCGGGCAATGCGCTCGCGGGCAGCTCGCGCGTCAATATCGACAACAGTTCCACCGGCGTCAGCCCGGGCGACCCGGTGGTCGAAGTCGGCACCAACCATGTGCTGTACGGCATCAACAGTTCGTCCGGCACCAGCTTCAAGGTCTACAACAAGACCGGCACGCTGCTCGCCGGCCCGACCACCTTCAAGTCGCTGGCCCCGGCCGGTGATCCATGTGCGACCTCGGTCAGCGACCCGATCATCCTGTTCGATCGCCTCGCCAACCGCTGGTTCATGCTGGAAATGGGGGGTAGCAGCAGCGCCAACCGCCTGTGCACCTATGTGTCGAAGACCTCCGATCCGGTCACCGGCGGCTGGTGGTTCTACGGCTTCGCCACGCCCGCCCTGCCCGACTACCCGCATTGCGGTGTGTGGGGCAACGCCTATGTGTGCACCGCCAACGAATCCGGCACTGGCGCCAAGGTCTATGCCTTCGACCGCGCCAACATGCTGAACGGCTCCACTGCGCGCGCGACACAGCGCTTCACCAGCGTCGCCAAGCTCAGCGGCTACGGCTTCCAGGCGTTGACTCCGGCCTCGTTCATGGGCACCACCGCTCCGCCGGCCAACGCCGCGCCAATCCTCGCCCGCCACAACGACGACGAGGCGCATGCCGGCACCGGCGCCAACACCAGCGCCGACTACATCGACCTCTTCCAGCTGAACATCAACTGGACCACGCCGTCGAGCAGCAGCATCACCACGCTGCCGCGCATCCAGATCACCGAGTTCAACAGCTGGTTCCGCGACTACTCGTCGTTCGCAACGGTGCCGCAGCCGGGTTCCACGTCGAGGATCGATCCGATTCGCGAGGTCATCCTCAACCTGATGACCTATCGCAACATGGGCAGTTACGAGACCATCGTCGGCACCTTCGCGACCAACCAGAATGCCGCCCGTTCCGGCACCGTGGTCGATTCCGGCATCCGCTGGTTCGAACTGCGTCGCGTCGGCACCGGCAACTGGACGCTGCACCAGGAAGGCACCTACAGCCCTGGTGATGCCAGCACGCACCACCTGATGGGCGCCGCGGCGACCGACAAGATGGGCAACATCGGCATGAGCTACAACGTCACCCGCACCACCTCGCCGACCACCTACGCATCGCTGAAGTACACCGGCCGGCTGGCCACCGACACCCTCGGCGTGATGACCCAGGGCGAAAACGTGATCGCCGCCGGCACCGCCGCCGAGACTTCCGGTCGCTGGGGCGACTACCACCAGACGGTGGTCGATCCGGCCGACGATTGCACCTTCTGGACCATCGGCATGTATCGCCCGAGCGGCAGCTGGGCCACCCGCGGTCGCGACTTCAAGTTCAGCAACTGCGGCGGCACGGTGACGACCTACTCGATCTCGGGCCAGGTCACCACCAGCACCGGAGTGGGCATCAGCGGCGTCACCGTCAGCACTGGCTCGGTGTCGACCACCACCGACACCAGCGGCAACTACTCGATCGCCAACCTCACCGGCGGCAGCTACACGATCACGCCGACGCGCTCGGGTTACAGCTTCAGCCCGGTCAACCGCGCCGTCACCATCGGCACGGCGAATGTCACCGGCCAGAACTTCACCGGCACGGCGACGACCACGACCTACAGCATCTCCGGCACGGTGACCACCAGCACCGGCACGGCGATCTCCGGCGTGACCGTCAGCACCGGCTCGGCCAGCGCAACCACCAACACCTCCGGCGCCTATACCATCAGCAATCTGGCCAACGGCACCTACACGCTGACGCCGTCGCGCTCCGGCTACACCTTCAGCCCGACCTCGTTGTCGGCAACGGTGTCCGGCGCCAACCTGACCGGCCGCAACTTCACCGGTACCGCCAGCACCGGTGGCGCCACCGCGCTGTCGAATGGCGTCGGCGTGGCCGGCTCGACTGCTTCGACCAGCGCCAACAGCAGCTGGAAGGACTACACGGTGGCCATCCCGACCGGTGCGACCAACCTGACCATCGCCACCAGCGGCGCCTCGGGCGACGTCGACCTGTACGTCAAATCCGGCGCGCAGGCCACGCTGACGGTCTATGACTGCCGCCCGTACACCGGTTCGGGCAACGAGAGCTGCGCCTTTGCCACACCGACGGTCGGCACCTACTACGTGCGCGTCTACGGATACGCCACCGGCACCGTGAACTTCACGGTCACCGCGAGCTGGACTGTCGGCGGCGGCGGCGGTGGTGGCACGGTGGTCGAGCGCCTGACCAACGGCAACTTCGACAGCATCACCAGCAGCACCAACTCCGGCACCGGCTGGGCGCGCTCCGCCTACACCGGCACCTCGTTCAATACCTTGCTGGCCGGTCAGAGCAACGCCCACACCCCGAGCACCTACGCCTACCTCGGTGTGCAGGCCAAGGCCAGCTCGCAGACGGTCAACAGCACCGCGGTGACCATCCCGGCGGGTGCGACGACGGCGACGCTGTCGTTCTACACCTCGATCGTGACCAGCGAGACCAGCACCACGACTGCCTACGACAAACTGCAGGTGCAGTTGATCGACGCCAGCACCAACGCCGTGATCAAGACGCTGGTGACGCTGTCGAACGTCAACAAGACGGCCAGTGCGTCGACCTACGTGCAGCGCAGCTACAACGTCGCCGCTTACAAGGGCCGCAACGTGAAGATCCGCCTGTACGCCACCACCGACAGTTCGCTGGCGACGACCTTCCGCGTCGACACCGTCAGCCTGCGCACGGATGGTTGATCGCGTCCTCGTAACACTGCGGTAATTGAAGGCCCCGGGGAGACTCGGGGCCTTCTTTTTTGGTGTTGGTGTTGGTTGTTGGTGCTGGAAAGAGCGGCCTGCCGCAAACTGAAACGAAGCGGCTCTTTCCAACACCAACACCAACAACCAACACCAGCTGGTTGCGCCCCCGCCCCAACCCATGCAGCATCGCGCGCCACTGCATTGCGCTGCCGCACCCATGACCGCCCGCTACAACGCTGCCGATATCGAAGTCCTGCAAGGCCTGGACCCGGTCAAACGCCGGCCCGGCATGTACACCGACACCACGCGCCCGAACCACCTGGTGCAGGAAGTGGTCGACAACTCGGTCGACGAGGCGCTTTCGGGCTACGCCAAGTCCATCGAAGTGCGGGTGTGGAACGACGGCTCGATCGAGGTCATCGACGATGGCCGCGGCATGCCGGTCGACATCCACCCAGAGCACGGCGTCCCCGGCGTCGAACTGATCATGTGCCGGCTGCACGCGGGCGGAAAATTCTCCAACCAGAGCTACAACTTCTCCGGCGGCCTGCACGGCGTCGGCGTATCGGTGGTCAACGCGCTCAGCGAGCGCGTCGACGTCACCATCAAGCGCGATGGCCAGGAGTACACGATCGGTTTCGCGCATGGCGATCCCACCGTGCCGCTGCAGGTGGTTGGCCCGGTCGGCAAGAAGAACACCGGGACGCGCGTACGCTTCTGGCCGGAGGCGAAATACTTCGACACGCCGAAGCTGTCGATGCCGAAGCTGCGCCATGTGCTGCGCGCCAAGGCGGTGCTGTGCCCGGGACTGACGGTGACGCTCTGGGACGAGTCGACCAACGAGACCGAACGCTGGTTCTATGAGGACGGACTCAAGGACTACCTGCGCTCGCAACTGGCCGATCGCGAAGTGATCCCGGCCGACCTCTTCACCGGTTCGATCAAGCGCACCACCGAAGCGGCGGACTGGGCGATGGGCTGGACACCTGATGGCGAACTGGTGCAGGAAAGCTATGTCAACCTGATCCCGACCGCGCAGCATGGCACCCACGTCAACGGCCTGCGCAGCGGCCTGACCGATGCCATCCGCGAGTTTTGCGAGTTCCGCAACCTGCTGCCGCGCGGCGTCAAGCTGGCGCCGGAGGACATCTGGGAACGGCTGTCGTTCGTGTTCAGCTTCAAGCAGCAGGACCCGCAATTCGCCGGACAGACCAAGGAGCGGTTGTCGTCGCGCACCGCGGCGCCATTCGTGCAAGGCGTGATCCACGACGCCTTCAGCCTGTGGCTGAACCAGCACACCGAGATCGGCGAGAAGATCGCGATGCTCGCGATCGAGCGCGCGCAGGCGCGCCTGAAGACCGAAAAACAGGTGGTGCGCAAGAAGGTCACCAGCGGCCCTGCCCTGCCCGGAAAGTTGGCCGACTGCGCGTCGCAAGACCTGTCGCGCACCGAGTTGTTCCTGGTCGAGGGCGACTCCGCCGGCGGCTCGGCCAAGCAGGCGCGCGAACGCGATTTCCAGGCCATCCTGCCGCTGCGCGGCAAGATCCTGAACACCTGGGAGGTCGAATCGACATCGGTACTGGCGTCGCAGGAAGTGCACGACCTCGCCGTCGCCATCGGCCTCGATCCGGGCAAACCGGACCTGTCTGGCCTGCGTTACGGCAAGGTGATCATCCTCGCCGATGCCGACTCCGACGGCTTGCACATCGCCACCCTGCTGTCGGCCCTGTTCCAACGCCATTTCACGACACTGGTACAGACCGGCCACGTGTTCGTCGCGATGCCGCCGCTGTTCCGCGTCGATGTCGGCAAACAGGTGTTCTACGCACTCGACGAGAGCGAGAAGTCCGAACTGCTCGACCGCGTCGCCCGCGACAAGATCAAGGGTCAGATCAACGTCACCCGCTTCAAGGGCCTCGGCGAGATGAACCCGCAGCAATTGCGTGAATCGACCATGCACCCGGACACGCGCCGACTGGTGCAACTGACGATCGACGACGACGACGGCACCAATGCCCTGCTGGACATGCTGCTGGCGAAAAAGCGCGCCGGCGACCGCCGCGAGTGGCTGGAAACCAAGGGCGATCTGGCGCAGGTGTGAGGTTGGGTTGTTGGTTGCTGGTTGCTGGTTGTTGGTTGCTGGTTGGTGCTTGCTGGTTGCTGGTTGCTGCTCGTTGGTTGTTGATTGTTGGCGGCAAAGGCAGGTACACAGCGGGCCGCTTCTGGCCTGCTCTTGTGGGTCCAGACTTG
>JAIMJQ010000137.1 GCA_020693165.1 Xanthomonas sp. | reverse complement strand
CGTTCACACGGGATTTCGGGCAACAAAAAACCGGCCTTGAGAGCCGGTTCTTGTCTGACTATTGGTGGCCGAGTGTGCCTCAGGCGCAAACCCATCTCGTTCATCACCAGGGAAACCCGCGCCGATCCTTGCATCACTGCGGAGTTGGCGGACCCGGAAGGTCCCGCTCCAGAATGAGCGCATGCATGGCTGCGCCAGGGAGCTGAAAAATCTTGAGTCGGTGCAGACGGCGTCCAGGATGCGGCTCTTGGCAAGAAACCTGGTCGCCGTGGGGGCGGCTCAACCGCTCGTAAAGGGAAGCCGTTGCCTGATGGTCAAGCCGCGGTAGCCCATGGCTTGATCTGGGCCAGTTCTTTGGCCAACGTGTCCTTGGCAGTCGCAGCGTCGTAGTCGAGTTGCAGCCCTGTCCAGAAGCCTTCGGACATGCCGAAGAAACGCGACAGGCGCAGGCCGGTGTCCACGGTAACGGCGCGCGTGCCCGCGACGATCTCGCCGATGCGTCGCTGCGGCACGCCGATCTCCTTGGCCAGCCGGTACTGGCTGATGCCCATCGGCTTCAGGAACTCGTGCATCAGGATCTCACCGGGATGCGGGTAGGGAATCTTTCGCATGGCAGTCCTCCTCAGTGGTGATCGACGATCTCAACGTCCTTGGGCCCACTCTCCGTCCAGACGAAGCACACGCGCCATTGCCGGTTCACACGGATGCTGTGCTGGCCTTGCCGGTCGCCTTGCAGGGCTTCGAGTCGGTTGTTCGGAGGAATCCGCAGGTCTTCCAGCACGGCAGCGCGGTTGAGCATCGCCAGCTTTCGCATCGCCACCGTTTCGATGTTCACGAAACGCCGGCAGCGATGTCCCTCGAACAAGGCGCGCGTGTCTTTGCACCTGAACGACTGGATGGGCATGGAAAAACACTATCGCCATGCGTTAGCAACGTCAAGCGATAGTATTCGGTTCACGTCATCCTGGCGTTCAGCCGCTCAGATACGGTGGCCAAGGCAGTTTGCCAACGCCGCAGCGCCGTGCCGCGGTCGCAGGCGAAGCGGATGGTGATATCGCTCAGCCTTGGCGCATCGCGCGCATCCACACCAGGGGGCGCTATTCCTCGGCGAGCCACTGCACCCAGTGCATCTCCAGTATCCGGTCCATGGCCGCGGGTGACGGTGGGAACGGGCGATAGACCTTCGCTTCCTGTTCGCCAGCAAACCGGATGCCATCGGCCCGGTGCTGGGCATCGTGCAGCGCGTGATCGGCAGCTGGCTTGCCGATCAGGCCGGCGTGCCGCGGGATACGGCGCAATGCGGCGTGGTAACGCTGATCCAGCGCTTCGGCAGCGCGCTGAACCTGAACGTTCACGTCCACATGCCGTGGCTCGAGGGCGTGTACGAGAAAACCACCGAGCCACCGCAACGCAAGCCGCGACTGCGCCGCGTCCGCGCGCCCACTTCAGCGCAGTTGACCCAACTGGCAGATACCATCGCCCATCCACATCCACAACGCCCTCGAAAACTATCTGCATCTGTTCGAAAACCACTACGCCAACCAGATCCGCCGCTACTACGACCAGCAGCGCCCGCCATACCACACACCGACCGACCGAGCCCCAGACCGCGGCAATATCGACCCAAACGACGAGCCGTTCTGATCTCCGAAGCCGGCGCCGCGACTGCGCAAAAGCGAAGCCGACGTGCACCACCAGCGACCATTGCCGATCTTGATCAGGGGGACATCAAAGAGGGTGAACAGACTCAGCGGTGGACGATCCATCGGCGCGCAGATGCGTGTCTTGCCCGGCGAACTTGCAGGGCACCGTCTTGTTCGGCTTGCGGGTCTCGCGATTGAAATGGAAGACAAACTCGAAGCTCGGTGCCAGGCGACCGGCCCAGTCGCCCGGCATGCCCGGGCCCTGGTCCCAGACGTACCACGCGAAGCGCCGCCAGCCCTGGGTGCGCATCCAGCCGAGCCAAGCGTCCCAGTAAGGGATGAACTCATTGTCCCGATGGATCAGGCCGAGGTTGACCAGGACCTGGCCGTCGGCAGCCATCGGCAGCGGCGCGAACACGCCGCGCATCAGCGCATCCCAATCGGCAATGCCGCCGGAGGTGTAGTCGCGCTGGTTGCCGTACGGCGGCGAGGTGAAGCACAGACCTGCGCGCTCGCCCTGCATCAGCGCGTCGATCACGTTGCGGTCAGCGGCATCGCCACAGATCAGGCGGTGCGCGCCGAGCAGCCACACATCGCCCGGGCGCGATACCGCGACGGTCGGTGCGTCGGGCACTTCGTCCGCAGCATCGTCGTCCTGCGGCGCTTCGTCGCTCTCCTCCGGGTCGCCGGCATCGGTGTCAGTGAGCAGCGATTGCAGTTCGGCATCGTCGAAGCCAGTCAACGCCAAGTCGAATCCGGCGTCGGTCAGCTCGGCCAGCTCCACCGCCAGCAACTCCTCGTCCCAACCGGCATCCAGCGCCAGTCGGTTGTCGGCGATGACGTAGGCGCGCTTTTGCG
>JAIMJQ010000077.1 GCA_020693165.1 Xanthomonas sp. | reverse complement strand
AAGATCCGCCTGTACGCCACCACCGACAGTTCGCTGGCGACGACCTTCCGGGTCGACACCGTCAGCCTGCGCACGGATGGTTGATCGCTACTTCGTAGCACTGTGGTAACCGAAGGCCCCGGGGAGACTCGGGGCCTTCTCTTTTGGTGTCGATTGTTGGTTGTGGGTTGTTGGCGGCAACGGCGACAGCGACAGCGACAGCGAAAGGCCGGCGCGGGCGCGCCGCCCTCCGAACAGCGCCGGCGCGGCAGTTGGAGGGCCACGTGCCTGCGTGGCCGCTCTTGCCCGAACGGCCCCAAGCCACAGCGGCGGCCGGGGCGGCCGCCCTCCAGATGCGCGCACGCCATGGCTTCTCTGGAGGGCCGCCGTTCCGGCGGCCGCTCTTGCTGCCAACAACCAGCAACCAGTTGCTACGCCGGCTCGAAGCAATTGGCGTCGCGGTTCTTGCGCACTTTGGCCGGATCCCAGACGCGCCCGCTCATGGCGATGTAGGCGCCGGGTGGCAACACCTGGACCGCGCCGATGGCGCAGCCGATGTTGAACACCGCATCCGAGTTCTGGAAACGCGCCGGATTCAGCGCGCCGGTGAGCACAATGGTCTTGTCGGGGATGCCGAACAGCACCTTGGCGGTCTCCACCATGGTGTCGGTGCCATGCGTCACCAGTACGTGTCGATGCGGCTGCTCGGCAATGGTGCGTCGGATCTGCTGGCGGTCCTCGTCAGTCAGGTGCAGGCTGTCCTTGCGCATCAGCGCGATCACGTTGTAAGCAAAGCCGACGCCGAAGGCCGAAAGGATGCGGCCGATTTCGGGCTCGCCGACCTGGAATGTCGACAAGTCGTCGAAGTAGATCTTGTCGATGGTGCCGCCGGTGGTGACGATCGCCAGATTCTGCATGCTCAGGTACCTCACTCCAGTTCATCGATTGCGAGCATGCGCGAATCCAGTTGCAGGGTCGACTGCATGCGATCGACGCCGTGCAGCGCGAACCGGCGCGCGGCCGCCAGCGGCCGCAGGTCGCCCTCGGCGCGCGTCGCCCAGGCGGCATGCCGCGCCAGCAGCGCGAGCGCAAACGAACGGCCCAGTGTCAGCGCGATGCCACGTGCCTGCGCCTCAACCTGGCGGCTCTGGGTGCCGCTGATCCACGCCTCATGGGCACTGCGACAAGCCTCGCGGACAACGCCAGCAAACGCCTCGGCCTCGCTGTCAGCCTGCGCCAGCAGTGCCAGCAGTCCGCCATGCGCGGCGGCCCAGGCGCCCTCGGCCGCCAGCACCTTGAGCGCGTCCAGCGACAGCACATCGGTGGTGCCTTCCCAGATGCTGAAAACCTGGGTGTCGCGCAGCAGGGAGGGCAGGCCGGTGTCCTCGATGTAGCCGGCGCCGCCGAAGCCTTCGACGATCTCGCTGATGCCGGCGACCGCCTGTTTCGCCGTCAGCAACTTGGTGATCGGAATCAGCAGTCGGAGCAGCAAGCGATGGCGGTCGTCGAGGACGCCGTGCTCGGACTTCCCCAGCAATTCAGCGACGTACAGCGCGAGATGCAGGCCGGCTTCCAGCTCGGCTTGCAGTCCGGCGACGGTCTGCTGGTGCAGCGGTTGTTCGCGCAGCAGTTTGCCGAACACGCGACGGCGACTGCCGTAATCGCGCAGCAGTTGCAGACCCCGGCGGAAATAGCTGAGCGCCGCGAAGGAATTCCATAATCGTGTCTGATTCA
Organism: Xanthomonas sp.; assembly: GCA_020693165.1. Classification (GTDB taxonomy): domain Bacteria; phylum Pseudomonadota; class Gammaproteobacteria; order Xanthomonadales; family SZUA-5; genus JADKFD01. The sequence goes on along the minus strand of JAIMJQ010000077.1, from coordinate 14,467 downwards.
GCACCGGCGCGATCATGCGCACGCCGCGCCGCTCCCCGCCGACCAGTTCGACCGGCGCACCATTCAGGCTGAGCTCGGCAGTTGGCAGCTTGCGGCTTCCGAGCTTGTCCTTGAGGCGATCGACGCTGATGTTCTGTAGCCGACCGGCACGGTCGCGCGGTTCGCAGTAGAACAGCGCGAGTCCATCGGTCCCCTCCGGATTGCCCTCCGGCCGCGCCAGCAGCAAGGCCATTTCCGAGGTCGCCGCCGAGGTGAACCACTTGCGGCCCCAGGCATGCCACTGGCCGGCGGCGTCACGCACCGCGCGGGTCTCGGTGCCGCCGACATCGGATCCGCCGCTGGTTTCGGTCATCCACTGGCCGCTGGTCCACAACCTGGCGGCATCGCGAGCGGTCAGGTGCGGCAGCGCGCGACGCACCAGCGCCTCGTTGCCGGACTCGATCAGTGCGCGCGCCGCGCCATCGGTCATCGCCAGCGGGCATGCATAGAAATCGGTCGCCGCCGTGGCGAGATAGACCAATCCGAACTGGAACAGGCGCGCGTGGGCGCCCTTGCTGGCATCGTAGCCGTGCCAGACCAGCCCGAAGCGCGCGGCGAACGCCGGCATGCGCTGCCACAGTGGAGTCAGCTCGATCTGGTCGATGCGCCGTCCCCAGGCGTCGAATGGTGTGTGCCTCGGCTCGACCAGACGTTCCGCCAACTGCTGCGGATAAAGTTCATCGGCGACCACCTGGCCGAGTTCATTGGCCTCTTCGTGGAAATGCTCGAACAGCGCGTGCGGCAGCGAGCGGCGCATGCACGATTGCAGCACGCGATCGGTCAAATAGGGGTTGGCGAGTTCCGGCGGCGCCTGCGTGAAGCCCATGACGAAGTCTCCTTCCGGATCTGGCTGAGGCCCAGTCTAGCCCGAGACCCTGGCGTGGCAACATTGATCGCGCGGCAAGAGTGCGCGCGTAACCCTCCAGTGAACCGATCGCGATACCGCTCGTCCTGAGCGTTGCCCCCACGCTGTTCCGGGGGAAACAGTCGAAGGACGCGGACGTGCCGGGTTCGATGCTGCGTCAGGGAACGCACCCGACGCACGGAGGTGCGTTGGCTTTCGCAAATCGCAAGCTGAGCGGTTGCGCGGCGGGCGTCCTTCGACTGTTTCCCGCTCGCAGGGCTCGCGGAAGCGCTCAGGACGAACGGTGGATTGCGATAGATCCGGGCTGCGCCTGCGGGTTTCAGCATCCACGGCCGGCATCGGCCGCACGCCCGCGATGGTCGCCACGCCACGCATTCGGCATGATGGCCGGGCGCCGCGTCGACACTCGGTCCACCGGTGTCGTTCCATCCTGAGAACAAATGGATCACAGGCACCCACGGATGCAGCTTCGGGCATTGTTCGAGATCGATCGCCGCGAGCGCGCAGCGTTGCTGATCGCGTTCGTCTACTTCTTCGGACTGTTGACCAGCTACTACATGCTGCGTTCGGTGCGCGAGGCGATGGGTGTGCGCTTCGGCCCGGAGCACTACAACTGGCTCTACACCGGCACTTTCGCTTGCATGCTGCTGGCGCAGCCGGTCTACGGCGCGCTGGTGTCGCGTTTCCCGCGACGCATCTTCGTGCCCGTGGTGTATGCATTCTTTCTACTGTGCATCCTCGGTTTCCTCGGGGTCTGGCAGGTTCCCGAGTGGCGCGACGGCATGGCGCTGGTGTTTTACATCTGGCTGTCGGTGGCGAATCTGTTCACTGTGTCGGTGTTCTGGAGCTACATGACCGATATCTTCAACGAGCACCAGGCCAAGCGCATGTTCGGCTTCATCGCCGCCGGCGGTTCGGCCGGCGGGCTTACCGGCGCGGCGCTGACCATGTGGCTGGCCGGACACATCGACATTGACGGCGTGCTGCTGGTGTCGTTCCTGTTTCTTGGATTGTCTTTCGCGTGCGCAATCCTGCTCGGTCGCCATGCGCGCCAAGCCAGCGGCCGCGCCGACGCCGACACCATGGATGCACTGATCGGCGGCACCAGCTGGGCGGCGTTCCGTCTGGTCATCGAACAGATTCCGCTGCGCTGGCTGAGCCTGCTGATGGTACTGAGCGGCATCGGCGGCGGCATTCTCTACCAGCAGCAGGGCTTCATGGTGCGCGAGCTGTTCAGCGACGACGCCCTGCGCGCAGCGTATTTCGCGCGCATCGATCTGTTCACCAACCTGCTGGCCCTGCTGCTGGAGATCTTCCTGGCGCGCTGGATGTTCCTGCGCCTCGGCACCGCGCGGCTGATGACGCTGATGCCGCTGTTGCTGATGGCCGGCCTTGGCGCCCTGGTGGTGATCCCGACCGCGTTCATGATCGGACTGTTCCAGGTGCTGAGCAGGGGCGTGCGCTTCGCATTCGGCGAGCCGGCAATCGCCAGTTGCTACACCACGCTCGATCGCGAGATCCGCTACAAGGGCAAGGGCTTCATCGACACCTTCGTCTACCGCCTGAGCGACGTCGTCACGCAGTGGTCGATCAAGGGCCTCGGGATGCTCGGCCTCGGGAGCGGCGGTATCTTCGCCGTTGGTGCGCTGATGGCGGGCGTGACCGCCGCGGTCGGCTATGTGGCCGGACGCCAGCATGAGGAGCGCATTGCACGGGCGACCAGGTCATAGGAGCGACGTGCACGTCGCTCTCGCCAAACCGACCGTAAGACATTGATCGGTAAGCGTGTGCCGCTTTCGTGGGTTCGGACTTGTCCGAACGCTGATGCGGTTGCTGTTCGCCGTGCCGGGATCCGGGTTTGCTGCACGCCGGAGCCAGGAGCCAAAGCAGAAGCGTTCGGACAAGTCCGAACCCACGAAAAGCCGCGGCCCGCCGCTCAGTGCTTCCAGGCTGCCGATCGGAGCGAAAGTCCCCCCAGTTTGATGCGCGAACAAGCGCGCTGACAGGGGCGACCGGGACTCCTGCAACGATCAGGCGTGCTGGCGAATGAAGTCGCGTACTTCGGGGTAGACCACCTCGCGCCAGCGGCGGCCGCTGAAGATGCCGTAATGGCCGGCACCCTCGACCGTCAGGTGACGCTTGTCGGCATCGGCGATGCCCGGCGTCAGGCCGTGCGTGGCCTGCGTTTGTCCAAGCCCGGAAATGTCGTCGAGCTCGCCTTCGATGGTGAACAGCGCGGTATTTCCGATTGCCTCCGGCGCCACGCGCTGGCCGCGCACATGCCATTCCCCGCGCGCCAGCAGGTGTTCCTGGAACACCACGCGGATGGTGTCGAGGTAGTACTCGGCGGGCATGTCGAGCACCGCGTTGTATTCGTCGTAGAACTTGCGGTGGGAGTCGGCGTCGTCGAGGTCCCCGCGCAGCAGATCCTCGTAGAAATCCCAGTGCGAGGACATGTGCCGGCTCGGATTCATCGCCAGGAAGCCCGCGTGCTGCAGAAAGCCAGGATAAACCTTGCGCCGGTAGCCAGGATAATTGCGCGGCACCTGGTGGATCACCGTGTTCTTGAACCAGCTGAGCGGCTTGGTGGTGGCGAGGTCGTTGACCTTGGTCGGACTGTTGCGGGTGTCGATCGGGCCACCCATCAGGGTCAATGAGCGCGGCAGGGTTTCGCCATCGCTGGCCATCAACGACACCGCGGCCATCACCGGCACGGTCGGCTGGCACACGCTGATCACGTGCAGGCGCTCGGCGCCGATGTGGGCGATGAACTCGCGGATGTAGTCGATGTAGTCGTCGAGATGGAAAGCACCCTGTTCGAGCGGCACCATGCGCGCGTCGATCCAGTCGGTGAGATACACCTTGTGGTCCTTCAGCAGCGTGCGCACGGTGTCGCGCAGCAGCGTCGAGTGGTGGCCCGACAGTGGCGCCACCACCAGTACCGGTGGATCGTCCTTGAGATCGCCGACGGTCCTCGGGTCGTCCGAGAAACGCTTGAAGCGGATCAGATTGCAGAATGGCTTGGCCAGCACCGTGAATTCGACGATCGGCACCTGATGACCGTGCGATTCGACCGACTTGATGCCGAACTCGGGCTTCTCGTAGTCCTTGCCGATGCGGTACATCAGTTCACAGGTTGCTGCCATGCGCGGCGCCCCGGGCAGCTTCGACAGCACGCTTGAGGGCTGCGAGTACATCCTGGCGGCGGCGTCGGAGAAGGCGACGAACGGACTCATCAGCGATCGCTGGAGTTCGTGGAATTGATACAGCATGGTGCCGCGCTCCGATTTGGTGCAGGAACTCTATGTTGCGGTGCACAAGGCCGCCGCGCCAGTGGTCATAGGTCTACATTTGCAACCGCTGGGCTCAGTGTTCACGCAGCAAGCGCGTCTGGACAACGTCCAGACCGACGCGCTCGCGGCCAGCACGTGGGTCCGGACCTTGTCCGGACGCCTTGGCAACAGGTTCAATGGGCCACGCGCGGTCCATACTTCGACTGCCGTTCGCAACTTCCGGCCGGGGAACTGCGAGATGCGCGTGAAACGTTGGTCCATCGCCATGGGCCACTGCTTGCTGGCCTTGCTGACGACCACATTGGTCGGGTTGGTCGTGCAAACGCAGTTCAATCTTGGCGCGCTGGAGGCGCTGGGGCACTCGGTCGATTTCGGTTTGCGCGACTGCGTTGGTGCTGAGTGGCGCGATTGGCGGCTGGGTGTGGGGTGCCCATGCCGCGCGAACTTCGGCGGCAACGTCTGGCGCAGCGCCGTTGACGTCGTGACCATGAACCGGCAACGACAGGTTGCTAGCCCCTGCGCCGCGTTTGCGTTAGCTTGCGCGCATTCCCATTCCTGATTTCGAGGTCCTGCCGTGGCCAAGTCCGTCGTCGTGCTCGGCGCCCAATGGGGCGATGAGGGCAAGGGCAAAATCGTCGATCTGCTGACCGAGCGCGTGCGCGCGGTGGCGCGCTTCCAGGGCGGCCACAATGCCGGCCATACGCTGATCGTCAACGGCAAGAAGACCGTGCTGCACCTGATTCCCTCGGGGATTTTGCGCGAGGGCATCGAATGCCTGATCGGCAACGGCGTCGTGCTGTCGCCGGATGCGCTGCGCACCGAAGTGTCGGAACTCGAAGCCACTGGTGTCGCCGTGCGCGAGCGCCTGAAGATCAGTCCGGCGACGCCGCTGATCATGCCCTACCACGTGCAACTCGATCAGGCGCGCGAACTGGCCTCGGGCAAATCCAGGATTGGCACCACCGGGCGCGGCATCGGGCCGGCGTACGAGGACAAGGCGGCCCGCCGCGGCATTCGTCTGTCGGATCTGTTCTACCCGGAGGAGTACGCCGAGAAGCTGCGCGTGGTGATGGATTACCACAATTTCGTGCTGACCCAGTACTGGAAGCTCGCCGCCTGCGATTACCAGAAGGTACTCGACGAATCGATGGCCTTTGCCGAGTTCGTGCGGCCGATGATGGCCGACGTCGCCAGCATCCTGCACAAGATCCGCCGCCAGGGCGGCAACATCCTGTTTGAAGGCGCGCAGGGCAGCCTGCTCGACATCGACCATGGCACCTACCCGTACGTGACCTCGTCGAACACCACCGTCGGCGGCGCCTGTTCCGGCACCGGCGTCGGCGCGCGCGACCTCGATTACGTGCTCGGCATCATCAAGGCCTACGCCACTCGCGTCGGCGGCGGTCCGTTCCCGAGCGAACTCGACGATGCCGTCGGTCAGGGGCTGCGTGATCGCGGCCAGGAATATGGCGCCACCACGGGTCGCGCGCGCCGTTGCGGCTGGCTCGATGCAGTCGCGGTGCGCCGCACGGTGATGATCAACGGCATCAACGGCCTGTGCGTGACCAAGCTCGACGTTCTCGACGGCGAGCCGACGGTGCGCGTCTGCGTCGGCTATCGCTATCGCGGCCAGGAAACCGAGCAGGCGCCTCTGGATGCGGCCGGGTGGCATGAATGCCAGCCGGTCTACCAGGATTTCGAGGGCTGGACCGAAACCACGCGCGGCGCCAGGCGTTTCTCAGACCTGCCGCGCAATGCCCAGCGTTACCTCGAAGGCGTGCAGGACCTGGTCGGATGCCCGGTGGCGATGGTCTCAACCGGCCCCGACCGGCAGGAGAACATTGTGTTGCAGGATCCGTTCGCGGAGTACTGAGACTTGGCGTCGCCGTTGCGGCCGGAGGGCCGCACTGCGACGCGCCCGTGCGTGATCGATGAGCGCCGGGTTGGCAATCGGCGCGACCGGCGCGAGGCTACAACCCGCGCACCGCCTCGGCGACTGCGCGGAACACGGCGCGGCCCTTGTTCATCGTTTCTTCCCATTCCTTGCTGGGGTCGGAGTCGGCGACGATGCCGGCGCCGGCCTGTACGTGCAACGTGTGGTCCTTGATCAACGCGGTGCGGATGGCGATGGCGAGGTCGGCCTCGCCGTGCCAGTTGATGTAGCCGACAGCGCCGCCGTAGAGGTTGCGCTTGATCGGTTCCAGATCCTGGATGATCTCGACCGCCCGGATTTTCGGCGCGCCGGACAGCGTGCCGGCGGGGAAGGTGGCGCGCAGCACATCGATGATGTCGAGCTCCGGGCGTAGCCGGCCGACCACCTGCGAGACGATATGCATCACGTGCGAATAGCGCTCGACCACCATCTGGTCGGTCAGGCGCACGCTGCCCGATTGCGCCACGCGGCCAACATCGTTGCGACCGAGGTCGATCAGCATCAGGTGTTCGGCGCACTCCTTCGGGTCTTTCAGCAGGCGCTGCGCATTGGCTTCATCCTCGGCGACGGTGCCGCCGCGCGGCAGCGTGCCGGCGATCGGGCGCACCACCACTTCGCCATCCTTCAAGCGCACCAGGATCTCTGGCGACGAACCGACCACATGCAGATCGCCGAGGTCCATGAAGTACATGTAGGGCGAGGGATTCAGCGACCGCAGGGCGCGGTAGACGTCGATCGGGCGGGCACGGAATGGCACCGACAGCCGCTGCGACAGCACGATCTGGAAGGCATCGCCGGCGAGAATGTACTCTTGGCAGCGGCGCACCGCGGACTCGAATTCCTCGCGGCTGAAGCCGGAGACGAATTGCGCCTCGTCCAGCGCCTTGGGATCGAGCACTTCCGGGTAGCCGGGCGCTGGCGCGCGCAGTCGATGCGTCAGCCGGTCGAGCCGGCGCTCGGCGCGCTCGATGGCTCCGGGCTCGTCGGTCGCCGCATGCACGATCAACGACAGCCGCCCCTTGCGATTGTCGAACACCGCCAGTTCTTCGGTGCGCAGCAGCACGATTTCGGGCGTGCCGAGCGGGTCCGGACGGTCGTCGCGCGCCAGCTTGGGTTCGATGTAGCCGAGTGTCTCGAAGGCGAAATAGCCGACCCAGCCGCCAGCGAACGCCGGCAGACCGGCCTGCGCGGGAACGCGCTCGCTGTGGATCAGCGTCTGCACCTCGGCCAGCGGATCGGCGACTTCGCGTTCATCGACACAGACGCCATCGACCAGTCGCCGCCATTGGCGACCGCGCACTTCGATGCGCTCGCTGGCGGGTAGTCCGATGATCGAATAGCGCCCCCAGGTCTCGCTGCCCTCGACTGACTCCAGCAGATAGGCGTCCGGGCCGTCGACCAGCTTCAAGTAGGCGGAAAGCGGCGTATCCAGGTCGGCGCGCACATGGCGCACCACCGGCACTCGGGTGAAGCCGGCTTGGCGCAGCGCGGCGAGATCGATGGAGTGGGTCACGGGCAGGGCAGTCTGGAAAACGATGCGCCCGATCATAAGGGCCGCGGCCACGTTGTAGGAGGTCGCCGGCTTTGGTGGGTCCAGACTTGTCTGGACGCTTCTCTGCTTGAGGACCTGCCGGGAGAGCGTCCAGACAAGTCCGGACCCACAAGGGCCGCATCAAGATCCAACAGACGCGCCTCAGTACCCGGGTTTTACGGCCAGCGCGTCATATCTTTCGGCCGATTCGACAATCTCGCGCTTGGCCGCCTCGACGCCCTCCCAGCCGCGCACCTTGACCCACTTGCCCTTCTCCAGGTCCTTGTAGTGCTCGAAGAAGTGACGGATGCGGTCGCGCATGGATTCGGGGACGTCGTCGATGCCATTGATGTGCGCGTAGGCCGAGAAGGTCTTCACGATCGGCACCGCGATCAGCTTGGTGTCTTCGCCGGCCTCGTCCTCCATCGCCAGCATGCCGATCGGTCGCACCCGGATCACCGAGCCCGGGATCAGTGGCAGCGGGATCAGCACCAGCACGTCGGCCGGATCGCCATCGCCCGACAGCGTATGCGGGATATAGCCGTAGTTGCACGGATAGCGCATCGGCGTGGTCAGCACCCGATCGACGAAGATCGCGCCGGATTCCTTGTCGACCTCGTACTTGACCGGCTCGGAGTTCATCGGGATCTCGATGATGATGTTGACCTCGTTCGGCACGTCGCGGCCGGCGGGGACGCGTTCCAGGCCCATGGGGTGTCCTTGGTGGGTTCGATGCCGGGGAGTATGCCCGCGGGAAGGGTTTGGCGGCGGTCGACGATGGTATTAGCAGCAGAGGCGGGGCTGGGGACTGGAGGCTGGGGCGCATGGCCGGAGTGTTCGATGCTCGGGGGCGCTTTGCACAGCGCTCCGTACTGGCGGCGCGACCCCAGCCCCAGCCCCGCCTTTGCTGCACACGGGCATGACCTGGAACAACTCGCGCCCGACCGCAACCCGTCACAATCGGCTCCCGGCATAATCCCGTTCCTTTGCTACTGCCAACGAGGCCAGTCATGCTTGATCCCGCCCTGTTCCGCCAACATCTGCAAGCGACTGCCGAACGACTGCGCGCGACCCGCGGCGTGGAATTGCCGTTGACCGAACTCGATGCGCTGGAGGCCGAGCGCAAGGAGGTGCAGACGCTGACGCAGGATCTGCAGGCAAGCCGCAACCGGTTGGCGAAGGAAATCGGCATGCGCAAGGCCAAGGGCGAGAACGCCGATGCGCTGATGGCGGAAAGCCAGGCGCTGCCGGATCGATTGCGTGCAGCGGAAGACCAGTTGGCGGGATTGCGCGAGCGGCTGATGGCGATCGCTCTTCGGGTTCCGAATATTCCGCACGAAAGCGTGCCGCTGGGCGCCGACGAGACTGGCAATGTCGAGGTCCGTCGCCATGGTCAGGCGCGTGTCTTCGACTTTGCAGTCAAGGATCATGTGGAACTCGGTGCGCGCCATGGCTGGCTCGATGGCGAGGCCGGCGCGCGATTGTCCGGCTCCCGCTTTACCGTACTGCGAGGCGCGCTGGCGCGCATGCATCGTGCGCTCGGCCAGTTCATGCTCGACACCCACACCAACGAACACCAGTACACCGAGCACAACGTGCCGGTGCTGGTGACCAGCGAGACCATGCAGGGCACGGGCCAGTTGCCGAAGTTCGAGGACGATCTGTTCGAGATCCCGATGGGCAGCAATCGCGTCCTCGCCATCGACGGCAAAGCCAAGGATGCGCTGCGCGGCGCGCTGGTGCGCAGGGACCAGGACGACGCACTGGCGATCCTGAATGGCATCTGCACCGACATCGGCCTGCAGACGCTGGGGCGCATGCCGGCCGTACTGTGGGACGATCTGCACCAGGAAGAAGCCATCGTGTCGACGCTGCACCGCTGGCTGTGGCGGCGCATGTACCTGATTCCCACCGCCGAAGTTTCGTTGACCAATCTGGTCGCCGACAGCATCCTCGAGGCCGAATCGCTGCCGCTGCGGATGACCGCGCACTCGCTGTGCTTCCGCGCCGAGGCCGGCGCTGCCGGCCGCGACACCCGCGGGATGATCCGCCAGCACCAGTTCGAGAAGGTCGAACTGGTGCAGATTGCGCGCCCCGATACCAGCTATGAACAACTGGAGGAGATGGTCGGGCACGCCGAAACCATTCTCAAGAAGCTCGGCCTGCCGTTCCGCACCATGCAGTTGTGCACTGGGGACATGGGTTTCGCCTCGACCAAGACCTATGACCTCGAGGTCTGGTTGCCGAGCCAGAACACCTATCGCGAGATCAGTTCGTGTTCCAACTGCGAGTCGTTCCAGGCGCGGCGGATGCAGGCACGCTGGCGCAACCCGGCCACCGGCAAGCCCGAACTGGTGCATACGCTGAACGGCTCCGGTGTCGCCGTTGGCCGCGCGCTGATCGCGGTGCTGGAGAACTACCAGAACGCCGATGGATCGATCACCGTGCCGGAAGTGCTGCGGCCGTACATGGGCGGCGTTGATGTGATCATGTAGGAGCCGCGTGTACGCCGCGACCTGGCATCGGGTGGAAGTAGGTCAGGTAGCCCTTCGGGCAACATGACCTACAACACTGCTGCCACAGGAAGTACAAGGCCCGCTTGCGCGGGCCTTGCTGTTTCCAACACCCAAACCAGCAACCAACACCCGCTTTTCAGTCCTCGCCGCTGAAGAACGCGAACAGGCGCATCAGGTGCATGAACAGCACCCAGATGCTGCCGAGCAGGCTGGTGGCGATGACGATGTAGTTGGCTTCCGGATCGTGGATCAGCTGGCTGGTCTCCCACAGGATCGCGCCGGAGATCAACAGCACCGCGGCGCCGGAAATCATCAGGCTCAGGATCGGCATCTGCAGGAAGATGTTGGCGACGATCGCGGCCAGAATCACCAGCGAGCCGACAAACAGGAAACCGCCCATGAAGTTGAAGTTGGTGCGCGACACCAGCGCGTAGCCGGACAGCGAGAAGAAGATCACACTGGTGGCGGCCAGCGCATAGACCGGGATGTTGGCATCCATCTGCAAGTAGATGCCGACGATCGGGCCGAGGAAGTAACCGAGCAAGCCGGCATAGACGAACGCCAGGCCGAGGCCGGCGATGCTGTTGCGGAGCGCATTGATCGCGAACGGCATGCCGATCATGAACGCCAGGAACAGCCAGACATTGATCATGCCGGCGCCGCTGCTGACGGCATACCAGGCAGTCATCGCCGACACGCCCATGATCAGCGTCAGCAGCAAATAAGCATTGCGAATGGTCTTGGTGGTGGAGAACGCAGCAACTTCGCTGCGTGTCAGCACCGGATTGGCAGTACTCATGGGGAGTCTCCGTCGGGTAGAGCTGAGGATTGTAGCGATATGTATAGCTGAAACGAGCTTACGTGAAGCGCATGTGTGCGCAACGTCAATAACCAGGCTTGTGCGGACGGGCCGTTCAGGGCGCCTTGAATGAAGGCCGCGTTCTACTCGAACCCATCCGCGAAAAGCGGCCTGACGCCAGCGAGCTGATCCGCCAGTGCATTCAGATAGCACTCGAGATTGGTGTAGCCGGCGATGCCGGTGAAGGCGATCGACAGCGCTCCGCCGTTGGCGTCGTTGACCTGGGGATCGAGGCCGAAGCTGGCGTGTGCGATCTCGAAGCTGTCCGGCATGCCGTCGCTGTCGCTGTCGAGCGGCGGCGCTGGCGGACTGCCAAGTTCGAAATCCAGATCGAAAGTGTCGTTCGCCAGCGGCGTGCCGTAATCGACGGTCGGAACTGCCGCGCTCAGGGTCGAGTCGCGCCAGCGGCGGTTCAACGGGTCGTGCGGCAGCGCACCGGCTCGCTGCGGCAGCGCGGTCGCCAGCGTTGCTCCGTCCAGGTAGTGGACCGGCGGGAACGGGTGGCGCATGGCCAGTCGCTGCGCCATGCCGGTCGCCGTGTTCGGCGCGTTTCCGGGGAAATCGTTGCAGCAGTAGAACAACTGGTAGTCGGCGAAATCAGGGTAGATCGAAATCCGGTTGTCGCTGACAAAGAGCTGGTTATCGGCGACGCCGAGAAGGTCGAAGAGAAACATCCCGTACGGATAGCCGGCGCGTGTCGCGAAGCGGTTGCCGACCGCATTCAGGCGCAGCAGATAGGGGCCGGCCGCCGGATTCTGGTCGATGTCACGGTTGTACCAGACCAGAAAGCCCGGATCGACATACAGGTTGTTGGCCAGTTCCAGGTGCAACGGCGTCTGCTGGCAGCTCTCGACCAGGCCCGGCTGGCCGTCGTAGTTGCTGGCTTCGCAACTGATCTCGGGGACGCGGCCGCCGACGCGATACCAGAGGTTCTTGATCAGCGCGATGCGGTCCTGTGGGTGCTCCGCATGCGAGTAGTTCAGCAGTGCGCCGCCGAGTTCGGCGTGGCTGCCGATGGTTTCGCCCAATGTTGAGTACTGGATGGTCAGGTCCGACGCCCAACTGATTTGCAGCGCTTCGTCAGTGGCATGCGCCAGCGAGACGTGATCGAAGATCGCGCGATTGATGCCATCCAGGCGCAGTGCGTCGTCGAGGCGTTCGCCGCCGGTCGGCAGCGGCAGATTCCAGCCGGGCCGCGAACGCAGATGGCGCACGATCAGGTTGTTGCATTGGTTCTGCTCGTAATGGCCATCGCAGATGAATCCACGCACGATGATCCCGCCCGGCGAGGTCTGACCGGCGATGGTCACATCCCCATGGACCACATTGGCGATGCCGTGGATGACGCCGCTGACGCGGAACACGATGGTGCGCGGGCCACTCTGGCGCAATGCCCAGTTGAGCGAGCCTGGGGCTGCGCCGCCGGGATCCGGATCGAGCGTCGTGACCTGCAGCACCGCGCCGCCGCGACCACCGCTGGCGATCGCCCCGAAACCCTCGGCGCCCGGGAACGCGGGAATGCCCTGCGCCGCCAGCATCGGCGGCAGCAACGACAACAACAGCCAGAGCAGGCAACGCGCGAGCATCGATCACCTCGACCACCGGGTGTTCGAATGATGCGCCGGTGAGGATCAGCCGCAAATGCGCTCGATCACCGCCAGCGTGGTCTTGGCGCGGTTCAGCGTATAGAAGTGCAGGCCGGGTGCGCCGACGTCGATCAGGCGCCGACACAACCCGGCCACCACCTCGGCGCCGAGTTCGTGCACGGCCTCGACGTCATCGCCATAGGCGAGCATCCGGCGCTCGATCCAGCGCGGGATTTCGGCGCCGCACAGGTCGGAGAAGCGCTTGAGCTGGCTGAAGTTGCCGATCGGCATGATCCCGGGGACCACTGGGACGTTGACTCCGAGCGCCCGCACGTCGCGGACGAAGTGCTCGTAAGCGTCGGCATTGAAGAAGTACTGGGTGATGACGCCATTGGCGCCGGCAGCCACTTTCTCGACCAGATGCTTGAGATCGTCGTCGGCAGTACGTGCCTGCGGATGAAACTCGGGGTACCCGGCGACTTCGATATGGAAGTGCCCGTTAAACTCGCTGCGGATGAAACGCACCAGATCGATGGCATGGCGGAACTCGCCGGCCACCGCCATGCCCGACGGCATGTCGCCGCGCAACGCGACGATGCGGCGGCAGCCGATGTCGACATAGCGCTGCAGCAGTTCGTGAATCTCTTCGCGGGTGCCGCCCATGCACGACAGATGCGGCGCCACGTCGAGACCGAGTTGCTTCAACGCGACGACGGTGTCGTAGGTATAGCTCAGCGTCGAGCCGCCGGCACCGAAGGTACAGCTGACATATTCCGGTACATGCACCTTGAGTCGCTCGGCCGAGTGCTGCAGCGCATCGCGCTGTTCGGCGGTCTTCGGCGGGAAGAACTCGAAACTGATCGGCAGCATGGGCGGTGTAGACGTCCGTAATCTCAGTGATTGGATACTCGCCGGTCCGGTGCCGAATGGGCAAGCGGGAGTGGCGGCCGAGGCGAAGCGTGCGCGCTCCTTAAGTTCCTGCGAAGGGTGTCGGTGAACCTGCAGGAGCGCGCTTGCGCGCCACCGCTGGTAATGACGCCGCGCGGCCGGGATGATCCGCGCCAGCGCAACGGAGAGCTTCGATGTCCGACGAGAGACCGGCGGAAACAGCAACTGCCGTCGATGATGTCTTCCAGCTGCCGAGGGACACCACGCCGACCTGGAAGGTGGAACTGCTGTTATCCGGCGCGCTGGTGTTCTCGATGCTGCAGGTGCCCGGGCTGCTGGACGACATCGTGTTTGCGCTGCGCCCGCGCATGGCCGACAGCCTGAACTACGGCGTGTTCATGCTGTACTTCTACCTCAAGGTCACCAGTTACGCGCTGATCGCCACCTTCGTGCTGCACCTGGCGTCGCGCGCCGTCTGGGTGGCAGCGCTCGGGTTCCTGTTGCGGCTGGGCGCGCTGTCATTGCCCGGCGAGCGCTATCTGCCCGACGAGCCGGGTAGTCGCGAACTGCGCGCGGCCAACTATGCCGAGTTCCGCGATTCCGGCGACGCGCGGAAGGGCCATCCGTACATAGCGGGCGACGTCGTGCGCGGCCCGTACCTGCGCTTGTTCGTGCCCTATCTGCCGCGGAAGATCGACGCGGCCATCGAGCGCGACTGTCCGGCCATCGCCGGCGCTGCGGTCCCCGGTTTGCGTTATGACGTTGCCGAGGATCCCGTTTCCGGGTTGCGCGGATTTGTCGCCATGATCGATGTGCGTGATCTGCCGCGTGGACGCCATGAACTGTCGGTCGAAAGGCCCGACCGCCCGGGACGCGATGAGCCGGAAGCGCCGGTGCTGATTCCGTTCTGGCGGTGAAAAGTGCGCTGTCGTGGGTCCAGACAAGTCTGGACCCACC
>JAIMJQ010000002.1:52080-68166 GCA_020693165.1 Xanthomonas sp. | reverse complement strand
CATGCCTCGCAATGACGAATCAATGACTTACGCCATGGGTTCATGGAAAGCGTAGCGAAGCAATCCAGTGCCACTGCCTGGTTTTCCTGCGCGCCGGTGCAGAGCAAAGAAGAGTCGCTGGATTGCTTCGTCGCTGCGCTCCTCTCCATGAGGTTCATGGTTCGTGTGCGGCTTCGAACCGAAGCGGGTTGCTTTCGCAATGACGAACCAGCCGCGGCTATCCGTGATACTCGAAGGTACACCTGCCAATCCCTGTCGATGACCAACCCCGGCGTCGCCGACACGGTGCTAGCCTCCACAGCGCATCCACCACTTGCGACCGCGCATGTCCAGCCATTCTCAGTTCGGCTTGCTGACCGAGCGTAGATTCCTGCCGTTCTTTCTGAGCCAGTCGCTCGGCGCGTTCAACGACAACGTCTTCAAGCAGGGTCTGGTGGCGCTGGTGGTGTTCGTCGGCGCCATCGAAGTCGGCATGTCCAGCGCGACCTTCTCGCTGGTTGCCGGCGCACTGTTCATCCTGCCCTATTTTCTGTTCTCGGCACTCGGCGGGCAGCTCGCCGACAAGTACGACAAGACCCGGCTGGCGCGCTGGATCAAGGCGCTGGAAATCCTGCTGATGGCGCTCGCGGCAGCAGGTTTCATGCTCAAGAATTCGCAGATGCTGCTGGCGGTGCTGTTCCTGCTCGGGCTGCAATCGACGCTGTTCGGGCCGCTGAAGTACGGCATCCTGCCGCAGGTGCTGAAGGACGAGGAGCTGACCGGCGGCAATGGCCTGATCGAAAGCGCAACCATGGTGTCGATCCTGCTCGGCACGTTGCTCGGTACTGCACTGGTCGGCATTCCGGGCGACGGCCTGGTGCTGATCTCGATGGCCGGGCTCGGCGTTGCGGTGGTCGGCTGGCTGTGCGCGATGGCGATGCCGGCGACCGCTCCGGTGGCGCCGGACCTCAGGATCAACTGGAATCCGCTGAGCGAAACCTGGAACAGCCTCAAGTTTCTCGCCGGCAACCGCATCGTGTTCCTGAGTTGCCTTGGCATCAGCTGGTTCTGGTTCTTCGCCTCGATGTATTTCCTGATCCTGCCGGTTTACGTGCGCGACATCATCGGCGGGAGCACGCCGGTCTACACGCTGCTGCTGGCACTGTTTTCGATCGGCACCGGCCTCGGATCGCTACTGTGCGAACTATTGAGCCGGCGCAAGGTCGAGATCGGCCTGGTGCCGTTCGGCTCGATCGGCATGACCGTATTCGGGCTCGACCTGTACTTCGCGCTGCCGCAGGCGAGCGGCCTTGGCGATCTCACGGTGGCCGCGTTCTTCCAGACCGCATTCGGCGGGCGCCTGGTGATCGACCTGGTGCTGATGGCGATTTTCTCGGGTTTCTTCATCGTGCCGCTGTTCGCGCTGATCCAGCAGCGCAGCGCACCGAGCCACCGCTCGCGCGTGATCGGCGCCAACAACATCCTGAATGCGGTGTTCATGGTCGCCGCCTCGGTGCTCGGCTGGCTGCTGATGAACGGCATCGGCCTGACCCTGCCGCAGGTGCTGCTGGTGACCGCGCTGTGCAATGCAGTGGTGGCGGTCTACATCTACACGCTGGTCCCCGAATTCCTGCTGCGCTTCGTCGCCTGGATCCTGATCAATGTGCTCTACCGCATCCGCATCCGCGGCATGGAGGCGGTGCCCGACGAGGGCCCTGCCCTGCTGGTGTGCAATCACATCAGCTACGTCGATGCGCTGGTGGTACTCGGTTCGGTACCGCGACCGGTGCGCTTCGTCATGTACTACAAGATCTTCGAGATGCCGATCGCCAAACAGGTGTTCCGCTGGGCCAAGGCAATCCCGATTGCCGGCGCCAAGGAAGATCCGCTGCTGATGGAAAAGGCCTTCGAGGAAGTCTCGCGCGAACTCAAGGATGGCAACCTGGTGTGCATCTTCCCCGAAGGCGGTTTGACCCGCGACGGCGAGATCGCCAAGTTCCGCCCCGGCGTCGAGCGCATCCTGAAACGCGACCCGGTGCCGGTGATCCCGATGGCGCTGCAGGGCCTGTGGGGCAGCATGTTCTCACGCTACGACAAGTCGCTGGCACGCTATCTGCTGCCGCGACGACTGTGGTCGCGCGTGGGTTTGATGGTCGGCACGGCGCGGCCCCCGGAAACGGCGACAGCGGCGGCGCTGGAGGCTGATGTGCGGGAACTGCGCGGCGATCGGGCTTGAAGCGGTCTCGGCACTTTTGCAGGAGCCCGGCCGCCCTTCCGCTGCGCTCATTCGCGCAACGAACTCCTACTTGCGCGTGATCGCTCCCAGAATCCCGCGCAGCAACTGCCGCCCGAGCTGGTTGCCGACGGTCCGCGCGACCGATTTGGCGAAGGCTTCGCCGACGCCCTGGCGGTTGCTCGCGCGCGGCGCCGCCGGCTGGCGCGGCTTCGGCGCTGGTGCAGAACGCGTGGCGGTGCGCGGGCCCGGCGCCGGGGCTGGCGGCGGCGTGGGCGCTGATGGCTCCGGCTTGCTCCACGGCCAATTCAGGCTCCAGCCGCCACCGGCGGGCTGTGTGGGCGCTTCCGGTACGGCTTCCGGCTGTGGTTCGGCGCGCTGCTTCAGCACCTCGTAAGCCGACTCGCGATCGATGCTCTGATCGTACTTGTGGCCGATCGGACCTGCGGCGCGCACCGCGGCGCGCTCTTCCGGTGTGATCGCGCCGATGCGACAACCCGGCGTCAGGATCCAGGCACGTTCGACCATCGCCGGGCGGCCGCCCTCCTCAAGGAAGGACACCAGCGCTTCACCGACATTGAGCTCGGTGATTGCCTTCACCACGTCCAGCCCCGGATTGGCGACAAAGGTCTCGGCGGCGGTCTTCACCGCCTTCTGGTCGCGCGGCGTGAATGCGCGCAGCGCGTGCTGGATGCGATGGCCGAGCTGGCCGAGGATGTCGCCCGGCACGTCATCCGGGTTCTGGCTGCAGAAATACACGCCGACGCCCTTGGAGCGGATCAACCGCACCACCTGCTCGACGCGCTGGATCAGTGAGGCCGGCGCATCATCGAACAGCAGGTGCGCCTCGTCGAAGAAGAACACCAGCCGCGGTTTGTCGAGGTCGCCGACTTCAGGCAGCTGCTCGAACAGCTCCGACAGCAGCCACAGCAGGAAGCTCGAATACAGCTTGGGCTTCATGATCAGCTGCTCGGCGCTCATCACGTTGATGACGCCGCGGCCGTTGGGATCGATGCCGAAGAAATCCTGCAACTGGAACGCCGGCTCGCCGAAGAACTCACGCGCGCCGGCATCTTCCAGGCCCAGCAGTGCGCGTTGCACGGCGGCAATCGAGGTACTCGACACCAGCCCGAATTCAGCTGAGATCGCCTTGGCGTTCTCCGACACGTAATTCAGCATCGCACGCAGGTCGGGCAGGTCGATCAGCAACAGGCCTTCCTGGTCGGCGACGCGGAAGACCACGTTGAGCACCCCCGATTGGACCTCGTTGAGCTCCATCAGCCGCGCCAGCAGGATCGGACCCATCTCGGAAATCGTGGTGCGCAGCGGGTGGCCGTTGTTGCCGTAGATGTCCCAGAACACCACCGGATTGGCGCCCGGTTTCCAGCTGTTTTCGATGCCGAGCAATCTCAACCGGTTGCGCAGCTTGTCGCCGAGCACGGCCGCCTGCGACAGCCCGGCCAGGTCGCCCTTGACGTCGGACAGGAACACCGGCACGCCCTGCTTGGAAAACTCCTCGGCGAGCAGCATCAGCGACACGCTCTTGCCGGTGCCGGTGGCGCCGGCGATCAGGCCGTGGCGGTTGGCGTAGCGGGTCAGCACCGAAAGGTCGCGCGCACCGCGGGCAATGGGAATCTGGCCGGACGTGGTCATCGGAGGTTGTCCGAAACTGGGATGATCGAAGGTTAGAGGAAAATCCGCGTGAGGTGATCCATCGCCAAGCGTGGATTGTGTCAAAAGCGTCCAGACAAGTCTGGACCCACCAAAGCGCGCGCTGTTGTGGGTCCAGACTTGTCTGGACGCTTTCGTTTTGGTGAGCGAGTCAACAGCGTCCAATCAGGTCTCAACCCACCTGAAGCCGGATTGCTGCGGCCTCACGGCACCGTCAACCGCTCCATGCACGAACGCGAGTTGTCGGTGGCGTACGGCGGCAGCACCGGATAGAAACGGATGCGCTGGCAGTTGTCGCCGGTGTCGAAGGGTATCCAGCGCACGGCGTCGCTGAATTCCAGGCGCAGATCGGCGCTCGGCAACTGCCGGAACAGCGCGGTCCACACCTTGAGCGCGCCGCTGGCGCCGGTCAGTCTGGTCGGCTGGTTGTCGTCCCGCCCCAGCCAGACCACGCCCAGATGCTCGCCGGTGTAGCCGGCGTACCAGCTGTCGCGCGAATCGTCAGAAGTACCGGTCTTGCCGGCCGAATCGAGGCGGATGCCGGTGCCACTGGTCAGGCTGCTGGCGGTGCCCGACAGCGTGGTTTCGTTGAGTGCCACGGTGACCAGTTTGACCACATCGGCACCCGACGCATTGCCGCCCGGCCGCGGAAACCGGGTCAACGCCCGTCCGTGGTCGTCAAGCACCTCGCGCACCGCCGAGATCGGCACCACCTGACCGCCGCTGGCCAACGCCTGGTACAGCTGCGCCATTTCCAGCGGACTCAGGTCGACCGAGCCCAGGATCAGCGATGGCTGCGGATCGCTCGGCGCATTGACGCCGAGGTTGTCGATCAGCCGCGCCAATGACTTGACGCCGATATCGAGGCCAACCCGCGCGGTGGCAAGGTTGTACGAGCGCGCCAGCGCATCCACCAGCGGCACCGTGCCGTGGCTCTTGCGATCGTAGTTCTTCGGCGCCCAGGTCTTGCCGGTGGCCAGTTTCAGCGCGATCGGGGCGTCCGAGATCAGGCTGGCGAGGCTGTAGCGCGCCGGCTGCGACAGCGCCAGCAGGAAAACGAAGGGCTTCAACAGCGAGCCGACCGGGCGCCGGGCCGCCAATGCACGGTTGAAACCGGTGGCGCGCGGATCGCGGCCGCCGACCAACGCCAGCAGTTCGCCGTCGTGGGCGTTGGTCAGCACCACCGCGCCTTGAACCACCTTTTCGCTGTCGACGCTGGCCAGCGTCTTGGTCAACGCCGCCTCGGCCAGCGCCTGCGCGCCGGGATCGAGCGTGGTCAGGATCGACAATCCTTCGCTCTGCAACCGCGTCTCGTCGTATTCGCGGCGGATCTGCTCGCGCACCAGTTCGACGAAGGCCGGATAGCGCACCCGCGACGGCGGCCGCGGCACCACCGCCAGCGGCGCCTTGAGCGCTTCGTCATACTCGGCCTGATTGAGCAGCCCGGTTTCCAGCATCTGTCCGAGCACAATGCGCCGGCGGGCGATCGCGCGCTCGGGGTTGCGCCGCGGATCGTAGAACGACGGTCCTTTGACCAGACCGATCAGCAGCGCGATCTCGGCCGGATCGAGCGACTCCAGCGGTCGTCCGAAGTAAAACTCGGCGCCGGCACCGAAGCCATGCACGGCGAGCGCGCCGTTCTGACCGATGTAGGCGCGGTTGAGGTAGGACTCGAGGATCGTGCGCTTGTCGAAGCGCGCATCGATCATCAGCGCCAGCCCGATCTCGAAGGCCTTGCGCTTGAACACGCGTTCGTTGTTCAGCAGGGTGTTCTTCACCAACTGCTGGGTGATCGTCGAGCCACCTTGCACCCAGCGCCGCGCCTTGACGTTGGCCCACATGGCGCGCGCGATGCCCCAGATGTCGACACCGGGGTGGTCCTTGAAGTTGCGGTCCTCGACCGACTGGATGCCGGCCACCAGCAACGCCGGCATCTGCGCAATCGGCAATGGCAGTCGCTCGGTGTCGTCGGTCGGCAGGATGGTGGCGATGCGCGCCGGATCGAGGCGCTTTCGCGGCACTGCCTTGCGGTCGCTCAATCGCGCCAGGCGCTTGATGCGGCCGCCGTCGAGCAGCACTTCGATGCGCTCGGCGCGCTCGACGCCGTCGCCGAAGCGAAACGCGCGGGTGTGGATTTCGAAGCGCTGGCCATCGCGTCGATAACTGCCGGGCGAGGATGCCGTCGTGTCGCTGCGGTAACGCGCTTCGGACAGTTCGATCTGCAGCAGGTCCGCGCTGATGCGCATGCCCGGCGCCAGCAGCAGCGGCCGCGCGTAGACGCGACTGGCCACCGGCTGCTGGCCGAGGTCGAAGCGCGCGTCGACCACGCGGTTCAGGTATATCAGCGTCGGCCCGGCGGCGCCAAGTGCGAAGCCGAGTCCCAACCAGAATATCCGCCACAAGCCGTTCACCATGGGCGCCGAGCATAAAGGCGCGAATGCCAACAGCGGCCTGCCGGATGCGGGCGATTGGCGGGCAGCCAGCGCTCGCGGATGTTCCCAACGGTCGCTGTGCTGGTCGATAATCCGCGCCCCGAGCAGGACCGGGTGCGTAGACGCGCGCGGTCCTCGATTGCCGACCATGAGCGGATGCCCGATCTCGTCAATTCGTCCCTGCCGCTCCCGGCACTGCTGTTGTTGCCGGTCGAAGACTGCGGCGCGGCGCTGACCGCGGCCATTGCGCAGCTGGGTCCGGTCGAGGTGCGCACGCGCGCGGTCGATCGCGACTGGCGCAGCGAACTTGCCGGCCTGCAGCGCGAGTTTCCGCAGCGTCAGCTGCTGCGTGTTCGTCGCGCTGATCTGTGGATTGCCGAAGACGGCCTGATGCGTCTGCTCAAGGCGGCTGCCGCAAGCCCCGGTCCGGTGACTTGCGCCAGCAACGGCGACTTCCAGCTGACGCCGGCGGCGCCGGACTGCGTCATCGACGAGCTCGATCCTGCCGCCATCGACGACGGCCTGCATGCCTTGTCGCGACGCCAGCTGCATGCCATAGCGGCTACCGCTCCACCACTGCTTGCGCTCGCCGCCGGCGCCGACGCCGATACGGCGCTGGCAGTAACCGATCATCTCTACGCGCAGGTCCCGGATCAGCCTGTGCGCGGCCTGCCAACGCCCAAGGATCGCCGCGAGCGTGCACCCGCGCACGCACTGGCAGCGGTGCGCCGCGCGCTGCTGCTAGCCGCCGCAGGAGCGCCGATGCAGTGGCCGCAGACCGGCCGCGACGCGCGGCCAGTGGTCCTGCATGTGCTGCATGGCTGGGGCGGCGGTGCCGAGCGCTTCGTCGGCGACCTCGCGGCCAGCGACCTCGATCGCCATCACCTGGTGCTGCGCGCTCGCGGCAATCCCGGCCGGCGCCTGCACGGCGAGTTCCTCGAACTGGCCGACGCACGCGGCGGCGCAACGCTGCACCGTTGGCTGCTGTCGCCGGCGATCGGCGCCGTCGTCGACCACCACGACAGCTATGCACAGGCGCTCGACAACCTGATCGCCGACCACTGTGTCGAACAGATCTGGGTGTCGTCGCTGATCGGGCACGCACTCGACGTACTGCGTTGCGGACTGCCGTTGCGCTGGATCGCGCACGATTATTTCCCGTTCTGGCCGGCGCTGCACCGCGATTTCGGCGCTGCCGATGCGCGTTGGGACGCGGCTGAACTCGCCGCCGACATGGCCGCGCTGCGCGATGGTCCGTTCGCCGAGAACGACCCGGCCTGGTGGTCTGCGCTCGCCGCCGCCGCGCGCAGCGAACTGCTGCGCGCCGGCGCCGAGATCGTCGCGCCAAGTCGCTCCACGCTCAGCAATCTGCTGCGCGTGGCGCCTGATCTCGCCGCACTACCGCAGCGCCTGATTGCGCACGGCAGCGCCGGCTGGCCCGCGCGCGACCCAGCCAGACCGTTGCTGCCCGATCCCGACATCGCCCACGGCAAGCTGCGCCTGCTGGTCCTCGGCCGCATCACTGGCGCCAAGGGCCTGCACCTGTTGCGACAGCTGCTGCCGGCGCTGGCAACCCGGTGCGAGGTGTATCTGGTGGGTGCCGGCAAGGCGGCCGAAGCGCTGTTCGGCATCAGCGGGGTGCATATCCAGCTCGACTACGAACACGCACAGCTTCCCGACGTGCTGGCACACATCCGGCCGCACGCGGCGCTGTTGCCGAGTACGGTCTCCGAGACCTTCTCGTACACCCTGAGTGAACTCTGGCGCCTCGCGGTGCCGCCAATCGCCACACGTCTCGGCGCCTTCGCCGAACGCATCGAAGACAACGCGGATGGCATCCTGGTGGATGCCGACGCTGCCAGCGTGCTCGGGCTGATCGCCGAACTCGACCGCGATCGGCCGCGATTGCAGCGCATTCGCGAGGAATTGTTGCGGCGTCCGCAGCGCACACTTGCGCAGATGTGCAGCGACTATGCTGCACTGCTGCCGACCGCCACCCGGCCGCCCTTGCGTTATGCGGTCGCCCTCGCGGGAATCGGCGCGCTCGAGCAGGCGGAACTTGCCGATGGGCTGACCGATCACGAGTTGCGCCTGAGCGCGGCGCAGACACGCCTGGCGCAGCAGGACGCCGAACTGTCGCGTCGCGCCGACTGGGGTTTCGACCTCAACCGGCAACTTGACGAGCGCACCCGCTGGGCGCGCGATCTCGAACAGGAGCTGGAACGCACGCGGCAGTGGATGAACCAGCGCGAGAGCGTTTTCCAGCAGACCGTCAGCGACGAACAGGCGCGACGCCAGCAAGCGCAGAGCCAGCTGTCGCGCGTCGAAGCCGAACTCAGGAAGACCATGGAAGAAGCCAGCATCGTGCAGGACGCACAAAACGCGCGGATCGAGACGCTGACCCGGGCGCTCGCTGCCAGCACCGAAGCACTGGAAACGCTGACAGCCAGCCATCGGACGTTGCAACGCAAGCTCGCCGAACTCGAATCCGAGCGTGACCAGATTGCCGGCGAGCGCGAGGCGCTGCGACGGACCACAGACACCTTGCAGCGCGAGCGCGATGTGATCGCCGAACATCGCAGCGAGATGCTGCTCAGCACCAGCTGGCGCATCACGGCGCCGCTGCGGTCAGTTGGGCAACTGCTCAAGCGTGCGCGCGCGTCGCTGCGTTTTCGCGCCTCGCGGCTGTCCAGCCTGCTCGGCCGGGTGCGCGGCAGCGTCGCCCGCCGCGGGATATCCGGCACGCTGGCGCGCGCGCGCCTGGAGTTGCGCGACCACGGCCAGCAGCCACCGATGCCGCTGCAGATCGAGCACCCGACGCCGTCGGCCATCTACGAGCCGTTCGGCGTGCCGACCAGCAGCGAGCCGCTGGTGTCGATCATCGTGCCGGTCTACAACCAGTTGCACCACACCCGCAACTGCCTGCAGGCGCTGGCCGATACCGCGACCGCGACGCCGTTCGAGGTGATCGTGGTCGACGACGGCAGCAGCGACGCGACTGCCATCGAAGTGCCGCGCATCGGCGGCGTGCGCTTCCACAAGAACCCGGAAAACCTCGGCTTCATCGGCGCCTGCAATGCCGGCGCCGCGCTCGCCAAAGGCAAGTACCTGTTTTTCCTCAACAACGACACCGCGGTGCAGCCGGGCTGGCTGGAGCCGCTGCTGGCGAGCTTCGGACAATTCGAGCGGGTCGGCCTGGTCGGCTCCAAGCTGGTCTACCCGGATGGCCGCCTGCAGGAAGCCGGCGGCATCGTGTTCAACGACGGTTCCGGCTGGAACTACGGCCGCTTCGACCATCCGGACGACCCGCGCTACGATTATCCGCGCGAAGCCGATTACTGCTCGGGCGCGGCGATCCTGATCGAGAAAGCGCTGTTCGATCGCTTCGGCGGTTTCGACCCCCTGTACAAGCCCGCCTATTACGAAGACACCGACCTCGCCTTCAAGGTGCGCGACGCCGGGCTGCGCGTGATCTACCAGCCGGCGTCGAAGGTCGTGCATTTCGAGGGCATCACCAGCGGCACCGATACCGGCAGCGGCACCAAACGCTATCAGGTGATCAACCAGCAGAAGTTCCTGGAACGCTGGAAGGGCGCGCTGGCGCAGCAGCCGGCGCCGACCGATCACGCCGGCATCTGGCGCGCGGCCACGCACCGGGCCCGCGGCCGCATCCTGCTGATCGATGCGACCACGCCGACACCCGACCAGGATTCGGGATCGGTGCGTTACCTCAATCTGATCCGCGTGCTGCGCGCGCTCGGCTGGCAGTGCACCTTCTTTGCCGACAACCGCGCCTACATTCCGCGCTACAGCGACGATTTGCGCGCGCTCGGCGTGGAAGTCCAGTTCCATCCATGGCTGTCCGACCCGGTCGCGTTCTTCCGCGAGCGCGGCCTCCAGTTCGACGCGATCATGCTGAGTCGCCACTACGTCGCCCGGCATTACGTCGACCTGGCGCGCGAGCACGCGCCGCAGGCGCTGGTGTTGTTCGATACCGTCGACCTGCACTATCTGCGCGAGCAGCGCGCCGCGGCGATCGAAGCGAGCGAGGCGATGGCGCGCCAGGCCGACGCGACGCGAACCACCGAGCTCGACCTGATCGCGCGCTGCGACGTCACCCTGGTGGTCAGCCCGGTCGAACGCGAATTGCTGGCACGCGAGGCGCCCGGACGCCGCGTCGAAGTGCTGTCGAACATCCACGAAGTGGCCGGACGCCGCCGCGGGTACGCCGAGCGCAAGGACATCTGGTTCGTCGGCGGTTTCCAGCACCAGCCCAATATCGATGCCGTGGTCTGGTTCGCCGCCGAAATCTGGCCGCGCGTGCGCGCGCAGATCCCGGAACTCGTTTTCCACATCGTCGGCAGCAAGATCACGCCCGCGGTGGAAGCGCTGGCCGGCAACGGCATCGACGTCCATGGATTCGTCGAGGACATCCACCCGTTCCTCGACGGCTGCCGGGTTGCCGTCGCGCCGTTGCGCTACGGCGCCGGCGTCAAGGGCAAAGTCAACCAGAGCATGGCCTACGGTCAACCGGTGGTGGCGACGCCGATCGCCGTCGAGGGCATGGAAATCGAGGCCGGAAACGAGGCGCTGGTCGCCAGCGAGCCGGCCGCGTTTGCCGACGAGATCGTGCGCCTGTACCGCGACCCCAAGCTGTGGCTGAAACTCTCCGACGCCGGCCTCGCCAACATCCAGGCGCACTTCTCGTTCGAGGCCGCGAGCGCGGCGCTGGAGCGGATTCTCAAGCGGGTGTAGTAGCGCGGCGCGGCGCGACGCGACGCCAACCAGAAGCGTTCGAACAAGGTTCGAACCCACCAAAGCCCACGGTGGGTCCGGACCTTTTCCGGACGCTTTCCCCCTGGCGGCCAATTGCTTGCTGCTGAAACTGTTGCCCTGCCCCGCGCTACGCCCGGATACTCGGCGCGTCCCGATTGGCCCTGGCTCCTGGGGAGGAGGCATGGCCAGCATCGCGCGGGGGCGCGGTGTTCGCATTCGGGACGCATCGATCATCCAGACTGGGGAAAACTCATGACGTCCAGCACCACCAGGCACGCTCTGGCGTGCGCACTCGCGCTCGGCCTTTCATCTGCATTTGCCGGCGTCGCGCCGGCCAGCGGCGGCGACAACTTCGATCGCGCGGTGCAGAGCAATGAAGCCGATCTGCGCGCGCACCGCGCCGCCTTCCCGGCGCATTTCGCCAAGGCCTATGCGCAATATCCCGACCTGCCCCCCGGCAGCCTCGAAGCCATCGCGATGAGCGCCAGCCGCTGGGTGCAGCAGATTCCCGATATCTCGCGGGAAACCCACCAGCACCAGCCGCCGACTTTCGGCGTCATGGGCCTGCGCGACGGCAGTGTTGGCTTCGCCGATGTGCTGACCCAGGCGGCGCAGGCCTCCGGCTACACCCGGCAGCGGATCATCGACAGCCCCGAGGCCAACATCATCGCCACCGCGGCGCTGCTGTCGCAGTGGCTCCGCGAACGCGGTGCCAAGGCAGCGCGCATCGAGGACCTGCGGCCGGAACTGACGCGACTGTCGGCCATCGACCAGAGCAAGCGCAGCGCGATCAGCGCCTTCGCCGCCGAGTCCTATGCCTTCGACGTGCTGCTGGCGGCCGATCGCGGTGCCGACGACCAGGGCATCCGGGTGCCGGAGAAGGCCGTCGAATGGGAACGCGCCTTCGACCTCGAGGCGCTCAAGCGCCAGCGCGCGCCGTTCGTGCGCCTCGACCTCGATGGCGACCGCATCCTGATCGACGATTCCGTTTTCGATCCGGTCAGCGGCACGCTGAAGGGCACCGAACTCGCCAACAAGAGTACCGACTACGGCCCGGCGCTGTGGGTGACCTCGCCGTATCACTCGACGCGCAGCGCGGCGGCTTCGGCGGTCACCATCCACACCATGCAGGGCAGCTATGCCGGCTCGATCAGCTGGTTCCAGAACAATCCCTACAGCGTGTCGGCGCACTACCTGATCCGTAGTTCGGACGGCCAGATCACGCAGATGGTGCGCGAATCGCGCGCCGCGCATCATGTCGGCGCGCACAACGGCTACACCCTCGGCATCGAGCACGAGGGCTATATCAGCAACGCCTCGTGGTACACGACGGCGATGTACAACGCGTCCGCCGCGCTGACCCGCAATTTCTGCGCGCGCTACGCGATTCCATGCGCGTCGGCCTACAACGGTGCCGGCTCGACTGGCATCGTCGTGCTGCCGACCAGCACGAAGATCAAGGGCCATCAACATTTTTCCAGCCAGACGCACACCGATCCCGGTCAGTACTGGGACTGGCGCCGCTACTACACGCTGCTCAACCCGAGCACTGCCGTGACCAAGGTACTCGACCACTTCGAGACCAGCGAGGGGCACTTCGCGCTGTCGCCCGCCTATTCGGGCAGCACCACCGGCATCAGCACCGCCTCGACCGCCGAACGCGTCTCCAGCCTGCGCAAGAACGGGAGCTGGTCGGAGCAGCTGAAACTGGTCGACAACGCCAGCTCCAGCGCCAACTGGGCAGTGCGCTTCCTCTCCGGCGGCGGTTCGCCGTCGGCCAACACCGCGCTTGCGCGCGCCAAAGGTTACGTCGGCTTCTGGGTCTACACCGGCGGCAGCGGTGTCACCGCCGCACTCGGCATCGACGACTCCGACGGCACCGAACGCTCGGTGGCCAAGGCGATCCCGACCAACACCTGGACCTGGCTCGAATGGCGCCTCGACGACGCCGCGCAGTGGGACGCCTGGGTCAACGGCAACGGCGCCATCACCGCCAGCTCGGTGACCCTCGACGCCATCTGGTTCTATCGCGCCCAGACCAGCTACAGCGTCTACGTCTACATCGACGATGTGACGCACAAGACCAAGTGAGCGACGGGCGGATCCTTCGCCGCTGGCGAGGGATCCGCCGAAGCGGTGCGCTAACGTGACGCTGATCGCGCTGGTTGCCCTGCTGTTCACCGGAGCCGTGGCCGCCGACCGAATGGCGCATGCCGGTGGTCGACTGTAGCGGCATCGACGAGGACGATGATTGACGTCCGGGTCCGCGAATTTCCGCCAGCCATACGCCCGCGAATGGCGAAGATCGCTGCATGATCGCCGGTGATCGTCGCTGGACAGCGGCCGCCGGTCCGATCAGACTACGCGGCCTTCACCGATTGCCCGACTTGCATGGCGCGCATTCTGCTGCTCAACGGCCCCAATCTCAATCTGCTCGGCACGCGCGAGCCGGAGGTCTATGGGCGCACGACGCTGGCCGAGATCGAGCGCGCGCTGATCGAACAGGCAAGCGCGGCGGGGCACGAACTGGTCACGCTGCAGAGCAATGCCGAGCATGTGCTGATCGAGCGCGTGCATTCAGCGCGCCTGGACAACACGCGCTTCATCGTCATCAATCCGGGCGCCTTCACCCATACCAGCATCGCGCTGCGCGACGCACTGGCCGGCGTGGCGATCCCGTTCATCGAAGTGCACCTGAGCAACGTGCATGCGCGCGAGGATTTCCGCCAGCGTTCATTTCTATCCGACATTGCCGTGGGTGTGATCACCGGCCTCGGTGTCGACAGCTACCGGCTCGGACTGGACGCGGCGATGCGCCGCGTCGTCTGAGTCTCTGATTTTCTTTGCAATACGCCGCGACGCGACCTTTGGGAGTTCGGCCATGGCCATGGATATCCGCAAGATCAAGAAACTGATCGAGTTGCTCGAGGAATCGAACCTCGCCGAACTCGAAATCCGCGAGGGCGAGGAAACCGTGCGCCTCAGCCGCTGGCCGAAGAACATGCCGATGGCCGCACCTGCGCCGCAATACGCGCCGATCCAGATTCACGGCAGCCAGATGCCCGCCGCGCCAGGTGCCGCGCCCAACGCGCCCGCGGCGACGACTCCGGCCGAACCGACCTTCGACGGCCAGGTGGTGCGCTCGCCGATGGTCGGCACCTACTACGCCGCGCCCTCGCCGGGCGCCGCGCCGTTCCTGAAGATCGGCCAGCAGATCAAAGTCGGCGACACCCTCGGCATCATCGAGGCAATGAAAATGTTCAACCCGATCGAAAGCGAAGTCGCCGGCACCATCGTCAAGATCCTGGTCGAAAACGGCCAGCCGGTCGAGTTCGACGAGCCGCTGGTGGTAGTGCAGTGAGGCGGGGCGAAGGCAAAGGCGGGGCTGGGGGCTGGGGGCTGGGGCGCATGCATGCGGCACGTCGCCAGATTCGAGCCTTCGCAGGCTGCGTTTGGCCACCTCTCTCGCGTTCTGCTTGTGCAGCGCGCCCCAGCCCCCAGCCCCCGGCCCCGCATTTCGCTTTGACGGGTTGGGCGGACCTGACCGGCAAGTCCGGAGTCCCCTCCCATGCTTGAAAAAATCGTCATCGCCAACCGCGGCGAGATCGCGCTGCGCATCCTGCGTTCGTGCCAGGCGCTCGGGATCAAGACGGTGGCGGTGCATTCGACGGTCGATCGCAACCTGAAGCACGTCGCCATGGCCGATGAGTCGGTATGCATCGGCCCGCCGGCGCCGAAGGACAGTTATCTCAACATCCCGGCGCTGATCGCGGCGGCCGAAGTCACCGACGCGCAGGGCATCCATCCGGGCTACGGCTTCCTGTCGGAGAACGCCGATTTCGCCGAACGCGTCGAGGAATCCGGCTTCGTGTTCATCGGTCCGCGCCCGGAGAGCATCCGCCTGATGGGCGACAAGGTTTCGGCAATCACCGCCATGAGGCAGGCCGGCGTACCGTGCGTACCGGGCTCGGGCAAGCCGCTCGGCGACGACGCCAGCGAGAACGCGCGCATCGCCAAGGACATCGGCTATCCGGTGATCATCAAGGCTTCCGGCGGCGGCGGCGGCCGCGGCATGCGCGTCGTGCACACCGAGATGGCGCTGCCGAATGCCATTTCGATGACC
The DNA here is from genome assembly GCA_020693165.1 of Xanthomonas sp. Lineage (GTDB taxonomy): Bacteria > Pseudomonadota > Gammaproteobacteria > Xanthomonadales > SZUA-5 > JADKFD01. Next base: position 52,952 of record JAIMJQ010000002.1, on the reverse strand, counting down.
CGCGCCGAGGCCAAGAGCGCGTTCGGCAACGATCAGGTTTACCTGGAGAAGTTCCTCGAGAACCCGCGCCACATCGAGGTGCAGGTGCTCGCCGATGGGCACGGCAACGCCATCCACCTCGGCGAACGCGACTGCTCGCTGCAGCGTCGCCACCAGAAGGTCATCGAGGAAGCGCCGGCGCCCGGCATTTCCGAGATGCAGCGCACCGAAATCGGCGAGGTCTGCGTCGAGGCTTGCCGGCGTATCGGCTACCGCGGCGCCGGTACTTTCGAGTTCCTGTTCGAGCGCGGCAAGTTCTATTTCATCGAAATGAACACGCGCATCCAGGTCGAGCACCCGGTCACCGAAATGGTCACCGGCGTCGACCTCGTCACCGAACAGATCCGCGTCGCATCGGGCGAAAAGCTGCGCTACAAGCAGTCCGACATCGTGATCCGCGGCCACGCCATCGAGTGCCGCATCAACGCCGAGGATTCGAATACCTTCACGCCCTCACCCGGCACGGTGACTCGCTACCACCCGCCGGGCGGCCCAGGTATCCGCATGGAGACGCATCTCTATGACGGCTACAAGATCCCGCCGAACTACGATGCGATGATCGCCAAGCTGATCGCCCACGGCCCCGATCGCGCCACCGCGATCGCGCGCATGCGCGTGGCCTTGGGCGAACTCGTCATCCAGGGCATCAGGACCAACATCCCGCTGCAGCAATCGAACATGCTGGATCAGATGTTCCAGGTGGGGGGGTTCAATATTCACTACCTGGAGCGGCGGTTGGCGGAAGCCCGCAAGTAGATTGGAAAAAGGAAAAGGGAAAATGGAAAAGGGACGAGCAACGGGCGGGAAGACAGCTGGTCTCATGCATACCCCAA
>JAIMJQ010000002.1:47078-52032 GCA_020693165.1 Xanthomonas sp. | reverse complement strand
CCTTTTTCCTTTTTCCTTTTTCCACGTTTGCCCCCTTTTCCTTTTTCCTGCCCCCCATGCCCTGGCTCGAACTCCACCTGCGACTCGAATCCACCGACCATGCCGTGGTCGAACAAGCCCTCGACGAGGCCGGCGCGCTGGCGCAGACGTTGACCGACGCCGAGGACAACCCGGTGCTGGAACCGGCGCCGGGCGAGACGCCGTTGTGGCCGCACCTGACGCTGCAGGCGCTGTTTCCGGTCGAGCGCGATCCGCTCGATCTGCTGGTGGCACTCGACGGCAAACTGCCGGAAGCCGTCATGCGCAGCGCACGCTTCGCGCGCCTGGATGATCGCGACTGGACGCGCGCGTGGATGGACCATTACCAGCCGATGCGCTTTGGACAGCGGCTGTGGATCTACCCGACCACGGTCGAGCCGCCCGCGGATGCGGCATCGGTGATCGTGCGCCTCGACCCCGGCCTCGCTTTCGGCACCGGCACCCACCCGACCACGGCGCTGTGCCTGGAGTGGCTCGACGGCCTGGCATGGAACGGCGAGAGCCTGTTCGACTACGGCTGCGGCTCTGGCGTCCTTGCGGTGGCCGCGCTGCGTCTCGGCGCTGGTCACGCCTGGGGTCTCGACAATGATCCGCAAGCGCTGATCGCCTCGCACGAAAATGCCCAGCGCAACGAAGTACTGGAACGACTGCCGCTGCTGTCGCCGAGGAGCACGCTGCCGGCGCCGTGCGATCGGCTGGTCGCCAACATCCTGTTGAATCCGCTGATCGAACTCGCCGACCGCATCGCGTCGACCGTCAGACCCGGCGGTGATGCGGCGTTCTCCGGCATGCTGAAAGGCCAGGAGGTCGAGTTCATCGCGCGCTACCAGGGACTGTTCCGCGATTTCGTCGTGACCCAGCGCGAGGACTGGATCCGGGTCAGTGCGGTGCGTTTGTAGGCGACCGTATCGCGCAGCGATTCACCGGCGCGGGCTGGCGGCAAGTACCCGGCGACCGCGCTGACGCGCGCACACCGGGCTACGTTTCCTCGTCTCCCAAACGCTCGCGGCCTTGCTGGAAGCGTGCCAGTTCGACCCAGGTCGGGTCGGCGGCGGCCAGCAGCTTGTCGAGGATCACCGACTCGATCCGTTCGACGTCGAAGCGCGCCCAGTCGACATACTCGAGCTTGAGGTCGTTCCAGTGATGGGCGGCCTCGCGCAGGTCATAACGCAAATTGTCGGCGACCAGCTGCGCCTCCTCGCGAGTCAATTCCTCGGCGGCAACCAGATATTCCCTGACATTGCCCATCACGTGCAGCAGCGATTCCGCCGCATGCTCTTCGGCATTGGGAAGATCCTCGCGCAACCAGCGCCGGGCGCTATCGTAGGCACGTTGCAGTCTGGAGTCGGGCATCTGCGGTCCTGCCTCAGCACGGAGATGATTCGATGTTAGCGCTGTGTCCGCCCACAGGCCATGCGCCGCTGGTGCTCGCCCTGGCCGGACTGCCAGGAGCCGGCAAGTCGACGCTGGCAAGGGCGCTGGCAACCGCCACGCGCTGGTCGATCCTCGATCGCGACCAGATCCGGGCGGAGCTTGCGCCCGGCGACGCCGGAGATGCCGCTCGCGAAGCCGCCGATCGCGTGCTGCTGCGCCGCGTCGGCAGCGGCGTCCGTGCGGCGATGAACCTGATCGTCGACGGCAAGACCTTTGCCCGCGCCGGCGATCGCGGGCGCCTGCAGGACGAGGTGGACGACGCCGGCGGCGAGTGCCAATGGTGCTGGCTGGACCTGCCGGAAGCGCTGGCGATCGAGCGCATCGAGGGCGACCATTCGCATCCGGCCCCGGACCGCGACGCTGCGCTGGTGCGCGCGGTGGCGGCCCGATTCGAGCCGCTGTCGGATGCCGCCTGGCGGCTCGAAGCGCGCCTGCCGCCCGCGGAGTTGACGCAGATGCTGGTGTTGCGCGTCGCGGCGCGACTCAACGCAATCCTGATCGACGACGGCGTGTAGGACAGGGCGACATGGTTCAGTCGCGCCGCTTCAGGCGAACGTACAACTGCTTGCGTACGCGCGCAACGACGCTGCCGTCTGCCGCGCAGACGTCCACGGCGAACCAGCGCAGCACCTTCTGGCCTCCGGCGGCGGCGATGCGCAATTCGGCGAGATCGTCGTCGCGGACCTCGAAATCGGCGTACACATCGCCGCGGCCCGGCGCCACGAACTCGATCTCGGCGGTCTTGTCCCAGACAATGTAGTCGGGTCCGAGACTCTCCATCACCAGGATCATCCAGAACGGATCGGTCATCGAAAACAGCGCGCCGCCGAACTGGGTGCCGACGTAATTGCGGTTGTACCAGCGCAGCTTCAGCTGCACCCGCGCCGATCGCCAGTCGTCGCCGACGCGCAGCACGCGAATGCCGCCGAACAGGAACGGCGGCCAGCAATTGGCCCAGAGCTTCAGACGCCAGGGGGTCATGCGACTTGCCATCAGCGATTCAACTGCGCCAATCGCTCGGGCGTCCCCACGTCTGACCACGCGCCGCGATGGTGCTCGCCGGTCACCCGACCGAAATCGATCGCCTCGCGCAGGATCGGCGCCAGCCCGTAGCGACCCGGCGGATAGTGAGCGACCAGCTCCGGGCGATAGACGCCGATGCCGGAAAACGTCAGTCGCGTCGGTCCACACAAGCGGCAAACGCCGCGCTCCAGCACGAAATCGCCGGTCGGGTGGTGCGCCGGATTGTCCACCAGCACCAGATGCGCGAGCCCTTCCGGGGCCTCCGGCAAGTCGGCATAGCGAAAGTCGGTATGGATGTCGGCGTTGACCGCGATGAACGGCGCATCGCCGAGCAGCGCCAGCGCCTGGCGCATGCCGCCGCCGGTCTCCAGCGGATCCGGGGGCTCGTTCGACCACTGGATGCGAACGCCATAGTGCGCGCCGTCGCCGAGCGCAGCCGGCAACTGGTCGCCGAGGTAGCCGCTATTGACAACGATTTCCTCGATGCCCGCCGCGCGCAACGCGCGCAGATGCCAGCCGATCAGCGGCACGCCGCGGACTTCGAGCAGCGCCTTGGGCCGCGCATCGGTCAACGGCCGCATGCGTTCGCCCTTGCCGGCGGCGAAGATCAGCGCCCTCATCGGCGCTCGCTGCGCGCGGCAACGATGCGTTCGTAGGCGGCGCGCAGTTCGCGCGTGCGCGCATCAGCGCGCTTCAGGGCCGCCGCATCGGCACCCCGCCCCTGCAACTTGTCGGGATGATGCCGCGCCAGCAGGCGCCGCCACGCGCGGGTAAGTTCGGCATCGCCGACGTTCGGGTCGAGGCCCAGCGTCGCGTAGCACTGAGCCAGGGTCGGTTCCGCCGTTCCATGGCCATGCTCCGCCGTCTGGTCGTTGACCGACTCGCGGTTGAATCCGAAGGCACTGCCGAGGCGTTCGATCAAGCCGCGCTCGGCCGGCGTCATCGGGCCGTCGTTGCGCGCGAAATCCGCCAGCGAGCGCAGCATTTCGCCGAGTTCCTCGCGCGAAGGATTCAGCAACTGGCGGAAGCGACGCACCTCGTCGACCACGTTCAGCGCCTGGTTGCGTCCGCGCTGGAACGCGCGCACGGCCATCTTGCGACCGCGGGCGTCGAGTTGCAGGCGCTGCATCAGGCGTTCGGCGGCGACCACCTCGCCTTCGCTGACGCGGCCATCGGCCTTGGCCAAATGGCCCATCCACAGGAACAGGAACTCCACGCGTGCGCTGCGCGGATCGAGCACGCGCACACCCTCGGCCGGACGCCAGCGCATCCAGCCGGCGTCGATGGCGTGGCCCAGGGTCAACCCGGCCAGCGCGCCATAGGCGCCGCCGGCAGCAAAGCCGAGGCCGCCGCCGAGCAGCTTACCGAGTACGTTCAAGGACGACTTCGCCATGTCGCCGATTCTAAGCGGCTGCGGGGTCTGCAAGTTGCGAGTGGCGTCGCCAGTGTGACAGCCCTCACGCAGAGCCGCGGAGAACGCGGAGCAGAGCGCAACAGACCCCACCTGCTTCTCTCCGCGCCTCCGCGTGATCTGCTTCTCCCGGTATGTTCTGACCTCCTGGACAACGCGGCGAAGGGCGAAGCCAACCCGCAAGTGCTCTCCTCCGCGCTGCCGCGTGGACCCGCTTTCGCTTAGCCGGTCGGTACAGCGCTAGCATCGGGGGTGAATACCAGGAGCACATTGCCATGCTGCCACCCGTCATCGCCCCATCGATCCTCTCCGCCGATTTCGCCCTCCTCGGCGACGACACCGCACGCGTGCTGGCAGCCGGCGCCGACTGGGTACATTTCGATGTGATGGACAACCACTATGTGCCGAACCTGACCATCGGCCCGCTGGTCTGCGAGGCGCTGCGCAAGTACGGCATCACGGCGCCGATCGACGTCCACCTGATGGTCAAGCCGGTCGACCGCATCGTCCCTGATTTCGCCAAGGCAGGCGCCAGCCTGGTCAGTTTCCACCCGGAGGCCAGCGAACACATCGACCGCACGCTCGGCCTGATCCGCGAACAGGGCCTGCAGGCTGGCCTGGTATTCAACCCGGCCACGCCGCTGAATTTCCTCGATCACGTAATGGACAAGATCGATCTGATCCTGATCATGTCGGTCAATCCAGGCTTCGGTGGCCAGTCCTTCATCCCCGGCGCGCTCGACAAATTGCGCGAGGCGCGCCGGCGCATCGACGCCAGCGGCCGCGCCATCCGCCTCGAAGTCGACGGCGGCGTCAAGGCCGACAACATCCGCGCCATCGCGGAGGCCGGCGCCGACACCTTCGTCGCCGGCTCAGCGATCTTCAACTCGCCCGATTACGCGGCGACCATTGCGCGGATGCGGGCGGAGATTGCTGGGTAACGCGAGAAGCAAAGGCGGGGCTGGGGACTGGGGGCTGGGGCGCGCTGATCGAGACCTTCCGCGTTCGGCACGCCTCTGGCTGGCCATCGAATTCACAGGTGTCCGT
>JAIMJQ010000002.1:22908-47049 GCA_020693165.1 Xanthomonas sp. | reverse complement strand
GTCCCCAGCCCCGCCCCTGATTTTGTTTCGCACCGCAGTCCCGACCCTTGCGTCGCGCTCCGCGCCACCCCGCATCGGGCAAAACCGGGACAAGCGACCGGCGATGCTTGCCGCGGGCGGCTGCCGCGCCTACCGTTCGCGCCGACTCCAGCCAACCCGAAGAGCTCATGGCCCGTCAGATTGCCATCGTCGAAGATGAACCTGCCATCCGCGCCAACTACGCCGACGCGCTGAAGCGCTACGGCTACGAGGTGCATACGTTCGCGTCGCGCGCGCAGGCATCCAGCGCCTTCGCGCTGCGCATGCCGGACCTGGTGCTGATCGACATCGGCCTCGGCGACGAGCCCGAGGGCGGCTTCGAACTGTGCCGCGAACTGCGCCAACGCTCGACCGCGCTGCCGATCATCTTCCTGACCGCTCGCGATGCCGATCTCGACATCATCTCCGGGCTGCGCCTGGGGGCCGACGATTACCTGACCAAGGACATCAGCCTGCAGCACCTGCTGGCCCGCATCGTCTCGCTGTTCCGCCGCGTCGAGGCCCTCAGCCAACCGGCCGGCAAGGACCAGTTGCTGGAGCACGGCCACCTCAAGCTCGAGGGCGAGCGCATGCTCGCCACCTGGAAGGACATCGAAGTGCCGTTGACGGTAACCGAGTTCTGGATCGTGCATGCGATGGCGCGCTATCCCGGCCACGTCAAGAACCGCGATCAACTGATGAGCGCCGCGCAAGTGGTGGTCGACGAGGCCACGATCACCAGCCACATCAAGCGCATCCGCAAGAAATTCGTCGCCGTCGACAAGGATTTCGATGCCGTCGACACCGTGCATGGCGTCGGCTATCGCTGGAAGGCGTGAGGCCTTGGTGGGTCCAGACTTGTCTGGACGCTTCTCCGTCTGCCATCCCGAAGGCGTCCAGACAAGTCTGGACCCACAAAAGCACCGAGGTCCCTACTCAGCCGGCAGAAACCTGAACTCGAAAGCCACCGCTTCCTGGCCGGGATCGGCCACCTCGAACACCAGTGGCGCGGTCGCGCCGGCCGGGAATCCGCGCTCGATGCTCCCGGCTTCGGCGAGATATTCGGAAGGCTGGAAGCGGCGCTGCGCAATGGCGCGCTCGCCGAGGTCCGACAGCGTGACCTCGACGACCGGAAAACGCTGGGTGAAGCCGGCATCGTTGACCATGCTGGCGCTGATCATCAATGCCCTGGGGGCGTCCGGGTGCGGACGCACTTCGCGGCTGACCAGCCGGATCGACGCCACCTGGGTGCGCATCGGCAAGCGGCAGTTGAACTGGTCGCAGATTCGATCGAGCCACGGCCGCACGCGCTGATCCTGCAGCAAGCGCCCGCGCTCGGCGTAGGCGATCTGGCCGCCAAGCAGCAGCGCCAACAAGACGCTGCCCAGCCACCAGCCGCGATTACTCGGAGTCGGTGACGCAGCCGCGCGCCGGCTGGCACCTTCGATCCGCGGCGGCACTCGCAGTTGGACTTCAGCACCCACGCTGGGCGCCCCGCGTCCGCGGTCCGCGCGATCGTGCGCCAGCCACTCGCCCGGCAGCCGCGGCTCACGGCGCCCGCCGCGCTCGGCTTCGGGTTCGTCGTCGAACAGCACCGGCTGGCGCGGCGTCGGCCGCATCGCCGGAATGCTGAGGACCACCGGTGTCGCACTGGCTTCTTCGTGTGGCAAATCCTGGAACGGCGCGTCCGGAAGGCTCTCGGTCAGCCGCTCGAGGCCGTCGAACACGGTTCCGCAGTGCCCGCAGCGGAATTGCCCGCGCGAACGCGCCAGCGACTGCGGCTGCAGGCGATAGACGGTGAGACAGCGGACGCACTGGGTGTACATGGGCGTGGAGCATAGCGGCACTCGCGCAGACCGTTGTGGCCGATCTGCAGATGAGATCCGATGGTGCCGATATCGGCTCCGATCGGGCTCAGCGGTGCCCTTTGTCTGGGGCCGACGTGGAGCGCCGGTGAGCCCCGTCCGGGACATGCGCGAAGATCGGGCACCGTGATGCGGGGCACACCAGCCTACACGCAGGCCACTCGGCACCCACACTTCAGCGCCGCGTCAGCGCTTCCTTCTCGATCTGTTCCAGCGTGGCGTGGCGGACGTCGGTGCCGCTGACGATATAGACCAAGTGCTCAGCGATGTTGGCGGCGTGGTCGGCCACCCGATCGACGGCGCGGGTGATCGAAAGCATGTCGAGCAGCGAGGGCACATCGGTGGGCTGCGCCGACATCCGCTGCACGACCTCATTGCTGGCTGCCGAAGTATCGACGGCGAAATCGCGATTGTCGCGCAATACCTGGACCGCAGCCCCGAGGTCGCTGCGCACGAAGGCATCCAGGGCTTCGCGCAGCATGCGCCGGGCGCGATCTGCCAGATGCTGGATGTCGGCGATCCAGGCGCGGCCGCCGGCACCGCTGGCATGCACGTCGGCAGTCAGCCGCGCGATCTTGCGCGCCTTGTCGCCGATGCGCTCGAGCTCGGAAACGATCTTGGAGACGCCAAGCACCATCCGCAGATCGCTGGCAGCCGGCTGCCGCTTGGCGATCAGATGCGCGCAGCCATCGTCGATGCGCACTTCCAGCGCATTGACCGACGCATCGTTGGCGATCACGGCATCGGCGACCAGAATCTCGCCGGAAACCAGCGCTTCTATCGCGCGCTTGAATTGCTCGTCGACCAGTCCGCCCATCTCGACCACGCGAGTGCGCAGCGCGGTCAGGTCGGCATCAAACTGCTTGGAGAGGTGTTCGGAGAGGTTCATGCGGATGGTCCAGCCTCAGGGCGCGGCGCGAGCAGCAGGAAAAGGGGAAATGGAAAAGGGAAAAGGCAACAGCAGCCGGGCGGCGACGACCGTGCACTGATCGAAAGCGCGCAAAGTGCGCGCATACCTCGCTGCGCGGTTCCCTTTTCCATTTTCCTTTTTCCATTTTCCCGCTTCACCCGAACCGCCCCGTAATGTAATCCTCGGTCTGCTTCTTCCGGGGTCGGAAGAAGACGTCGTCGGTCCAGCCGAATTCGATCAGGTCGCCGAGATACATATACGCGGTAAAGTCGGAGACGCGCGCGGCCTGCTGCATGTTGTGGGTCACGATCAGGATCGTTACCTTGTCGCGCAACTCGTGGACCAACTCTTCGATGCTGGCGGTGGCGATCGGATCGAGCGCGCTGGTGGGTTCGTCGAACAGCAACAGTTCCGGGTCGCAGGCGAGCGCGCGGGCGATGCACAGGCGCTGCTGCTGGCCGCCGGACAAGGTGGTCGCCAGTTCGTCGAGTCGATCCTTTACTTCGTTCCACAGCGCGGCACTCTTGAGTGCCTCCTCGACCCGGTCCAGCAGCGTGGTGCGCCGCTTCTCGCCGCGAATGCGCAGGCCGTAGGCGACGTTCTCGAAGATCGACTTCGGGAACGGATTGGGCTTCTGGAACACCATGGCGAGACGCATACGCACCTCGATCGGATCGACTTCGCGCGACAGCAGGTTGACATCGTCGGGCTGCAGCCGGATCTCGCCCTCGTAGCGCGTGCCCGGATACAGATCATGCATGCGGTTGAAGCAGCGCAGAAAGGTGCTCTTGCCGCAGCCGGACGGGCCGATCAGCGCGGTGACGCGCTTGTCGTAAATCGGTAGCGTGATCTGGTTCAACGCCTGCTTGGCGCCGTAATAGAAGTTCAAATCGCGCGCCTCGGCCTTCTTGGCGAGCGTCGCGAGATCAGGCTTTTTCGGCTCGTCGTTCATGGTTCCAGTTCACTTGTCCGCTCGTTACGGAGATTTGTTGCAACGACACATCGAGAAAAGCGGGGCAGGGGGCAGGGGACCAACCTCGGCGCACGGTCCGACGATGTCGTGGACTTGACCCCCTCCCCCTGACCCCTCCCCGCTTCTCGCATCGCCCCTCACCAGTTCAGATTCCGCCGCAGCCGAAAGCGCAGCCAGATCGCGATCGCGTTCATCAACAGGGTCATCAGCACCAATACCAGCGCGGCGGCAGAGGCATTGGCCTGGAACGCCTCCTCCGGACGCGAGGTCCAACTGAAGATCTGGATCGGCATCGCCGTGAACGGCGAGGACAGCCAGTCGAAGTTCACGAACGGGAAACTGGTACTCACCGGCGGCGGTGGCAGGAAAGCGATGAAGCTGACCGCGCCGATGGTCACGATCGGCGCGGTTTCGCCGATCGCGCGCGACAGTCCGATGATGACGCCGGTGAGGATACCCGGCAGCGAGTACGGCAACACGTGGTGCTGCACCATCTGCCAGCGCGTGGCACCGAGCGCGTACGCGGCTTCGCGGATGGCACCGGGCACCGCGCGGATTGCTTCGCGAGTGGCGACAATCACCACTGGCAAAATCAGCAGTGCCAGCGTCAGGCCGGCGGTCAGCACGCTGGCGCCGAGCCCGAAAGTGTGGACGAACAGACCCAGCGCGAGCAGGCCGTAGACGATCGACGGCACGCCGGCGAGATTGTTGATGTTGATCTCGATCAGCGCTGTCAGCTTGTTGCGCGGCGCGTACTCTTCGAGATAGATGCCGGCCGATACGCCCAGCGGGACGGCGAACATGGCCGTCACCAGCATCACCACGAAGCTGCCGACCCAGGCAGCGAGGATGCCGGCGCGTTCGGCGCGGCGCGACGCGAACTGGGTGAAGAAGTCGCCGTTCAGCCGTGAAGCGCCGTCGCTGACCATGTCGATGAACAGCGCCACGAAGGTGCAGGCGGCGAACACCAGCGCCGCGACACCGAGGGCGACGAACAGCACATCGCGGCGCTTGGCGCGGGCGATCGTTTGCCGCAAACCGACGGCGACCGTCATCTCAGTACTCCTCGCGGTAGCGGCGGCGCAGCCAGAAGCCGAGCAGGTTGAACAGCAGCGTCAGCACGAACAGCGTCAGGCCCGCCGCGAAAATGGTCAGGTATCCGGTGCTGCCATGCGGCAGATCGCCCTTGGCGACCTGCACGATGTAGGCCGTAATGGTGGCCGCCTGGTCCATCGGGTTGAAGGTCAGGTTCGGCTGGTTTCCCGCAGCTACAGCCACGATCATGGTTTCGCCCACAGCGCGCGAAATACCGAGGATGTAGGCCGCGGCAATTCCCGAAAACGCTGCCGGAACAACCACGTGCAGCGCCACCTGCAAGCGCGTGGCGCCCATCGCGTAAGCGCCCTCGCGCAGCGACATCGGCACCGCGCGCATGGCGTCCTCGCTGATCGACGAAATGTAAGGCACGATCATCACGCCCATCACCAGGCCCGCCGACAACAGGTTGAAACCGGGCAGCCCGGGAATGAAGTTTTTCAACAACGGCGTCACGAAGAACAGCGCGAAGTAGCCGAAGACGATGGTCGGGATACCGGCGAGCAGTTCCAGGATCGGCTTGGCGATTTCGCGCGTTCGCGAGTCGGCAAATTCGGACAGGTAGATCGCCAGTACGGTACCGACCGGAATCGCAACCGACAGCGCGATTGCCGAACTGGTCAACGTGCCCGACAGCAGCACCCAGATGCCGAAATGCGCATCCGAGAACAGCGGCGTCCATTGCGAATCAGTGAAGAAGTCGACGATCGAAACCTGGCGGAAAAAGGCAATCGACTCTTTCAGCAAGATGAAGACAATGCCAATCGTGGTGGCCACGGCCACCAACGCGGACGCCAGCAGCAGCGCCTCGATGAAGCGCTCGCGCAAGTGGCGCGAGGGGCGGTACGCGAGTCGACCGGCGATCTGGACTGTAGGTGTGTTTGCCGCCATGAATTACCGTCTCGCATTCTGCACGCGAAGAAACCCGATCATGCAGGGTTGAAATGACTTTATCCGCGCCTCCGCGTGAGCCGTTGAAAACTCTCACGCGGAGGCGCGGAGGCGCGGAGTCAAGCGTTCACTGAGCACCTCACAGCGAAAACCGCCGCGTGATGGAGCTCCAGACGCGGCAGTCTACCGAGTTTGCGTTACAGACTCGCTTCGCGGCCAAGCAGATCCTCGATGGTGATCGAGGTGGCCGGCTCGCCGTGGAACACGGTGCCCATCTTGCCCTCGGCGAGGTGCTTCTTGATCATCTCATAGGCTTCCGGGGGCAGCGGCACGTAGCGCACTTCGCGCGCCAGTTCGGCGACGTTGGCGAAGTAGAAATCGACGAACTGCTTGACCTCTGAGCGCGCCAGCGACTTCTCGCTGACATAGATGAACATCGGACGCGCCAGCGGTACATAGGTGCCGTCGATCACGGTCGCGTCGCTCGGCAGCACGCCGGGCGCGCCCGCCTCAGTCGCAATCGCGACCGCCTTCAGCTTGTCCTGGTTTTCGGCGTAGTAGGCGTAACCGAAGTAACCGAGCGCGTTGGCGTCCTGGGCAACGCCCTGCACCAGCGTGTTGTCGTCCTCCGACGCGGTGTAATCGCCGCGGCTGGCCTTGGCCTTGCCGACTACCGCTTCAGTGAAGTAGTCGAAAGTGCCGGAATCAGAACCGGCGCCGTACAACTTGAACTCGGTATCCGGCCAGCTTGGATCGATCTGGTTCCAGCGCGTCACCGTGCCCTGCGATTCCGGTGCCCAGATCTGCTTGAGCTGATCGACCGTGGCCGTCGACAGAAAGCTGTTCTGCGGGTTGACCACGACCGTCAGTGCGTCGTAGGCGACCGGCAGCTCGTAGTACTTGATGCCGGCGGCGGCGCAGATCTCCATTTCCGACTTCTGGATCGGGCGCGAGGCGCTGGCGATGTCGAGCTCGCCGCGGCAGAACTTCTTGAAGCCGCCGCCGGTACCCGACACGCCGACGGTGACATTGATCTTGCCCTGGTTCTGGATCTGGAACTCCTCGGCCACCGCTTCGCTGATCGGATAGACGGTGCTCGAGCCGTCGAGCTGGATCACCTGGGCGACCGGCGCGGCGGCGGTGGCGGGCGCGGCATTGCTGCCGGGAGCCGCAGGCGTCGGCTCGTTCCGGGAGCCACAGGCAGCCAGCGTGGCCACGATCAGGGCGGACAGCAGCGAGATGCGCAAATTGTTCATGGTGTGCTCGAAATCGTTGAATGGCGTTCCGCAAGTGTGTGATAGAAACATTTCAATCATGTGACAGGTCGGCAGCAATCCGCGAATCCATGTTCTTGCACCAGCCAGGAACCACCCCACGCGACAGTTTCACTACGAATCGAAGGCGGTTCAGTCATCTTTCTGCAACATTTCAGACACATGCTTGTCGACAATCTGTCAACGAGACACCGGTCATGCCGCTTCGCAACACGCTTTACCCCGTAATCGTGGCCCTCGGCCTGCATGCGCTCCCCGCGGCCGCAAGCGACGCCTGGCAGCTGTCGGTCGGCGGCAACATGCAATACGACTGGCTGCGCACCAATGAGAACGATACGCTGAACCAGCTCGGCGATGTCCGCCGCTCGCGGCTGTCGCTGGTGCTGAAGGCGCCGGCTGGCATCGACGCCAAGGTCGAGTTCGACGCCTTCGCCAATACCTGGACCGACGCCTACGTCCGCTGGCGCGGGCAAGGGCATTCGCTGAAGGTCGGCCAGTACAAACAGCCGATGTTCCTCGACGAACTGAGCAGCGACCGCTACACCATGTTCATGGAACCGGGACTGCCCGGCAGCTTCGCGCTGGCCCGGCGCCTCGGCGCCGAGTACACCTGGGCCAACCCGCAATGGCGCGCCAGCTTCAGCATCTACGACGGCAACCTGCGCGGACAGCTCAAGGGCGTCGGCGGCATCGGGCGCGTGGTCTACACGCCGGTCGCCGAGGCCGGGCATCTGCTGCACCTGGCGATCTCGGCCGGCAGCGAGAGTCCCGACGACGACCGCGCGCGATTCTCGTCGCGTGTCGAAGCCAGCGGCATCGGCCGCACGCGCCTCGATACCGGCACCCTGAGCGACGTCGACCGGATCGTGCGCAGCGGCCTCGAGGCGCTGTGGATCAACGGCCCGTGGACGCTGCAGGGCGAGTACCTGCGCAGCAGCCTTTCGCGCACCGGCAACACCGATGCCGACCTCGATGGCTGGTACATCGGCGCCAGCTGGTTCGCCAGCGGCGATCACACCAAGTACAAGGACGGCGCCATCGAAGCGCCTGACCTCGGCGAAGACGGTTGCGCCTTCGAGCTGGCCGCGCGCATCAGCTCGCTCGACCTTGACGACGGCAGCGTCCGCGGCGGCGACAGCACCAACTTCACGCTCGGCGCCAACTGGTACCCGAACGCCCATCTGCGCCTGACCGCCAACTACGTGCATGTCGACGGCGAGCGTCGGAATGTCCCGGTGGAACCGGACATCCTCGAGGCGCGGGTGATGTTGACGTTCTGAAAAGCGGGTGTCGGTGTTGGTTGTTGGTGTTGGATTCGAGCAGGAAATTTCGCGCGCGAAGCCTTGGCCTCAATCTGATCGGCGTCGAACCTCGGTAGCCGTGCCACCCAGTCCCGTTCGCCCCGAGCCTGTCGCAGGGCGCTGCCTGGCGAGAGCGCCCGTCGACAGGCTCAGGGCGACCGGGACACTCGCCTCAATTCGACCGGTCTGAAGTTCGACGCCAAACAGGTGCCTCGATCCAACACCAACACCAGCAACCAACACCAGCCTTTGGAGCGACCATTCGGGGCCGCGCACGCCCGCATTTCTCACAGCGGCGCGAAAAGATGCATGCTTCGTCAAGCCGCAGCCGGCTTTCGACACCATCGCCGCAATTGCAGTTTGTCGTGAGCATGTTTTCGCTTCGCGGCCCTGACTCGGTGTTTGCGCCATCATCCACGACCGGTGTGAGAAATGCGGGCTAGACTCGCCGTTCCCCCCATCGGTTCCCGCTGCATGCGCGTCGTCGTCAAGATCGGCACTTCCACCGCCACCGAGCAGGGCAGGCTTTCGGCTCCGCGGCTGATCGAATACGCGCGGACGCTGTCGCAGTTGATCGCGCGCGGCCACGAAATCGCCTGGGTCAGTTCCGGAGCAGTGGCTGCCGGCCGCGAACTGCTCGGCATCGCACCGGGCGAGCGCCACGTCGCCGCCAAGCAGATGCTCGCTGCCGTCGGCCAGCCGCGCTTGATGGCACTGTACGGCGAGCTGTTCGGCTATTACGACCAACGCGTGGCACAAGTGCTGCTGACGCGCACCGACCTCGAGCAGCGTCGCAGTTATCTGAATGCGCGACGCACCTTCGAGGAGTTGTATGCCCATCGCGTGCTGCCGATCGTCAACGAGAACGACACCGTCGCCACCGAGGAAATCCGGGTCGGCGACAACGACCAGCTCTCCGCGCTGGTCGCCAATCTGGTCGACGCGCGGATGCTGATCCTGCTGACCGACCAGCAGGGACTGTTCGATGCCGATCCGCGCCACCATCCCGACGCGGCGCTGGTCAAACGCGTCGACAGCGTCGACATCCCCGACAAGTTGTGGCAAGCGGCCGGTGGCCGCGGCGGCGTCCTTGGCACCGGCGGGATGCTCACCAAACTGCGCGCGGCCGACATCGCCCGCCGCGGCGGCACCGAAGTGGTGATCGCCAGCGGCGCCGATCCGGCCGTGATCGGCCAGCTGATCGAGGGCGCCGACATCGGTACCCGCTTCAGCGCGCTGACGCCGCCGCGCGAGGCGCGCAAACGCTACATCCTCGGCGGCTTGCGCAGCGGCGTCGGCGTTGCCATCGACGACGGCGCGAAGTCGGCCCTTGCGCAAGGCAAGAGCCTGCTCGGCGTCGGCGTGCGCCGCGTCGACGGCGAGTTCGAACGCGGCGACACCGTGACCGTCCACGATGCCGACGGACGCGCGCTGGCGCGCGGAATTGCCAACTACGGCGCTGCCGAACTCAAGCGCATCGCCGGCAAACGCTCGAGCGAAGTCGAGACTGTCCTCGGCTATGACTTCGGACCCGAGTTCATCCATCGCGACGACCTGGTGATGCTGTGACTGCGACCATCGATGTCCGCGCGCTGGCGGAGCGCGCGCGCCAGGCCAGCGGCGCGCTGAAGCGCAGCTCGGGCGACCTGCGCAATGCCTTCCTCGGCGCGTTGGCCGCGCTGTTGCGCCGCCAGGCGACCGCGATCACCACCGCCAACGCCGTTGATCGGAGCGAGGGCGAGCGCGCCGGGCTCAGCGCTGCCCTGCTCGACCGCCTGCTGCTCGACCGCTCGCGCATCGACGCGATGGCCGCCGACGTCGAGCACATTGCCACCCTGCCCGACCCGCTCGGCGAGCATTTCGATGCGCGCGTGCTGCCGAACGGACTCGCTGCGCACAAGCGCCGGGTCGCGCTCGGGGTGCTCGGCGTGATCTTCGAGTCGCGCCCGAACGTCGCCATCGACGTCGCCGCGCTGGCGATCAAGACCGGCAATGCCGCGCTGCTGCGCGGCGGCAAGGAGGCGATCCACAGCAACCGCCTGCTGGTCGCCATCGCCCGCGAGGCGCTGGTTGCGGTCGGACTGCCTGCCGACCTGCTGCAGTTCATCGACTCCACCGAGCGCGACGCCTCGCTGGCGCTGCTGCAGCTGGACGATCTCATCGACCTGATCATCCCGCGCGGCGGCGCCGGCCTGCACGCGTTCTGCCGCCGCGAGAGCCGCATCCCGGTAATTACCGGCGGTATCGGCATCTGTCATCTTTATGTCGACGAACAGGCCGACCTCCAGCGCGCGTTGCCGGTGATCCGCAATGCCAAGGTGCAGCGTCCGACCGTCTGCAACGCACTCGACACGGTACTGGTGCATCGTGCGGTCGCCGCGCAATTCGTGCCGAGTCTGGTCGAGTTGCTGGGCGCCGACGGCGTCGAGTTCCGCTGCGACGATGCCAGCTTGCCGCTCGCCGACGTCGTCGCCGGCGCCCGCGTCGCGCCGGCCGGCGATGCCGATTTCGACACCGAATGGCTGTCGCTGGTACTGGCTGTCGGCGTCGTCGACAACGCCGAACAGGCGATGCGCCATATCGAAGCACACTCGAGCGGCCACTCCGATGGAATTCTGACCGAGGACGTGCGCCTGGCCGAAGCCTTCCTCGCGCGCATCGATTCCGCTGCGGTCTACTGGAACGCCAGCACGCGCTTCACCGACGGCGCCCAACTCGGACTCGGCGCCGAGGTCGCGGTGTCCACCCAGCGCCTGCATGCGCGTGGCCCGATGGGTCTGACCGAACTGACCAGCTACAAGTGGGTGATCGAGGGCGCGTATCACGTCAGGGGCTGAGGCAAGCGCCCGGCAAACGCGCTGCCGCGCGCATACCGGGTTACTGCGCCCGAAAGATGAAATATCGGCGCGCGCCGAAGTTCCAGAAGAACACCGCACCGGTCGCCATAACCTTGGCGATGTAGACGTCGATCCCGAGCATCTCGAATCCGGCCCACAGCGCGAGCTGGTTCATGCCAAGGCCGATGGCGCTGACCAGGAACACCAGGCTGATCTCATGGCGCTTGGCAAAGCGCACGCCCGAGGTGAACACGAAGTACACCGACAACGCGTAGTTGAATGCGGTCGCCAGCAGAAAGCTGATCGCCGCGCTCGGGAACCAGTGCCAGCCGACGCCGCTGTAAAGCAGCGCGAACACCGAGAAGTCGACCGCCGCAGAGGCGCCGCCGACCAGGAAGTAGCGCGCGATGATCATCGCTTGAAGCGGTACTTGACGATGCACCAGAGCGCGCGGAAGCCGTCGCGCCATCCGATCTTCTTGCCTTCGGCGTAGGTGCGGCCGTGGTAGGAAATCCCGATCTCGTAGATGCGCACGCCCATGCGCGCCACCTTGGCGGTGACTTCCGGCTCGAAGCCGAAGCGGTTCTCCTCGATGCTGATGCTCTGGATGACCTCGCGCCGGAAGGCCTTGTAGCAGGTCTCCATGTCGGTGAGATTCAAGTTGGTGAACATGTTCGAAACCAGCGTCAGCACGGAATTGCCGATGCTGTGCCAGAAATACAGCACGCGGTGGGGAAAGCCGCCCATGAACCGCGATCCGAACACCACGTCGGCCTTGTCCTGCAGGATCGGCGCGATCAGCGCCGGAAACTCGTTGGGGTCGTACTCCAGATCGGCGTCCTGGATGACCACGATGTCGCCGCTGGCGGCGGCAATCCCGGTGCGCAGTGCCGCGCCTTTGCCGCGGTTGACGTCATGAAACAACAACCTGTGGATGCGCGGCGCCAGATCCGCCTGCAGCAGTTCGCGCGTGCCGTCGGTGGAACAGTCATCGACGACGATGATCTCCTTGTCCGGATACGGTGAATTCTCGACCGCCGTCAGTACGGCCGCGATCGTTGCCCGCTCGTTGTAACAGGGAATGACCACGCTGAGGCGCATGCGACGGTTCCGGGTCAGTGGACAGCGAGTCTCGTTGTTTCCGCAAAGGATGCAAAGAGAGCAAATGCGGAACTCGGGGCTGGGGCGTATTGACGAGCCGTATGCCGAGATTGGGGCTGCGAAAACCAGATCGCATGCATCTGTTGATGGTTCAGCGCGCCCCAGCCCCCAGTCCCCAGCCCCGCATTTGCTCTTCCCTCACGTCCTTGAGTCGATCAGAACGCCGCGTTGCCCGGCGTCCGCGGGTACGGAATGACGTCGCGGATGTTGGCCATGCCGGTGACGTAGGCCACCAGGCGCTCGAAGCCGAGGCCGAAACCGGCGTGCGGCACGCTGCCATAACGGCGGAAATCCCGGTACCACTGGTAGGCCTGCGGCTCCAGGCCAAACTGGATCATGCGCGCGTCGAGGCGATCGATGCGCTCCTCGCGCTGGCTGCCACCGATGATCTCGCCGATGCCTGGCGCCAGCACGTCCATCGCCGCAACCGTGCGACCGTCGTCGTTCATGCGCATGTAAAACGCCTTGATCTGCTCCGGGTAGTTCATCACCACCACCGGCCGGCCGACGAATTCTTCGGTGAGGTAACGCTCGTGCTCGGTTTGCAGGTCGGCACCCCAATGCACCGGGAACTCGAACACCTTGTCCGCCTTCTGCAACGCGACCACCGCGTCGCCGTAGTCGATACGCGCGAATTCGGCCTCGACCATCTGCTCGAGTCGCGCGATCACACCCTTTTGCACGCGGTCGTCGAAGAACTGGAGATCTTCGCTGCAACCCTCGAGTACGTCGCGGAATACGGCCTTGAGCAACGCCTCGGCGAGCGTGGCGTCGTCGTCGAGGTCGCCGAACGCGATTTCCGGCTCGATCATCCAGAACTCGGCCAGATGCCGCGGCGTGTTCGAGTTCTCGGCACGGAAGGTGGGACCGAAGGTGTAGACCTTGCTCAAGGCCAGGCAGTAAGCCTCGACGGCAAGCTGGCCGGAAACCGTCAGGTACGCTTCCTTGCCGAAGAAGTCCTGGCTGAAATCGATCTTGCCGGCATCGGTACGCGGCAGGTTCAAAAGGTCCAGCGTGGACACGCGGAACAACTGACCGGCGCCTTCGCAGTCGCTGGCGGTGATGATCGGCGTGTTGACCCAGCAGAAACCGCGGCTGTCGAGAAAGCGGTGGATCGACTGCATGATCGCGTGGCGCACGCGGGTGACGGCGCCGAAGGTATTGGTACGCGGCCGCAAGTGGGCGACTTCGCGCAGGAACTCGTAGGAGTGCGCCTTCGGCTGGATCGGGTAAGTCTCGGGATCGTCGACCAGCCCGATCACCCGCACCGCGCTGGCCTGGATTTCGAAAGCCTGGCCCTGACCCTGTGAACGCACCAGCACGCCGTCGGCTTCGATCGAGCAGCCGCTGGTCAAATGCTGGATTTCGCTGGCGTAATTGCCGAGCGTCGCTGCTGCGACAATCTGCAGATTGCCAAGACAGCTGCCGTCGTTCAGCTGAATGAAGGAGATGCCGGCCTTGGAGTCGCGCCGTGTGCGCACCCAGCCCTTCACCGTGATCGCCGTACCCTCGGCGTGTTTGCCCGCCAGCGCGTCCTTGACAGTGACCCAGGCCATGCTCTTGATTTCCCGATGATCGAACCGCATCTCGCGGCGAGGCCGCGGATCATACAGCGGCCCGGTGAGCCTCTGAACAGGTTCAGCAGCTCGCAGAACCCGTTCCGAGGCTCCCTGTGGGAGATGCAGTAATCCGCTTCAGTTGCCGCGGGCACTCATCCTGCTAAGCTTGTCCCGAGTTTTCTGGATTGCCGAGAAAAATGTCGATCTCACTCACCGAAGCCGCTGCCACGCGTGTCCGCCAGTACGTCCTCGACCAGGGAGGCGGCGTCGGATTGCGCTTTGGCGTGCGCAAGACCGGCTGCAGTGGCTGGGCCTATACCGTTGACGTCGCCCGCGACATTGCCGCCGATGACCACGTCTTCGAGCAGCACGGCGTCAAGGTCGTGATCGCTGCGCAGGCGCTGGCGCTGGTCGATGGCACCGAGATCGACTTCGTGCGCCAGGGGCTCAATCGCAACTTCGTGTTCCGCAACCCCAACGTCGCCGGCGAGTGCGGTTGCGGCGAGAGTTTCTCGGTCGAGCGCGCGTCGATCTGACGAGCGCTGTGGACAGGGGTCGAGACGAGTCTGGGCGCTTGTCGACTGAAGCAAAGCGTCCAGGCAAGTCTGGACCCACAAAGGCTCGCTGCGCCTATTCCCCCGCCTTCTGCAACAACCGCTGCAACTCCTCCGAGGCACGCCGGAACTCGATGCCGGCCTGGCGGGCCATGCCGGCGGAGTCGCGCAAGGTGCCGGCGCGAGCGCCGTGTTCGATCAGCTTGGCGACGTCCGACAGCGCCATCGCTCCGAGGTTGGCGCTGGTCGACTTCAACGAGTGCGCCGGCGCGATCATCCCCTGGACATCGCCGCGGTCCGCTGCCGCCGCGAGGATCTGCAGGTTCTTGGGTGTGTCCTCCAGATAGACGCGGACAAGCGACGTGAATTCGCTGCCCATCACGTCGATCAGTTCGTTGACGATGCTCTCGTTGATCGCCGGTGCTGAAGGCGTCAGCTTGACCGGTTCGGTCAGACGTACCGGCGGCACTCTGGGAGCGGCGGGCGGCGCCACCGGCGGCGCCGACGGTTCACCACCAGCCTTGTTCTTCGGCATCCACTTGCGGATGGTTTGCTCGAGCAAGCCGCGGTTGAGCGGCTTCGACATGTAGTCGTCCATGCCCGACGCCAGGCATTTTTCGCGATCGCCGGCCATCGCATTGGCGGTCATGGCAATGATCGGTATGCGCGGCAGCGAACGTTCCTGCTCCAGCGTTCGCCGCGACCGGGTTGCGGTGTAGCCGTCCATGACCGGCATCTGGCAGTCCATCAGCACGACGTCGAAGTTCGCGCCGGCCATCATCATGTCGAAAGCCTCTTTGCCGTTTTCGGCGACGTCGAAGGTGATTCCGATCAAGCTCAGCAGGCGCTGCGCAACCTGCCGGTTGACTGGATTGTCTTCGACCAGCAAGGCATGTCCGGCGAGCTTCGGCCGCGGCGCATCGGCTGGCGGTTCACCACCCTCGTGATGCGCCCGCGCCGCCGACGCTGCGGCGTCGTCGACACCCAGGCGCGCAGCCTGTTCGAGCAGGTTGAAGCGCTGATCGCGTCCGCTTTCGACCTGCAGCAACTTGTTGAGCGCCGCCTGCAGTTCGCCCTCGGTGAACGTACGTTTCAGCAGGCAGCTGCGCGCGCTGTCCGTCTGCAGTTCCGCCGGCGCACCGTCCTCCGAATCGATGAACGTCATGCACAGCCGTTCCAGCGCAGGCTCGCGCAGCACATTGCGCGCCAGCGCCGGCGCTGTCGTGCGCATGCTGCCGAGATCGACGACGACGACGTCGAACGCCCAGTTTTCGCCCAGCGTAGCCGAGGATTTGAGCTTGCTCAGCGCATCGGCGGTGGTATTGGTGGCGATGTGGCTGAGTCCCCACGCTTGACAATAGCTGGCCAGTCGCTGGGTCAGCTTCGGATCGCCGCAGACGATCAGCGCGCGCGCGCCGGTCAGGTCGCGGCGGTTGGCGCCGAGGTCGCCGATCGCTTTCATGAACGGCGCGCTGAACCAGAACACCGATCCCTTGCCGACTTCGCTCTTCAGTCCGATCTTGCCGCCCATCAGTTCGACGATGCGCTTGCAGATCACCAGGCCGAGGCCGGTTCCGCCGTAGTTGCGCGTGGTCGAGGTATCTGCCTGGGAGAACGGCTGGAACAGCCGTTCGGACTTTTCCGGCGAAATGCCGACGCCCGAATCGCGCACCGCGAACAGCAACTCGGTCTGCGTGCGATTCTCGCCACGCTTGCTGATCTGGATCTGGATCGATCCCTTCTCGGTGAACTTGATGGCATTGCTGACCAGGTTCGAGAGCACCTGGCGCAGGCGCACCGGATCGCCGCGGCAGGCGAGGCGCACATTGGGGTCGAAGCTGACCGACAACTTCAAGCCCTTGGCGTCGGCCGCCTTCTCCATCAACCGCGTCACCGAGTCGACCACTTCCTTGAGGTTCAAGCCGACCACTTCGAGTTCGAGCTTGTTGGCCTCGATCTTCGAGTAGTCGAGGATGTCGTCGATGATCCTCAGCAGATGCCGCGCCGAGGTGTAGGCGGTGTTGAGATACTCGCGCTGATCCGGCTGCAGCTTGGTGTCCCGAAGGATTTCCAGCAACGGAATGATGCCGTTGAGCGGCGTGCGCATTTCATGACTCATGGTCGCAAGGAACTCGCCCTTGGCCATGTTCGCGGCCTCGGCGGCCTGCTTGGCCACCGCCATTTCCTTCTCGAGATTGCGGTGGCGTTCGAGTTCGGCCTTGAGTTGCCCGATCTCGGTGGATTCGGCCGTCGACAGCACCGCCGCGGCGCCATCCCGACCCCCATCCTGACGCGGTGGCCTGGCCCCGGCTTGCGCGACCGACCCGATGCTGGCCACCAGTTCCGTCAGCAGCGCACGACGCCAGCCGACGACCAGATTCAGCACCACCAGCAACAGCAACATCAGCGCAGCGATCCACTGCGCAGGGCGGGCGCTCAGCAGCACGAACTCAGCCGGCAACAGCAACGCCATCAACACGCCGATCAACAGCCAGCGCTCGTTGGCGAACAGCCACACACTGGCCGTGGCGAGTCCGGCGGTGGTCAGAATCAACGCCAGGTTGAGCCCGCCGTCGGGCAACGGCCCCAGCGCCACGATGCCGAAGGCCCAGCACAGCGCACTGACGACGAGGACGACGCGGGCGAGCTGGAACGCCGTCTCGCTGTTGTCCCGAAGTCGCCTCCAAGCCCACAGTGCGGCGAGGCAGGGCAGCAACTGGACGCCAACCCAGGCCACCAGCAGCGCCGGGGACGCCCACGCATTCGCTGCCAGAGCGGTCAGCAGCGCAAACAACAGGCTGCCGACGCACCAGTACAGGACCGCCTCGACACCGTTGTGGCGCCTGGTCTCCAGCGCTCCCGCCTGCCCCGCATCAAACATGCCGCCCCCTGATTGCGCCACTACTGGCTGTCAAACCGCTAAAGCGCCGAAGCGCTGAAGTCGAAACCGAGGTCCGAGCCCGGTTGCTGCACGAAATTACCCTGAATCAGGTCGACGCCCATGGTCCACAGCGAGGCCGCACTCTGCGCGGTCTCGACTTTGGGCGCGATCACGTAGCGCCCACCATCGTGGGCTGCCCGCACCAGCGTTCGCAACTCGTCGGAATGCGCGCTGATCGCATTGCCTCGCGTGTACTTGTCGGAGATCTTCAGGTAATCGGTCGACATCACGCTGAGCAATTGCAGCGCCGTCAGGCCGCCGTCGTAGTCGTCGACCACCACGCGCACGCCAATCTTGCGGACCGCCTCGAAGAACGCCAGCGATTCGCGCATCCGCGCCAGAACATCGCCGAGCTTGAGTTCCAATGCGAGCGCGTCGGGCGCCACGCGCCGCGTTTCCAGCGACTGCTTCAGCCACGGCACGCGCTCTGGATCCAGCGTACTTTCAACCGACTGATTGACGAACAGGCGCACCGGCCGACCCTGGCGCTTGCGCTCCTCGACCACGCGCAGGCATTTGCCCAGGCACCAGCGATCGATTGCGCTGACCAATCCGGCGTCACGCGCGGCATCGATGATCTGCGAGGCGCCGATGATCTCTCCAGAATCACCGCGCAGGCGCAGCAGCACTTCGTACTGTTCGTCGCCGGTCGAATGCAGCGACACGATCGGCTGGAACAGCAGCTGGAAGCCGTCCTCGTCCAGCGCCCGACGGATCGCATCGACCAGTCCACCACCGACCGCCAAGGACTCTGGCTGGTAGACCATGACATTGGCAGCGCCGTTCTGGCGGCTGCGCGAGCAGGCGCGCTCGGCGGCGTTGAGCATGTCGGCGGCATCGGCAATCTGCGGGGTGAAACCGGCGATTCCGATGCGCGCCGCAACCGGCACGCTGTGTTGATCGGCTTCGACCAGTTCACTCGACAGGCGATCGGCCATCTGCCGTGCCAGCCGCTCAAGCTCACCGACGTCACGCACCGGACTCAGCAGCAGGTAGGTGGAATCCCCATAGCGCGCCGCCAGTTCGTCGGGCCGCGCGAAGCTGGCAATGGTGGCGCCGACCTGGCGCATCACCGGCTCGTAGGCGGCGAGGCCCTTGTGCTCGCGCAACTTCTGCACGCCCTCCACCTCGATGAACATCACGCCGCCCTGATGCTGTCCGCGATCGTCGTGGCCCAGCAGTTCGTTCAGGCGATCGATGACGAAGGTACGGTGGTACAGGCCGGTGGTCGAATCCTTCGGGTCCAGCGCGCGCCGACGTGCCAGCTGGCGCGCCCGCCGGGCACGGTTGTTGACCGCCGAGATCAGGAATTTCGGGCGGATCGGCTTGGCCAGGAAATCGTCGCCGCCGGCGGACAGGGCTTCGAAGTGCTTCTCGGCATCCTGCTCGCCCGACAGGAACACGATCGGCATGTTGATGAACTGCTCGCGCTCGCGAATGATCGCGGTGAGTTCCATGCCGGAGATGTTCGGCATGTACAGGTCCATCAACACCAGGTCCGGGTGGAAAGCCTCGAGTCGCTCCAGCGTGTCGAGCGGGTCGGTCACTGCCAGAGTTTCCATGCCCGCCTTGCGCAGCACGGTCTCCGCGAACATCGCCTGGGATCGATCGTCCTCGACGATCATCACCCGGAACGGCTCATGGTTGTCGACCTCGACCAGTTCGCGAACGCGCAACGATGCGTCGGCCGCCGCAATCGGCAGCGGGATCAGCGTGTCCACGCCGGCGCGCATCGCCTTCAGGCGCGAATTGAGGTCGTTCAGTTCAGAAAACGCCAGCAACGGCAGCTTTCCGGGCACGCGCTGGCGCACGCGCTTGATGAACTCGCCGAGGTGCTCGATCTGGTCGAAGAAACTGCCGTCGATGACGATCAGGTCCGGCGCCAGCGAGCCCAGCATCTCCTTGAGTTCTTCCGCGCTCTCGATGCGATCGACCGCGTAGCCGAGCAGCCCGAGGGCCTGGGTCAGCTCGCGGCTGAACGGTGCGATATCGGAGAGGTAGAAGATCCGGCCGGTGCGCGGGCGCGAATCCGGGGGCGCAAGCGCAGTGCCGCTGTTGGCGACCAGGGCGGCAGCCGGCTGCGGTGGTGCAACCCGTTCGGCGCGCGCCTGTTCGTGGTCTGCCTGCGCCTGCGCATGCGCTGCCTCGAGCGCGAAAACCGATCCCGCATTGACCAGTTGCGCCGCCCCGGCGACCGACTCAGCTCCGGCATCGGCGGGTGCGTCATCCGGGGACCAGCGGCGCGCCAGCGCAGTTGCCGGCGGTGGCTGGCCGTGCGACTCGCTGGTCAGCATCGGTTGCTCGCGATGACTGAAGCGCCGCCAGTACTCTTCGGGCGGCGTCAGCAGCACCGCGGCCGGCCCGTGTCCGCTCCGTTCCGGCGGCGGCACCACAAAGTCGCGCGCGCTCTTGACCGTCGGCGCCGGCGGATCGGCGATGACATCGAGACTGTTCAGCTGCGCCTCGATCGCCGCACGATCTTCGTCGCTGGGCATGCGCAGCTGGCGAATCAGCGGCTCGATCAGGCGCTCGACCTGGAACAGTCGCTCGCTGGCGTCGAGCAGGCCGTAGCGCCCGGCAGCGCCGGCCAGGCCCTGGACATCCTGATACAGCAAGGTCACCGTGTTGACGTCCCAGATGCCGCGGCAAACCCGATGACCACGACGGCGCACGGCCTCGATGCGTCGCGGCAGGTGCCTCAGGAAGGCCTGGCGCAGCTCGGCGTTTTGCTGTGACTCATCCTTGGGTAGCACGGCAAGCTCGAAGCGCGCGGGATGGGCCGACTATACCAGCGGGTTCCGGCAGCTGAAGCCCGCGCAAAATTCATTTGAACTCGTTTGCGAGTCGACGCTGAACGGGCGCGTCGCCCAGCGCTCGCACGCTTGTGCCGCTGCCGAGACGGCGTCTATAAGCCCAGTCGCAATGCGAGCGCCCAAAGCGCGGATTGCGCGTCCAATCGAGGACTTCGACCCATGCGGATACAATGAAACATGCGCGATAGCGACACGCCCTCGCGCCGACTGCGGCTGGTCGAAGACGACGCGCCTCGACGCTGGCGCCTGCGGTTGATCGTCGCCGCGCTGTGGCTGGCGAGTCTCGGCGCAACCTATCTGGTGCTGCGTGCCACCATCGCGCCGCAGTACGCCCGCATCTCGCAGGAATTGGCGCAGTCCCGGCGAGCGCTCGCCGCGGGCGACGCCGAGTCCTCGCGCTTGCAGCAGACGCTGGCGCAACATCAGCGCGGCGAGCAGGTCGCAGAGCGCGCCGTCCAGGAATTGCAGCAGGCACTGGCGGCGCGCCAGGAGGAGATCGCCTCGTTGCGCAGCGATCTTGGTTTCTACCAGCGCCTGATGGAGGGCGGCGCCCAGCAGCCAGGCCTGTCGGTGCACAGCCTGGTGTTGCGCCCGACCGACGATCCGCGCGCATTTCAGTTCGCACTCACCCTGAGTCAGAATCTGAAGCGTAACCGGCAGGCCTCGGGAAGCGTCGAGATCAGCGTCAGCGGCGCTGCCGGGCAGGACAGCGCACGGCTCGGCCTGGCCGATCTCGGCGGAACCGGTTCGGCGCTGGCATTCTCATTCAAGTACTTCCAGCAGCTCGCCGGCATGATCATGCTACCGGAGGGCTTCAAGCCGGCGTCGGTGCGGCTGCGAGTGGAGCCTGAGGGCAGCAATGCGATCGAGCGCGAGTTCATCTGGAAGGATGTGGTCATCGAAGGGGACGAGTGATGTTTGGGGAAAAGAAAGTCAACAAGTCGGTACCAGCCGGTGCGATCGAGTGCCTGGTGGGCGAACGCATGAGCATCACCGGCGACGTCAAGTTCGCCGGCAGCTTCATCATCGAAGGGCGAATCAAGGGTACGGTGGCTGCGGACGACGCCGGCGACGCGGTGCTCAAACTTTATGAGCGCGGGCAGATCGAAGGCCAGGTGCAGGTTCCGCAGGCGGAGATCCATGGCGAGATGCTCGGCGATGTGGTCGCCGAGAAGCTGCTGCTGGGAGCCACGGCGCGCGTGCGCGGCAATGTTTACTATCGGGTACTGGAGATGGCCGCCGGCGCCCAGGTCAATGGCCAGATGGTGCATCAGGAAGAGCCGCGCAAGCAGCTGTCCAAGCCCGAGGCCGGCGGCACTTGAAAGCGGTCGATACGGGCCGCATTGCAAGTCAAGTTCAAGGGAAGCGCACAAATGACCGACGTGATTGAGGAGTCCAGCCTGCAGTTCACCCAGGCAGCCGCCCGCAAGGTACGCGAACTGATGCTCGAAGAGGGCAATCCGGCGCTCAAACTGCGCGTCTACATCCAGGGCGGCGGCTGTTCCGGATTCCAGTACGGCTTCAGCTTCGACGAAGACTCGCAGGAAGACGACCTGGCAGTGGAAACTGACGGCGTCACCCTGATTGTCGACCCGGTCAGCCTGCAGTACCTGGGCGGCGCCGAAGTCGATTATTCGGAAAGCCTGCAGGGATCGCAGTTCGTCATCCGCAACCCGAATGCGAAGACCACCTGCGGCTGCGGATCGTCGTTTTCGGTTTAGTCGATGGGCTCGGAAGCGCGCAGCAACCGCAACTGGTTCACGGCGCTGCCGCTCGACCGTTCCGGCGAGTGGCGTGAGCGCGCCGGACGCGGCGAGGTCGACCTCGATCCGGCGATTGCGCTGACCTTCTTCATCAGTGCGCGCGGCGAGGTGCTGGTCGAGGACGACGGCGCACTGGCGCGCGCCGCGACGCTGCTGCAAACCGGTGTCGACGCCGAGCACCGGTTGTCGCTCGGCGCCAGCAATGGGCGACCGGTGCTGGCGCTGGTGATCGACGACGATCAGCGCGACGGCCCGTTGGCCGACCGCCGCCGCTGGATCGACCTGCGCCTGGCAGCGCTTTCGCTGCCAGAGGTGGATGCCGGCTACGCAGCCTATGCCCGCGCGCTGGTGCACTGGCATCGACAGCATCGCTACTGCGGGCAGTGCGGTGCCCCGACCCGGATCGAGATCGGCGGCCACCGGCGCCGCTGCGATGCCTGCAACCTGGCGCAGTTCCCCCGGCTCGATCCGGCGATCATCGTGCTGGTCGAGCACGCCGGGCGGGTGCTGCTCGGCCGGCAGCCGAGCTGGCCGGCACGGCGCTACTCGGTGCTTGCGGGTTTCGTGGAACCGGGGGAAAGCCTGGAAGACGCGTTGCTTCGCGAAGTTGAGGAAGAATCCGGGGTGATCGTCGCCGAGTGCGAGTACCACTCCTCGCAACCGTGGCCGTTTCCCGCCAGCCTGATGCTCGGGTTCACCGCCCGCGCGGCCAACGACGCCTTGCGTTATGGCGACGAACTCGAGCATGCGGCGTGGTTTTCGCCCGCCGAGTTGCTTGCCGCGGTGAACGCCGGCGAAATCCGCCTGCCGCCGCCGCTGTCGCTGTCGGCGCGATTGCTGGAGGACTGGTACGAAGCGCGCACCGGGCGCGCCGGCGACGAATTATTCCGGTTGTAGCCCTTCATCAGGCGCAGAAGGTTCACGCGGAGGCGCGGAGAAAGGCAAATTCAGCCGGCGCCGATCGGGACGACAGGTTCGCGCGCCAAAGCATACCAGTGCTCCGCGATGTGACCCGCCGCCCCTTCAGCAAACCGGCTCCCGGCTCTTCTCCGCGCCTCCGCGCCTCCGCGTGAATCGCTCTTCCCGACAAGTCCCAGCCACCCCGCTTGACGCGCGCAGGCGATCCGCGTCAACTGCGCACTTTCCCCGGATTGCAAGGTGGTGTCCATGGCGCTGGCGCTGCTCGCCGTCCTGATCGTGCTGGCCATCGGTGCGCTGGCGCCGGAACTCGCGCGCCTGCGACAGTTCCTGTGGCTGCGCAGTTGGCTGGCGTGGCTGGACCAGCGGCTTTCCCCGCGCAGCATCTGGTCGAACGAGTACGGACTGGCGCTGGTGATGCTGCCGCTGCTGGCAATGACGGCGCTGATCGACTGGACACTGCGCGATCCCCTGCACGGACTGCTGCAGTTCGTGTTCGCGCTGGTCGTGCTGTTTCTTTGTTGGGGACCGCGCGACGTCGATGCCGATGCCCGCCAGGCGGCGACCGCCGAGACGCCCGGCGACCGCACCGCTGCGCTGGTCACGCTCGGCGGTACCGCTACCGGGGTGCCGGTGCGCAGCGGCGATCTGGTCGCAGGCGTGTTCCTGGCTGGATTGACACGCTGGTTCGGTCCGCTGTTCTGGTTTGTCGCTTTCGGTCCAGTGGGTGCCGTCGGCTATCGACTGTGCCAGCTGCTGGCGCAGTCGGCGGAACTGCGCAGCGCGCTCCCGACGGCCCAGGTCGAGGCGGCCGAGCGCGTGCACGCCGCGCTGGCATGGATGCCGGCGCAACTGATGACACTCGCGCTGGCGCTGGCATCGGACTTCGATGCAGTCGGCAAGGCCTGGCGCGAGCACCACGCCGCGCATGGGCAAGGTCTCTTGCACCTCGACCTCGGCTTCCTGTCGGCCACCGCGCGCGCCTGCGTCGACATCGATGACGAGGAGTTCGTCACCGCCGACGGCGCGCCGATCCGCGACGAAGCCGTCGAAGAAGCGCGCCGGCTGCTATGGCGCCTGCTGGTGGTGTGGCTGGTGCTGCTGTCGGTGATCGTGCTGGCAGGGTGGGCGAGCTGATTTGCGGCACGGGGCACGGGAAAGGCTCGAAGATCGCGATGGCTCTGGTGGGTCCAGACTTGTCTGGACGCTTCCCCTTCGGCCGAGCCACCAGCGTCCAGACAAGTCTGGACCCACAGTAGCGACAAGCT